>JBOHCK010000067.1:0-23396 GCA_050698755.1 Streptosporangiaceae bacterium | reverse complement strand
GCCGGAGGTCCGGCGCCGACTGGATGCGGCCACGCGCGGCCACAGTCAAACTGCGTAGGTGGCCTCGATTACGAGACGGCACGCTGAACTGGCCTGACGGTTGTGGGATTTATCAAAGACCACTCTTGTGGGTACGGTGCCACAACCATGGGTTTGGGGCTGTGGCGGATGAGGAGATTGGTGCTGGTGGTCAGCGGGCTGGCCAGTCCGGCACCGGTCGGAGCGGCCGCGGATGACCGGTCGGAGCGGCGGCGGATGACCGGATGCGTTCGCAGGCCACGCCGGGCCTTCACGGCCTCGTGTCGCGGGCGTTCTAGGCTGGCGTAGCGTGTCGGATGGATCGCCCGGATTGGAGGGCGCCATGGCGGGGAGGTCACGTAACCCGAACGCGTTCATGGCACCCAAGACACCGACGGCATTAGGGAGCGACATGCACCACGAACTCCGGACGCTGGCCGATCCCGACGCCGTAGCCCGGGCTGGCGCGGCCTTCGTGGCCGAGCGCGCCCGTGCCGCGGTGGCGGCCAGCGGCAGCTTCCACTTCGCGGTCAGCGGCGGGCACACCCCCTGGGCCATGTTCGCCGAGCTGGCTTCTCTGACGGTCCCGTGGGAGGCGACTGTCATCTACCAGGTGGACGAGCGCGTGGCTCCGCCCGATGACCCTGACAGGAACCTGACCCACCTCACCAAGGCGCTGGGCTCGGCCCCGGCGCAGGTGCGGCCCATGCCGGTCAACGACAGCGATCTGGTGGCCGCGGCCGCCAGCTACGCGGCCTTGCTCCCCGAGCACTTCGATCTTGTTCACCTGGGCCTGGGCCCCGACGGGCACACCGCCTCGCTGGTCCCGGACGACCCGGTCCTGTCGGTCACCGATCGCCTGGTCGCCCTGACCCAGCCGTACCAGGGGCGGGTACGGATGACGCTGACCTACCCGGCGCTGGCGCGGGCCCGGCAGATCCTCTGGCTGGTCACCGGCGAGGACAAGAAGGAGCCACTGGCGCGGCTCCTGGCCGGCGACACGACGATCCCGGCGGGCCGCGTCGAGGCCGCCGCCTCCCTGGTGATGGCCGACCGTGCGGCGTCCTGAAGTCCCGGTGGCGGGCCAGCCGGGCGGTCCGCAGGGTACCCAGCGGGAGAAGCAGGTCGCCGCGGAGGCGGCCGCGGAACTGGTCGAGGACGGCATGACCGTCGGGCTCGGCACCGGCTCGACGGTGGCGTTCCTGCTCCCCGCCCTGGCCCGGCGGTCGCTCGGCATAGTCTGCGCGGCCACGTCGCCGCGCACCGAGCAAGCCGCACGCGAGCTGGGCCTGCGGATCGAGGCCGTCGCGAGCATCGACCGTTTCGACATCGCCATCGACGGCGCGGACCAGATCGCCCCGGACGGCTGGCTGGTGAAGGGCGGGGGCGGCGCGCACACCCGGGAGAAGATCATCGCGGGGGCCGCGGACCGGTTCGTCGTCATCGCCGACTCGACCAAGCCGGTCCAGGCCCTGCACAACCCGATCCCCCTCGAGTTGCTCTCCTTCGGGCTGCGCGCCACCATGCGCCGGGTCGCGCCGGCCTCGCTGCGCGACGTCCCGCTCAGCCCCGACGGCGGCGTGATCGCGGACTACCACGGGCCAGTAGATGATCCGGCCACGCTGGCCATCCGGCTGTCGGCCACGCCCGGGGTGGTCGGGCACGGCCTGTTCCCACCGGAGATGGTGGCGACGGTGCTCGTGGGCCGGGGTGAGTCAGTCGACCGGACCGACTTCAGGCACTCATCGTCCAGCTCCTGACCTCCCTGACCTCTCCTGACCAGACTGCCGAACCCGAACTGGAGGCACCATGGCCCCGCCCATTCGACTGTTCCTCGCCGACGTCGACGGCACGCTGGTCACCAACGACAAGGTCCTCACCGACCGCGCCATCGCAGCGGTCGCGAAGCTGAGTGAGGCCGGGATAATGTTCGCCATCACCAGCGGCCGTCCGCCCCGCGGCATGTCCATGCTCATCGAGCCGCTCAGGCTCACCACGCCGATCGCGGCCTTCAACGGCGGCGTATACGTCCATCCCGACATGTCGGTGATCGAGCAGCAGGTCATCCCCGACGACGTGACGCCCACGGTGATCGAGCTACTGGGCAGCCACGGATTGGACGTGTGGATCTACCGCGGCGCGGACTGGTTCATACGGGACCCGAAGGCACCGCACGTGGCTCGCGAGACCTGGACGGTCAAGTTCGACGCGACAGTGGTCGACGGTTTCGACTCGGTGTCGGACGGAGTGGCCAAGATCACCGGGGTGAGCGACGACTACGACGCGGTCCAGAAGGGCGTTGACGCGGTGCGCGAGCACTTCGGCGACTACGTGTCGGCGGCTAGGTCTCAGCCGTACTACGCCGACGTCACCAATCCCAACGCCAACAAGGGCGCCGTGGCCAAGTATCTCTCCCAGACCTACCAGATTCCCCCCGAGCAGATCGCCACCATCGGCGACCAGCCCAACGATGTGCTCATGTTTGCCCACTCCGGGCTCAGCATCGCCATGGGCAACGCGAGTCATGAGGTCCAGAAGGCCGCCCGCCGCGTCACCACGTCTAACGAGGACGAGGGCTTCGCCAACGCGGTAGAGCGGTTCGTCCTGCCCTGAGTCTCACCGGCGGCAGGGCGCGGTCAGCCGGCGCTGCGCTGAAGCTGCCACGCTGCTTCGAGGGCATCCTCAATGGCACCAGCGTCGCCTGCGGCGAGGTCGGCGACCACCATCATGTGCTTGATGTACCGGGCCGGGACGCTGAAGGTTCGGGGAAACTGCCGGAGTACCGAGTCGCGGTAATCGAAATCGGCGCGGATCACCACGTGTACGTCGTCAAGCTGGCGCGCGATCAGCCTGCCGTGATATCGCCACTCGGCCAGCCCGTGCGGCGCGGCGCACCGCACGCCCGCCAGGGCCCCGGCCATGCGAGCTACATCGTCGATCGTCACTGATGTGGGGCTTCCTGTTCACTCAGATCGCGACCACCGGACGCGACGCGGCCTTGGGTGGAGAACTCCGCGAAGGTACCGCACCACACTCAAAACATCGCTGTGCGCCGGGGGCTACATGGCCCGGACTCGCTACCGTGTGAGCTACACGGACTGCGAGACCGGGCCAATGACACCCAACGCCGGTTTGGCGGCTCACGCCACGGGTAGCCCTTCTGCTCGCCGGAGGAGATTTCCATAGTGCACCGATGGCCGCATACGGCACTTCTCCCCGGGAAGGACAGTGCCGGACTCAGTTACTCGGGGAGGGCGCATGGCACGAGACCTTCGGGTTCACGCCCACGTAATTGAGCGGACCCGCTACGACGGTGGCGATGATCGTTCCCGTCTTCGTGCAGTTCGCAGGCTCCGAGCCGTAATAACCGCGTTGTCCGGCCGCTATAGCGCCGATGATCAGCCAAACCAGCACGATGAGCACTCCGAGTCGCATGTGTACCTCCGCAAGACTGGCGGCTCCCGCGCTTCCGGGGAACCGCGAATTCAGGTTGCCCCTTCGTCTACCCAGCAGGCGGCAGATACTCCTCCGGACCGCGATCCGGAGCACGCACAGACCGCGCATGCTGCGCATGCCGCGCATATGGCGACACGCGACACTTGGGCCACCGCGGCGGACCTAGCCGACCTGCCGTGTATCGTGGCTGGTGATGGCCTGGGACGCACAGTCGGCGCGGCGCGCACCCGCGGCGCGAGAAGCTCTGACCGCCTCGCCCCCAACGCGGGCAGACGGCGGCTTGCTGCCTCCCCCGGCACCGGGTGCCATGTCTTACGACTACACCACCGACCTGGCGGCGATCCGAGCCGTGGTGCACCGCTACGCCGTCCTGGCCGGGCTGCCCGAACCCCGCGCTACCGACCTCGTGCTCGCGGTCAGCGAGGTCGCGGCCAACACCGTCCGCCACGCGAAGTCCCCCGGGTCGCTGAAGATCTGGTACGACAGCGAGGAGATCGTGTGCCAGGTGCACGACGACGGATTGATCACCGATCCCATGGCCGGCCAACGCAAGCCCTCCATGGATGCGATGGGCGGGCACGGGCTCTGGATCGTCAACGAGGTCTGCGACCAGGTCGACATGCGTTCGGACGAGACCGGGACGACGATCCGGCTGCACATGAAGCTGCCCAGACCGAGGCCGCAGCCATAACCCCGCGCATGGATGGCCACGCCTGCGGTGAGGAGTACCTTCACCGAATCCGCCGTGGTACAACAAGGGCGTGGAATTGCTGACGGTCTCGGTAGCGGCCAGCGAGGCGGCTGGCGAGCCCTACACGCTCGTGGAGATCGCCGGCGAGGCTGACGTCACGAATTCGGATGAGCTGCGGCGCCTGCTGGACGAGGAGGTGTCCAAGCAGCCGCACACCTTGATCCTCGACCTATCCGGCCTGCGCTTCATGGACTCATCCGCGCTGCACGCGCTGCTCCTGGTGAACCGGGCGCTGGACCGCCAGGGCGGAGTCCTCGCGCTGGTGTCCCCGCAGGCCGCCGTGGCCAAGATCCTGCGCCTGACCACCGCTGACCGGCTGATCCCCGTCTTCGACAGCGTGGCCGACGCCGCGGTCGGCTAAACCGGCGAAGCCCCAGCCGGAGAATTCCGCGCGGCCGGGCGTTTGAACATCGCCGGTTCGGGATATGCTCTCCGTAGGTGGTGCCCACGACGGAGGCACGCGCCGCGGTGAAGTGTTATCGCGGAGCGGGCGGATCGGGTGCCACTTTTCCGCTTTCTCGGCGACACCGTGAGGACTTTCAGTCGGCGAGGAGGCCACTAATGAAGATCGCCCTGGTAGCTCAGCACGCGACTCCCCTTAGCCCGCGCGCGGGCACTGGACCGGATAGCGATGACCGCGGACTCAGCGAACTTACCCGGATGCTCGCGAGGCACGGGCACGACGTGACCGTGTACGCGCAGAAGCAGCTAGCTGACCAGCCCAAGCAGGCCAGGCTCCACGAGGGCGTCCGCGTCGAGCACCTGAGCGCTGGACCCGTGCCGCCCGCCCCGGGCCACGGTGAGCAAAGCGACGCGGGCCTCCTGGAGCGGGTGCCCGCGTTCAGCGGCCCGCTGCGCAGCCGGTTCGAAAGCGAGCGCCCCGACGTGGTGCACGCGCTGCACTGGACGAGCGGCCTGGCGGCGCTCGCCGCCGCGCGCAACCTGAGCATCCCGATCGTCCAGGAGTTCAGCTCGCTCGGTGTCACGGAACGGCGCGTCTGGGCGCAGGCGGATGATGCGGCCGCGGCCCGCATCAGGCTCGAGCCGGCCATCGGGCGCAGCGCCACCGCCGTGGTCGCCACCCACTCCGCCGAGGTCTCTGACCTGGCCAGCCTGGGCGTGCACCGGTCCGCGATCAAGGTGGTCCCGTGGGGCGTCGACACCGACACGTTCACGCCCGAGGGCCCGGTGGCCAAGCGCAACGGCCGCCCGCGGCTGCTCACCGTGGCTGACCTAAGGGAGCGCGACGCGCTGCAGACGCTGCTGCGGGCGCTGACCCGGGTACCCGGCGCCGAGCTCATGGTCGTCGGCGGTCCGGCGCGGGCCGAGCTGCCCAGGGACGGCGAGTACGTCCAGCTGGCCCGGTTCGCCGGGGCACTGGGCCTGACCGACCGGGTGATATTCACGGGCGCGGTCGAGCACGGAGCGCTGCCCGCCCTGCTGCGCTCCGCCGACCTGGTCGTGAGCACCTGCCAGTACGAGCCCGCGGGCACGACGTCACTGCAGGCGATGGCCTGCGGGACCCCGGTCCTGGCCCCGCCGGTAGGCGGGCACATGGACGCCGTGGTCAACGGGACGACCGGCATCCTGATCCCGCCCGGGCGGCCGGCCCTGCTGGCCCAGCGGATCCGGCAACTGCTCTCGCATCCGATCCTCATCGAGGCCTACGGGGTCGCGGCGGCCGACCGGGCGAAGTCCCGCTACTCATGGGACCGGATCGCCGATGAGACGCTCGCGGTCTACGGAAAGGCCGCCCCGCTGGCGGCCTAGACCGCTGCGAACGCACGGGTCCAGAGCCCTGGACCCCCCCGGCCCTGGACCCGTGCAACCAAAGCTTAAAATACAAATCCATTTTCCCGAACGCCGGCGGTACGTGCTCCGCATCCATTCGCGTTATCGCCGGCTGGAATTACCGATCACATTTCGCTAGCCGTGATAAAGGCTGCGATATCGCCCATCGGCGCATGCGGGCAGGCATCATTATTTGCAACGTAGCGGGATAAATTGGCATTCAGTGGATCAGCCGGCGGAGCTCATGGCTGAGCGGAACACAGCAGATCACGTAGCTCCTGACCGGCTCCACGAGCAGAGTCTGCCTTGCTCCGGCCCGTGGATGAAAGCGGATTTCGCGGCCAGCCGCGCAAGGCGGCCATCGCCATCACCCTGCTGGCGGACAAGATCCAGCAGCTTCGCAGCTGAACCGCGTTCCCTCCCTCAGGCAGACTCGCGCGGCTGTAGCGTACTCGCGGTTTGGGCCACAGCTTCTTCCAGGCTCGTGAAGTTGGGAATCACGGCATCAAGGCCGGTAAGCGCGAGAATGCGCAGGACGCTCTCGCTGGAGACGGCCAGCAGTACCGTACCGCCCTCGGCCACGGCGCGCCGATGCGCACCCACCAGGGTGTGCAGCCCGGCCGAATCGCAGAACAGCGTCCGGGTCATGTCGACCACGAGCGTCCCCGACCCGTCCGCCGCTGCCTCCAGCAGGGCCGTCCGCAGTTCGGTGGCGTTGGTGATATCGATCTCCTCGGGTGCCGCCACCACCGGTATGCCCCGGACCACTTCGACCGGGAACGTGTGATCAGGCATCTGGGCCAACCTCCTCCTGGTGTTGCGAGGACGTCGATCGGGCACTCTTAGGATCGCTGCCCGGCGAAGACCTGTCAATGTAAATACGAGAAAAATTTCATGTATTCTCTCTCGCGCTAACTATCTCACGAGTAATATAGTCAAGACCATGAGTGAACCCGGCGGAAGCTGGACCCTGCTGACCGGGCACGGGCACGTGCTCGTGGAGATCGCCCGCAACCCCGAGGCCCGGATCCGGGACATCAGCGCCGCGGCCGGGCTCACCGAACGCGCCGTCCAGGCCATCGTGGCCGACCTGGAGGCCGCGGGTTACCTTACCCGCACCCGGACAGGACGGCGGACCGTATATACCGTGAACCCGGACAGCCTGTTCCGGCACTCCGCCCAGGAAGGGCTCCGGGTCGGCCCGTTCCTCGACCTGCTCGCCGCGGACGAAGATCACTCCGCCGCAGCCGCGCTTGCCGAGGGGCCAGGTCTGGGTGGTCCGGGCCCGCTCGCTGCGGACGAAGATCACTCCGCCGCGGCCGCGCTTGGCGAGGGGCCAGGTCTGGGTGATCCGGGCCCGCTCGCTACGGACGAAGATCACTCCGCCGCAGCCCAGCCTGGCGGGTGGCCAGGTCTGGGTGACTTGGGCCAGGCTGCGCTCAGCGCGAGGTCAGGCGATGCGGACCACGACCAGGCAAGCATCGTCGGCGGTGTCGGAGACGGCGCGGGCGAGGACGCGGTCGGCCTGAGCGGCGGCGGTCAGCCTCCGGGTCCCCCGGCCCTCTAGTGCACCCGAGCCCAGGATGTTCACGAACGCGCCGAGCACGTCCTCGATCGACTCGCCGCGCTGCTCGATCAGCCCGTCGGTGAAGAGCAGCAGCGTGTCACCGCGCTCGAGCGGCTCGCTGGCCTCTTCGTAGGCCGCGTCCGGGTCCATGCCGAGCAGCATCCCGCCCGGCAGCGGCAGCAGCCTGGCCGTTCTCGGCTGGGCCTGCTTCCCGCCGCGGAGCAGGACGGGCGGCAGGTGACCGGCCCGCGCCCAGCGCAGCACCCGGGTGGCGGGGTTGTACCGACCGCAGACCACGGTCGCGACCACTCCGGCGGTGAGATGGCACACCACGCCGTTGAGCATCCGGAGCAACTCAGCAGGCCCGGCCCCCGTGATGGCCAGGCCGCGCAGGGAGTTGCGGGCGGCGACCATCCCGGTCACCGCGTCGATGCCGTGCCCCGCCACGTCGCCGACCACCAGCAGGACGTCGTTATCCGGCAACAGCAGCGCGTCGTACCAGTCGCCGCCGACCAGGTGACCCTCGCCCGCCGGCCGGTAGCGCACCGCGACGTCGATCCCGGCCGCCAGGACCGGCCGCTCGTCGGGCGGCATGATCGCCCGCTGCAGCCGTAGCGCGAGCCGGTGCTCTTCCGCGACTCGCTGCTCGCTATCCGCGAGCCGGTCACGCGTGGCGGCGAGGGCGACCTGGGTCTGGTAGTGCGCGGAGACATCCTGGAAGGCCCCGCGCAGGGCGACCACCGAACCGGTCGCGTCCGTGACCGGTTCGGCGAAGACGCGGATCTGGCGGACGCCCCGGCCGTCGGGATGGACGACGCGGAAGGTGGCGGTCGCGGCCTCCCGGCGCTCCGGCAGGTCCTCGCGGAAGCGCTGCACCGCGGGCTTGTCCGCCGCCATCACGTAGCTGTGCAGGTCAGCCAGCGGGATCTCTGCTCCGGGGCGCGGTTCCAGGCCGAACAGCTCGAAGGCCGAGTCGGTCCAGTGCACGGCCCCGGTGACCAGGTCTTCCTCCCAGCCGCCGAGACGGCCGAGCCGCTGCGCGTGATCAAGGAGGGCGGTCAGCCTGCCGGCCGGGGCGTCGCGCCGCCAGGTGAAGATCACGCCGTCGAAGAACCTGGCCACGCGCAGGTCCGCGAGGGGCTCGCCGATCGGTCCAGGGGCGTACTGGGCCGCGAGGGACTCGCCGATCGGCCCGGGAACGAACTGGGCCGCGCCGTCCGCCAAGACCTGCATGGCCCTGGTGAACAGCCCCTGGCCGACCACGCTGACCGGGTACGCCTCGAGCAGGGTGAGCCCGGTCAGCTCCGTGGCCGTCCGCCCCGCTGGATCGCGAAAGCCCGGGCTGACGTGCTCGATGCTGAAGTCGGTCACCCGCCCGCCGTCATCCCTGATCGCCCGGACCGCCAGCACCGCCTCGGTCAGGCCGTCCAGCAGCGCGTAGACGGCTGGCTTCGGATGCGCGGCGACCAGGTTGCCGTGCGCAAGACGGGCGCCGACGACTCGCGCGCTACCCGCGGCCAGGGCTGACAGATGCCCGCGGAGCTCGGTACCGAAGGCCGGGAACGGCTCGCGCCAGGCGACCTCCATGATGCCGAGCAGTTCGCCGCTCCGCTCCCGCAGCGAGAGGACCGCCCGGGCCCCGCCCGCCTGACCGGTCACCGGAGCGCTGTCCCACTCCGGAGGACCCGCGGGCCACCAGATGTCGGCGGCGCCGCGAGCGACGCGCTGCGGGGGGCAGTCCAATTGCGGCGGGATATGCCACCACCGGCTGGCCTCCCCGAGGGGCAGGCCAGCCTCGCCCAGCAGCATGAGCGCCCCGTCCGCTTCGAGGAGCCACAGCACCACCGTGCTCGCCCCCCGGGGCGCGAGGACCTGCCTGGCCAAGGTGCCGACCAGCTCGGCGCCGTCGGCCGCCAGCTCAGCCGCCGCCTCGATCATCAGCGAGCGTGGCCCGGTCGTCCCCGCGCTCGCGCTGCGCGCATCGGCACCCTGCGCGCCTCCGGCATCGGATCCGCCATCGAGCGCGCCGGCGTCGCGGACCGCCCCCGGCGCACCCGCGTCATTCGCTATCTCGCGGGCATTCGGCGCTTGGGGCGACAGCACGGCAGCGGCCATCTCGGCCAGCGGGATCCCGGTGGCCGACGACAGCTCGGCGAGCTGGCTCGCGGCCTCGGCCGAGGACAGGCCGAGGCGCTCCATGAGCGCGCCCCTGGCCATCGCGACGACGGCCTCGCCGGCGGATGCGGCGCGGATGCGGTCGAGCTCGCGCCGCTGGCGGTCGATTACCGTGCTGAGCCGCAGCACGTCATCGCTGTCCGTCACAACCACCGCTTTCCCCCACGGGATGACGCTATGCCCCAGAAACCATAATAGGCCTCCAAATGACGTTATAGCCTTGGAAAAGACCATCTGCGCGGGAAGTCACACGACCGCCGCAGCCAGGCCCTTCTCGTTTAAGCGCGGTTATTGAAGTCCATTCGGCCCATGATTATTACATACGGTCTACCATCGATAGGGATCGCACGACGAAGCCGGACGCACGTCGCGCTGCGTCGGCCGCAGCTGATGGGAGCGCTTGGTGACTGATACGGTCCAGTCGGGCCCGCGGCTTGACAAGTCCGGGCTTGAGCAACTGCTCGCGGGGCTGACGGCGGTACGGGGCGGTGACTTCAGCACCCGCCTGGCCAAGACCGGGGATCCGCTGATGGACGAGATCGCCACGGTCTTCAACGGGATGGCGGATCAGCTTGACCTGTTCACCTCCGAGGTGACCAGGGTGGCCCGCGAGGTCGGCAGCGAGGGCAAGCTGGGTGGCCAGGCCTACGTCCCGGGCGTATCAGGCACCTGGAAGGACCTGACCGAGTCGGTCAACGCCATGGCGGGCAATCTCACCGGGCAGGTGCGCAACATCGCCCAGGTGGCGACCGCGGTCGCCAAGGGCGACCTGAGCCAGAAAATCGACGTGGACGCGCGCGGCGAGATCCTCGAGCTGAAGTCCACGCTGAACACCATGGTCGACCAGCTGTCCTCCTTCGCCGACGAGGTGACCAGGGTCGCCCGCGAGGTCGGCACCGAGGGGCGGCTGGGCGGCCAGGCCGACGTCAAGGGCGTATCGGGCACGTGGAAGGCCCTGACCGAGTCGGTCAACGTCATGGCGGCCAACCTGACCGACCAGGTGCGCTCCATCGCCGAGGTGACCACGGCAGTAGCCAAGGGCGACCTGAGCCAGAAGATCCGGGTGGACGCCCGCGGCGAGATCCTGGAGCTGAAGGAGACCATCAACACCATGGTCGACCAGCTCTCCGCCTTCGCGGACGAGGTGACCAGGGTCGCCCGCGAGGTCGGCACCCTGGGCAACCTCGGCGGCCAGGCCGTCGTCCGGGGCGTGTCGGGCACGTGGAAGGACCTGACCGACAACGTCAACGTGATGGCGTCCAACCTGACCGACCAGGTGCGCTCCATCGCTCAGGTCGCCACGGCGGTGGAACGCGGCGATCTGAGCCGGCAGATCACCGTGGAAGCCATGGGTGAGGTCGCCGCGCTCGCCCAGACCATTAACCGGATGGTCGGCACGCTGTCCGCGTTCGCCGACGAGGTGACCAGGGTGGCCCGCGAGGTCGGTACCGAGGGACGCCTGGGCGGCCAGGCCGATGTCAAGGGCGTCTCCGGCACCTGGAAGGACCTGACCGACAACGTCAACTCGATGGCCAACAACCTGACGAGCCAGGTCCGCAACATCGCCCAGGTCACCACCGCGGTCGCCCAGGGTGACCTGTCCAAGAAGATCGACGTCGACGCGCGCGGCGAGATTCTCGAGCTCAAGACCACCATCAACACCATGGTCGACCAGCTCTCCTCGTTCGCGGCGGAGGTCACCCGGGTCGCCCGCGAGGTCGGCAGCCAGGGACGCCTGGGCGGCCAGGCCGAGGTCGAGGGCGTGTCGGGCACCTGGAAGCGGCTGACCGAGAACGTCAACGAGCTCGCCGGGAACCTGACCAGGCAGGTCCGCGCGATTGCCGAGGTGACCAGCGCGGTGGCCTCCGGGGACCTGACCCGGTCGATCTCCGTGGAAGCCCAGGGCGAGGTAGCGGAGCTTAAGGACAACATCAACGCGATGGTGCAGTCGCTGCGCGAGACCATCCAGGCCAACCAGCAGCAGGACTGGCTGAAGACCAACCTGGCCCAGATCGCCGGGATGATGCAGGGCCACCGTGACCTGGCCGTCGTGGCCGAGCTGATCATGGACGAGCTGGCACCTCTGGTCGGCGCGCAGCACGGTACCTTCTTCCTGTCCGAGCCGACCGAAGACGACGACACCAGGCTCCGCCTCATCGCCGGGTACGGGCTGCGCGCCGGCCGGGCCGAGCCCATCCAGTACCGGCTCGGCCAGTCCCTCATCGGGCAGGCCGCGCGGAGCAAGCGGTCGATCGTCGTGGAGAACCTGCCCGAGGGCTACGTCAGCATCTCCTCGGGGCTCGGCGAGGCGCCGCCCGCGAACCTCGCGGTCCTGCCTATCCTGGTTGAAGATCAGGTGATCGGCGTTATCGAGCTCGCCTCGTTCAGCTCGTTCAGCCAGGTGGAGACCGACTTCCTCGAGCAGCTGACCGAGACCCTCGGGGTCAACTTCAACACGATCATCGCGAACGCGCGGACGGACACCCTGCTGACGGAGTCGCAGCGGCTCGCCTCCGAGCTGCAGGCGCGGTCGGAAGAGCTCCAGGCCCAGCAGGTGGAATTGCAGCGATCCAACGCCGAGCTGGAGGACAAGGCGGCCCTACTGGCCGCGCAGAACCGTGACATCGAGACCAAGAACGCCGAGATCGAGCGGGCCAGGCAGGAGATCGAGGAGCGCGCCAGGCAGCTGGCCCTGGCGTCCAAGTACAAGTCGCAGTTCCTGGCCAACATGTCGCACGAGTTGCGCACGCCGCTGAACAGCCTGCTGATCCTGGCTCGCCTCCTGGCGCAGAACCCGGGGCGGAACCTGACCGGCAAGCAGGTCGAGTACGCCAACGTCATCCACTCGGCCGGGTCTGACCTGCTGCAGCTGATCAACGACATCCTCGACCTGTCAAAGGTCGAGGCGGGGCGGATGGACATCCACGCCGAACGGTTCGCGCTCAGCGCGCTCCTCGAGGACATCCAGGCCACGTTCCAGCCGCTCACCGCGGAGAAGGGGCTCGAGTTCGCCGTCGAGGCGGACGCCGGCACGCCGCCCGAGCTGTTCACCGACCGGCAGCGGCTGCGCCAGGTGCTCGGGAACCTGCTATCCAACGCGGTCAAGTTCACGGAGAACGGCCACGTACTGCTCCGCATCGGCTTGGATCACCGGGTCGACGGGCGGGCGGCCAGGGCTGGCGACGCGCTGGCCTTCGCCGTAATCGATACGGGCATCGGGATCTCACCAGAGAACCTCGGCACGATTTTCGGCGCCTTCCAACAGGGCGACGGTACGCTCAGCCGCAGGTACGGCGGCACCGGCCTCGGGCTGTCCATCGCCCGTGAGGTCGGTGCGCTGCTCGGCGGCGAGATCGCCGCGGAAAGCGAACTGGGCCGGGGCAGCACGTTCACGCTGTACCTGCCCTGCGAGCTGCCGGGAGCGACGGGTGTCACCCCCGGCGGGCGCGACGGCCTCAGCCTCACGCGCAACGGCGACGGGTTTGGGGTCTCCGGGGTTCGCGCCGACGCGACCATGGCGCTGCAGCTCCAGCCTGCGATACCGGATGACGCGGCCGGGGGCAGGCGCCTGCTGGTCCTGGAGGGCGCGCGCGGCGGCCTGTTGACCCTGCTCGCTTATAGCGCGGTCTCGGATCTGGTCGGCATGAACGGACCGGTCGACGTGGGTACGGCGATCAGCCCAGAGCAGGGTATCGAGGCGCTCAGCGCCGCGCCGCATCAGTGCGTGGTGCTGGACCTCGGCCTGGAGAACGCCTCCGCCTTCGCCTTCCTCGAGCGACTCCAGGAGCAACCTGAGCTGCGGGAAGTTCCTGTGCTGGCCCACACGAGGGACACCCTGGACAGCGCGCAGGGGCGGCTCGCGCGGCTCCGGTTCGGTTCCCAGCCGCTCGAGCTGCTCGGCTCGCTTGACGAACTGCGCGAGCGCATCACGTTGCACCTATCCGCCGCCCAGCCCGAGCACGTGCCGGCGCTGATCAGGGAGCCCGCCGATCCGGGGACACGCGTCCCGCCGCAGGCCGAGGGACACGAGGCCCTGCGCGGCAGGCGGATCCTGGTGATCGACGACGACACGCGCAACGTCTTCGCGATCACGAGCACGCTCGAACTCCATGGCATGTCGGTGACCCAGGCCGCCGATGGGCGCAAGGGCATCGAGGCGCTGCTGGGCTCCGACGGCACCGATCTCGTCCTGATGGACGTGATGATGCCGGAGATGGACGGCTACGCCACGATGAACGAGATCAGGCAGATGCCCGCCTTCGCCACCCTGCCCATCATCGCGGTGACGGCCCGGGCCATGCCCGGCGACAGGGAGAAGAGCATCGCGGCCGGAGCCAGCGATTACGTCACCAAGCCCGTCGACACCGACGATCTCCTCGCCTGCATGGAGCGCTGGCTCAGCCGCAATTTACGGCCCAGCCCACCCCGCTACGCCGCGACGGTCCGCTTCTGCGCTGGAACCGTCCGCTTCTGCGCAGCAACTTCCGCGCGGCGCTTGCGCCGGCGGTCTCGCCGCCGGTCGTCCGGGGTGGTGCCGCCCCAGATGCCGTACATCTGATCGTGGGCGAGCGCGAAATCCAGGCACTCGCGCCGCACCGCGCACCCGGCACAGACCTTCTTGGCCCGCTCGATCTGCTTTTCGGCGGGGCCCGTCGTCGAGATGGGGAAGAAGAGGTCAGGTTCGGCGGACAGGCAGGCGGCCCCGGCCCGCCAGGTGGCGGTGTTCCCTGTGACGGTCATGTCGTGTCCTCGCGCATGTCGTGTCCTGGCGGGAGTCTGGCGTAGCGGCCATTGGGCTTCCCACCTGCTATACGCCTACACCTGCGCCCGGCGGATATTTGCGGAAAAACGGGCGGTTTGAGCGGCGGCGCAGGAGGTAGTGGCAGCAGGCGTGAGCGATACCGAACCCGCGGTGAAGGCCCTCGACACCGCCGTCTACGTCATACCGACGGACGCCCCGGAGGCGGACGGCACGCTGGCCTGGGACAAGACGACCATGGTCCTGGTGACGGCCAGCGCGGGCGGACAGCGTGGGCTGGGCTGGAGCTACGTCTCCGCCGCCGCGCAGACGGTCATCAACGAGGTGCTCGCCGACGTGGTGGTCGGGCGCGGCGCCTTCGACATCGCGGGGACCGCGGAGGCGATGGCCAGGCAGGTCCGCAACATCGGCCGGGCGGGCGTCGCCGCGATGGCCATCTCGGCGGTGGATATCGCCCTGTGGGACCTCAAGGCGCGGCTGCTCGGCCAGTCACTGTCCGGGCTGCTCGGCCGGGCCAACCAGTGCGTGCCGGTGTACGGCAGCGGCGGTTTCACCACCTACGACGACGCACGCACCCGCAGGCAGCTCAGCGAGTGGGCGGAGCAGGAAGGCATCCCCCGGGTCAAGATCAAGATCGGCGAGTCGTGGGGTGCAAACGAGCGCCGCGACCTGGCCAGGGCCGAGCTCGCCCGCGAGGTGATCGGACCCGCCGCGGAGCTGTACGTAGACGCCAACGGCGGCTACAGCGTCGGCCAGGCGGTTCGGGTGGCCGACGAGCTCGCGGCGATCGGCGTGAGCTGGTTCGAGGAGCCCGTCTCCAGCGAGGACCTCGCAGGCCTGGCGGCCGTGCGCGGGCAGGTGCGGCCCGACGTGGCGGCCGGGGAGTACAGCTGGTCGCTAGCGGATTCCGCGCGGCTCATCGACGCCGGCGCGGTCGACTGCCTGCAGCTGGACGTGACCCGATGCGGCGGGGTGAGCGAGTTCCTGCGCGGCGCCGCCCTGGCCGCCGCGCACAACCTGCAGGTCTCCGGGCATTGCGCACCGAACCTGCACGCGCACGTGGGAGCCGCGGTGCCTAACCTGCGGCACGTGGAGTACTTCCATGATCATCAGCGGATCGAACGGCTGCTCTTCGACGGCGTACTCGACCCGTCCGGCGGGGCCATGCGCCCGGAGCCGGACCGCCCGGGCCACGGCCTGGCCCTCCGCGCGGTAGATGCGGAGCGCTACCGGAGTGGCTGACGGTGACAAGCCGAGACTCGAATGTGACGAGCATCACGTTACTTAATGTTTATCCTCCACGGGCCGGGCACACCCTACTCGTCCGAAATATCCCAGGTCCAGGGAGACGACCGATGATCAAGGAAACCCTCAGGCAGCCGAGGCGCACCGCCGTCGACGTGGCTCCGCCCGAGGTCGGCCTGAACCCGGTACTTCGCGCTGAGCTGCACGAGTTGTCCGATAACGCGCTGCTGGCCAAGGTCCGCAGCCAGCCGAGGGACAGCGAGCTGCGCGCCGCGGCCTGCGAGATACTCGTCGACCGCTACACCAAGCTGGTCCGGTCCTGCGTCCGGCAGTACCGGGGCAGCCCCGAGCCCACCGAGGACCTCATGCAGGTCGGCTACGTCGGCTTGCTCAAGGCGATCAACAACTATGACCCGGAGGTGGGCGACAGCCTGGCGGCCTACGCCCAGCCCTGTGTCTACGGCGAGATCAAGCGTCACTTCCGGGATAAGCGGTGGCAGATCCACGTGCGGCGGTCAGCTCAGGAACTCCTGCTCGAGCTGCGCAAGGCCAGCGAGGAACTCACCCACCAGCTCGGCCGGGCACCTGAGCAGGCAGAACTCGCCGACCGGCTGGGGGTAAGCGAGGATGACATGCTGGAGGCGCGGCAGGCGGACCTGGTGTTCAGCACGTACTCCCTGGATGCCCCACTGTCGGATCGTGACGACCCGGCCCTGCTCGCGGACCTGCTGGGCGACGACGACCCGGGCGTCGCGCACGCGATCGATATGGAAGCCCTCAACGCGCACTGGGGCGAGCTGCCGGAACGCGAGCAGCGCATCCTGGTGCTGCGCTTCTACGGCAACCTGACCCAGACCGAGATCGGCACCCGGCTCGGCATCTCGCAGATGCACGTCTCCAGGCTGATGGCACGGGCCCTGACCCATCTGAAGAGCAGGCTGCTTGATTCACCCGAGGCCCCAGAGGTCCAGCCTGCCTCTCCATCCCCCTGCACGCCAGTGACGGCCTGAGCAGGGCGCTCAACAGCGGAAGGACTCTCATGAAAACAGGTATGGGACTCGTACTGATCGGGATCGGGGCGATCTTCGCCTTCGCCGTGACGACGAATACCTCTGTCTTCAACCTGCACACGGCAGGCTGGGTGCTCATGATCATCGGCGTGTTCGGACTGGCCGTACCCCGGCGCGGTTACGGCTGGGTCGGCCGGCGCCTGTTCGTACGCCAGGCCCGCTGGCGCCCGGGCGGCCAGGCAGAAGAGGTGATCTATCCGACCGGCGTCAACCGCAACCCGGCCAACACCCGGGTCAGGGCGGGCTTGCCGGCCCCGGGCGCGCTAGGCAGTCCGGAGGCCAGCAGCCATCTCGGCGCCACCCGCGACCTGGATGCCACCCGCGACCTGACCACGGAGCCCCGCCCCGGCGACACCGAGATCATCGAAGACATCTACGAGAATTAGCATCAAGAGGAGAAAGTCATGGCCACCCTCACCGCGTCCGTCATCATCGTCTGGCTCCTGATCGGATTGGTGATCGGCGGGCTGGCGCGGCTGCTCGTGCCCGGCCGCCAGCACATGGGGCTGATACTGACGATCCTGATCGGCATCGTGGCCGCGCTGCTCGGCGGAATCATCACCACGGCCATCCTGGGCGCCGGGCACACCGTGATCACGTTCATCGTCGCGCTGGTCGCCGCGGCGCTGCTGGTCAGCGCCTTTACCACCCGCGGCTACGGGCGGTACCGCACGCGCCGGTCGAGGCGGCGCCGCTGGTGGTAAGGCAATTAGGACGCGATAGTGGTAGGCCACCGCTGCGTTTTGCCGCAAGTACTATTGAGTCGCCTCAGGGCGAGGGCATTCCAGCGGTGGCGATGGTCAGGAGATCATGTCGCAGGGCAGCGGGCCGGGCGGGTCGTACGCCGAACTCGCCGACCTGTCGGGGCGGCTCGAGGGGCTGCGGCAGGCGGCGGGGATGCCTGGCGCCGATCCCCAATCTCTGCTTGATGCCGCGTTCGCCGAACTCGACGCCGCCTTCGAGGTGCTGACGAAGCTGACGGAGGCCGGCCCTGGAGAGTCCGCGCTCGGTCAGCACGATTCGGTCAGCGCGGAACGGGCCTTGCTGCGAGGCGTCTTCCAGGGCGCACCCGCGCCCTTGTTCGTGCTGGAACCTGACGGGACGGTCCGGCGGGCCAACGGCAAGGCCGGTGACCTGATCGGCGCCCCGCCCGGGTACGCCACCGGCAGGCCGCTGACCGCGTTCGTCGACCTCCCCTCGCGGGCCGCGGTGCAGAGCCTTCTCGCCGCGGTCGCGCGGACGGGCACGGCGCGGCAGGTGGACTGCAAGCTGCTCGGGCCGGACGGGCCGGCCGACGCGTCCCTGTTGGTCGACGCCGTGACGTTGCCGGAGGGCGCCAGGCTGCTCGTGGTCACGGCGGCTCCGGCGAAGCCGACCCGGCCGGCGAAGCGTACGAGCACGGCCGCCCCCCGCGAGCACGGCAGCGGGATGACGGCAGAGGGTGCGGTCCGGGCCATGACGCGGCGGATGGACCTGGTGATCGCCGTGACCAGGCTGCTGCTCGACAACAGGACCTTCAGCGAGGCCCTGACGATCCAGCGGTGCGCCCGCCTGCTCGCGGGCGACATCGCGAGCTGGGTGATCGTCGACATCGAACGGACCGGCCTGCTGCGCCGCCAGTTCGTGATCGGGCCGCCCGGCGAGCTGTCACGGGTCCTGGCCGGCACGGTGCGCGGAGCGGACCCGCAGGCTGGCTCGACGCCCGAGCAGGTCTACTCCGCCGGCACGCCGGTCCTGATGGCGCACGTGGAGGACACCGGAGTCCTGGGCTCAGCCCCGGACGGGACCCCGCTCCTGATCCTGCTCGGCGTGACCGGGTTGCTGAGCGTCCCCATCACCGACGGCACCACCGTGTACGGCGCCCTGACCCTGGCCCGTACTCCCGGCGAGGGGCGCTTCGACCTCGCCGACCTCGCGCTGGCGGAAGTCCTCGGGCAGCACCTGGGCGTGGCCATCCGGGTGGACCGGATGTTCCGGCAGCGATCGGTCGTGGCCGAGGCGCTGCAGGGCAGCCTGCTTCCGGCCCGGCTGCCCGACGTCCCCGGGCTCGACCTGTCCGCGGCGTACGTCCCGGCGAGCGAGGGGCTTGAAGTCAGCGGTGACTTCTACGACGTCTTTCCCGTCCAGGACGACGCCTGGGCGATCACGATCGGGGACGTCTGCGGCAAGGGCCAGGAGGCCGCCGCGATGACGGCGGCCGCGCGGCACGCGATCCGCGTCCTGGCCCGCTGGAATCCGGATCCCGCCGACGTGCTGGCCAAGGTGAATGAGGTCATGCTGGCCGGCGATTACGAGGACCGCTTCGTCACCGCCAAGCTCGCCTACCTGCGATGGGAAGGCAGTCGCGTCCGGGTGGAGCTAGCCAGCGCCGGCCATCCCGGCCCCGCGGTGGTCCGGCCGGACGGGCGGGTCGACGTGCTGAGCGGCGGCGGTCTGCCCCTGGGCCTGTTTCCCGACGCAGAACCGGCCGTCACCGCGCTTGAGCTCACCGAGGGTGACCTGCTCTTCTTCTACTCCGACGGGGTGACAGACGCGCGGAGTGAGGACATGCGGTACTTCGAGGACAGCCTCGCCGACGAACTGGCCGGGCTGGCCGGACGGTCCGCCTCCGAGACCACCAGGATGGTCCAGGGCCTGGTGACGGCCTTCTCTCAGGAAGAGCTGCGGGACGACATGACGATCCTGGTCGCGCGGGTCATGGACGCACCAGGCGCGACTGTGCGCCCGGCCCGGTCCCGGTAACCGCCCGTCCGCGGTGAGGCGGGCCAGCAGCTGCGCCAGGTGGAGTCCCTCCCGGCCGGTGCGGCCCGCGGCGAGCTGGGTCCGGCACGAGAATCCGTCGGCCAGGATCGCGGTCTGATGGTCGGCCGCCCGGGCCGCCGGCCACAGGCCGCGCTCGGCGCAGGCGGCGGACACCTCGTAGTGCCCGCGCTCGAAGCCGAAGTTCCCGGCCAGGCCGCAGCAGCCGGTGTCGAGGACATCGACGTCGACGCCGCAGCGCCGCAGGATCTCGGCGTCGGGATCGAAACCCATGATCGCGTGCTGGTGGCAGTGCACCTGCGCGATGGCATGGCTGCTGCGGGCCCCCTCCGCTCCTGCCCTGCTGAGCTGCTCCTGCAGGCCATCCGGCTGGAAGCCTGCTTCGACGAGCAGTTCGGCGAGGGTCTTGGTCCGTTCGGCGAGCAGCCGGGCGTCGTCGCTGCCCAGCAGTTCCGCCGCGTCGGCCCGGAACACGGCGGCGCAGCTCGGCTCGAGCACCACGACGGGAACGCCGGCCCGCAGGTCGGGCCGCAGGGTCTTGATGGTGCGGCGCAGCATCCGGGCCGCCATGCCGAGCTGGCCGGTGGAGATCCACGTGAGCCCGCAGCAGACCGGGCGAGCGGGCACGTCCACCTGGAAACCCGCGCGCTCGAGCACGGTCACGGCCGCCTGGGCGACCTCGGGATGGAAGTTGTTGCTGAAGGTGTCGGGCCAGAGGATGACCCTCGAGGGGGTCTGGGGGGAACGATTTCCCCCCAGGATCGGGGGGGTCTCCGGGGGGGTCGTCCCCCCGGGAGAGTTACGGCGCGCGTACCACCTGGTGAACGGCTGGCCCGCAAACCGGGGCAGGTCACGCTGCGGGTCGATACCACCCGCTCGTTTGGCCAGGGCGGAAATTCCCGGAGTACGGCCGGCCAGGTTCACCATTCCCGCCAGGCCGGGCACGGCCGACACCAGCCGGGCGAGCACCGGCAGCCAGCCCATGGAGTAGTGGGAGGCCGGCCTGATCCGGCCCGCATAGTGGTGGGCGAGGAACTCCGCCTTATAGGTGGCCATGTCGACGCCCACCGGGCACTCCTTGCGGCAGCCCTTGCACGCCAGGCAGAGGTCGAGGGCGTCGCGGACTTCGCCTGAGCGCCAGCCGTCGGTGATCACCTCGCCCCGGACCATCTCCATCAGGAGCCTGGCCCGCCCCCTGGTCGAGTGCTCCTCCTCCCTGGTGACGCGGTAGCTCGGGCACATGACCCCACCCTCGTCGCCGCGGCACTTGCCGATGCCGACGCAGCGGGAGGCGGCGCCGGCGCTGAACTTGCCGCCGTCGTGCGGGTAGTGGAAGAACGTGCGCGGCTCGGGCGGGAAGAAGCCGCGCAGGGTGAGGTTCTCGTCCAGCCGGTACGGGCGGACGACCTTGCCGGGGTTCATCCGGTTGTCCGGGTCGAACGCGTCCTTCAGCTCGCCGAAGGCGCGGACGAGCTCGGGACCGAACATCTTCGGCAGCAGTTCGCCCCGGGACTGGCCATCGCCGTGCTCGCCGGAAAGTGACCCGCCGTACGAGACCACCAGGTCCGCCGCCTCCTCGGCGAACGACCGGTAATGGGCGATGCCCTGGTCGGTGCGCAGCTCGAAGGGGATGCGGGTGTGGACGCAGCCCTGGCCGAAGTGCCCGTAGAGCGCCGCGCCGTGATAGTCGTGCCTGGCCAGCAGCGTGCGGAAGTCGCGGAGGTAATCACCGAGCCGCTCCGGCGGCACGGCAGCGTCCTCCCAGCCCTCGTGGGTCTCGTGCTGATTTGGCGGGTAGGCGGTGGCGCCCAGGCCGAGCTCGCGGACCTGGTTCAGGTTGTCCTCGACCGCGGGGTCCTCGATATAGGCCACGTGCGGCCTCGGGTGCTCGCCGTCGGCCTGGACGGCATGGATCAGCGCCTGCGCCTTCTCCTGCGCTTCCCGCTCGGTGTCGCCGCCGAACTGCACCATCAGCCAGCCGGAGCCCTCCGGCAGCTTGTCCAGCGCGTCCTGCGCCAAGTGCTCCTCGCGCTCCAGCGAGATCAGCACGTCGTCCAGGCCCTCGCAGGCCAGCGGCTGATGGGAGGTGACCAGCGGGACCACATCGGCCGCCTGCGCGATGTCGGGGTAACCGAGCACGACCAGCGAGCGGAACTTCGGTATCTCGACGAGGCTGATCTCGGCGGTCAGCACGGTGACCAGGGTGGACTCGCTGCCGACCAGCGCCCTGGCCACGTGGAACTGCTTCTCGGGGAGCAGGTAGTCCAGGTTGTAGCCGGATACCCGCCGCGGGATGTCCGGGTAGCGGGTCCTGATCAGGCCCAGGTACTCGTCGCGGATGGCCCGCATCTTGCGGTAGAGGTCGGCCTTGCGCCCGCCCGCGGCGACGATCTGCGCGTAGTCGACGTCGCTGGTCAGGCCGGTCCAGGTGCGCAGGCCGTCGTAGGTGAGGATCTCCAGCCGCCGCACCGAATCGGCCATCTTGCCGTAGGCCTGGGCGGTCGAGCCGCACGAGTTGTTGCCGATCATGCCGCCGATTGTGCAGCTCACGTGCGTGGACGGCTTCGGCCCGACCATTAGCCCGTACTTGCGGACGGCGTCGTTCAGCTTGTCCAGGGCGATGCCGGGCTGGACGATGGCCGCACGGCCGCCCGGGTCGACTGAGACCACCTGATGGCAGTACTTGGTCCAGTCGATCACCACCGCCGTGTTGCAGCACTGGCCGGCCAGGCTGGTGCCGCCGCCGCGGGACAGGACGGGAGCGCCGAACTCGGCGCACACCGCCACCGCCGCCACCGCGGCGTCCGGGCTCCTCGGCACCACCACCCCGAGCGGGGGCTGCCGGTAGTTGGACGCGTCGTGCGCGTAAGCGCCGCGGGTGCCCGCGTCGAACCTGACCTCGCCGTCGACCTGCCCGGCCAGGGCCGCCCGGAGCTTGTCGGTGTCCATTCCTCGAGGGCTCCTTTTCTCCGCGACGCTGGAGCCGCCCCGCTACCCCCTGACGGCGGACTTACTCGCTGACTCGCTCACTCGCGAAGGCCGGTCAGCGCCTGCGCCCGGACGTCCCGTCGTCGCCGGCCCGGTAGGCGGCCACGACCTCGCTGGCCACCTCGGTGACCTTGACGTGGCGGCGCTGGGATTCGGTGCGTAGCCGCCGCAGCGCGGTGTCGGCGTCGCAGCGGAGCGCGTGCATCAGGATCCCCTTGGCCTGGTCGACGACCGAGCGAGCGACCACGGCGTCCTTGAGCTGGCTCGCGGTGCGCTGCGCCTGGTGGTAGGCGGTCGCGTTCTCGAGCATGGCGCCGCCGAAGGCGGCCAGCACGTCCGCCGTCGGGCTGGACCGCTCGTCGAGCACGCCGGGGCGGACGCTGAACAGCGACAGGACCAGGGCGCCGCGCGGAAGATCGCGGACCAGGTGGACCGAGCAGCGGACGCCGAGGCGAAGCGCGGCATCCGCGTATTCGGGCCAGCGGCTCTCATCCAGCGTGTCCGAGCAGCTGACCGGGACGCCCGTGTCCGCGGCGGCCACGATCGGGCCGTGTCCGCTGACCAGCTGCAGGTCGGCGAGTTCGGCGAGGTCGGGGTGGGTCGCCGCGGCGCTGATCACTTCGCCATCACGCCAGACGGCCGCGTGGGCCCCGGAGCAGGCCGGTACCTGCCAGGCCGCCAGCGCGGCAAGCCGGTTCAGCGACCTGGCCTCGCCGCGGCTGGTGAGGCTCAGTAGCTCTGCCGCCTCATGCCCGAGGTGCTCGATCGGCAACCGGACCTCCGTCCCTGGCCTATTTGTAGCACGCCCACCCGCGG
>JBOHCK010000066.1:0-23409 GCA_050698755.1 Streptosporangiaceae bacterium | reverse complement strand
CGGCGGCCCCGAGGCGGCCGCCGTCGCGCGGAATACCTACGCTGATCAGACCGGGGACTACCAGGCTGAGTTCACCCGGGTCTGCTACCCGCTGTACAGCGCCACGCCCGGCTGGGCCGGGGAATCCCGCCAGTTCCTGGCCCGGATGATCAGGAACATGGACGTCACCCTGCACTACGCCAGTCAGCAGGCCAGCGGCTTCGACCCCTGGACCGTGACCGCCGCCGTCCGGTGCCCCGTGCTGGTCCTCACCGGTGAAGACGACCCGATCTGCCCGTTGCCCGTGGTCGAGGAGCTAGCCAGCCAGCTACCGGCGAAGACCACCCGCCTGGTCAAGCTTCCCGGTGCGCGCCACACCATCTTCCGCGACCGCCCAGACCTCGCCTTCCCGGCCGTAAGAGACTTCGTCATCCAGATCAAGGAAAGCCAGCCCGCCATCTAGAGGCAGTAGGGTGTCGCATCCACTGGATGAATCTGTCGCGCTCGCGTGATTCAGCCGTCGGGGATCCGGTCGGCGGTGGCGTCTATGGAGGCGGTCAGGTCGCGTAGCGCGGGAGCGGCATCGCGCAGCGCGGCCTGGTCACGCGGCGGCAGCGCCGCCAGCGCCGACGCGATGATGTCGTTGTTCACCCAGTGCCACCGGGTCACCGCCACCAGGCCCTGATCGGATAGGTCTAGGTTGACGGTGCGCCGGTCGCCTGCCCCGTGACCCGCGGGAGTCCGCTTCACGTAGCCGGCCGACTGGAGCCCGCTAAGCAGGGTGGCCACCGAACTTGGCGCCAGCCGGAGCATCCTGGCCAGCTGGCTGGGCCTGACGCCCGGGTTTTCGGCCATGCAGGACAGCAACTCGAGCTGAGCCACGGAAAGCCCCAGGGCCGGGTCGGTCGCGCGGGCGGCACGGCGCATGGCCCGGCGAAGGCGGGAGACGATGTCGGCTAGTTCGGGGCCGATCTGCTCTGGGCCCGGGACCTCCCGCGCCTGGTCTGGCTCCTGTGCGAGATCTCCCTCACATGAAGGCATCTGACGGGTCCGCCTCCCTCGGACGCCCGGCCCGTCCCCGGTCCCGCCCGCGGCTGGCCAACGCGATCGCGGCCGCAGCGGCGGAGACGGCGGCGAGCACGATAAACGCGGGCCGCGCCTGCGCCGCACCAGCGTACCCGTGGCTGTAGCCGGCCGGTGAACCCAGCCTCAGGGTCAACGCCATCAGGGCGATGCCGAGCGCGGTGCCTATCCCCCTGGCCATGCTGACCAGCCCGCCGAGCAGGGAGGCCGACGACTCGGCGGAACTGCGCATGATGGCCGCGTTGTTCGCGGGCACGAAGAGGCCAAGGCCCAGCCCGGCCAGGGCGAGCAGCGGAACCACGGTGACCTCGGTGATGGGCGTGAGGATCCCGGCGCACATGGCCGCGCAGGCCAGGGCTGAGCCCGCGACGCCGCGCGGCCGGTTCCCCCAAGAGCGCGGCAGTACCGCGTCGCCGATAAGCGCGGCCAGGCCGAAGCCGAGCGGAAGGGCGGAAAGCAGCAGCCCGGTCCTGGCCACGCTGCCGTCTGCCGACAGCAGAAGTTGCGGGATCAGCACGAGGGGCCCGAAGAGCACCAGGTAGCCGCAGGCGGCCCCGGCCAGGGCCAGCGCCAGCGGCGCCGAGCGGAGTAGCGACACCGGTATCAGGGGGTGCCTGGTCCGGGCCTCCCGCACGGCGAACGCGGCCGCGCCCGTCAGGCCGACGGCCGCCAGCAGCGCAACCAGCCAGCCGGGAAGGTTCAGCCCGGAGGCCACGGACAGCACGAGCAGCAGCGCTGAGGTCCACGCCGCCAGCAGCAAAGTGCCAGGCCAGTCGAACTTCCCCGGTGTGGCCAGGTGCCTGGTCCGCGGCAGCAGGTAGCGGCCCGCGACGATCGCGATCAGGCCGACGGGAACGTTCACCCAGTACACAGCGCGCCAGCCGACCGTCGACGTCAGCAGCCCGCCCAGGGTAGGGCCGAGCGCAAGCCCGATGGACTGCGCGGCGGCCTGGACCCCGAGGGCGAAGCGCATCCGGTCCCTGGGTGCGCTGGTCGTCACCAGGGCGACGCTGTTCGCCTGGAGCATCGCCGCCCCCGTCGCCTGGACCAAGCGCAGGGACACCAGGACGCCCAGCGAGGGGGCCAGCCCGCAGGCCGCGGAGGCCACTGTGAACACCGCGAAGCCGCACGTATACACGAGCTTGCGCCCGACCGCGTCGCCGAGCCGCCCGGCCGGGGCGAGCAAGGCGACCAGGCCGAGCAGGTAGATCAGCGATACCCACTGGACGCCCGCGACCGGGATGCCGAAGTCATGCTCCATGGCCGGGAAGGTGATCGTGACGATACTGGCGTCTAGCTGCCCCATGAACGCGCCGAAGCAGACCACGCCGACCGCCAGCCAGGGCGCCAGGCGGCTCTCCCGTACGACGGCGGGTCTGGGCGATTCTTGCCAGATACTTCTGTAAGCGAACATCCTGCCTTCAGAATAGCAGAAGTAGTTCTGTAAGCGAACATCATGCGGGGTTTCTGAATCGATGGGTGCTGCACTGTGCCGAGAAGAATCGGTACGGTGCCACTCTCATCGACTCGCGGTCGGTCTCGCGGCCGGGCTGCCGGGCAAGGGCTGGTGCGGATGGGGAAAGAGGGCAGGTCGGGAAGGCCGGGATCCGGTGCGCGTGATGCCGGGATCGGGTGGCGTGATACCGGATCAACTGGCGTAATACCGGGATTAACTCCGGACATGCCGGGCGCGGTGCTGGCTATGGCGTTCTGGAGCCGACAGACTCATGGACGTGGAGTGGTCCGGCACCTCTGGGCTGGCCGCTCGGCTAGAGTACGCCAGCAAAGGGCCGGGAACAGACGGCGGCCGGCGGGCTCGGGGCCGACGGGAACGGTTCGCGGAGGGCCGGAGCGGAAGGGACGACGATGCAGGAATTGCGCTTCGTCGCGGTAAGCGAGGACGGTCGTTACGCTGTCCTCGCCGTGCCAGGCCGGAGCGCACGCTTCACGTTGCCGATTGATGAACGGCTCAGGGCGGTCGCCCTCGGCCAGACGTCCCGGCTCGCACAGTACGAGATCGAAGTGGAGAGCCCGTTGCGACCCAAGGAGATCCAGGCACGGATGCGCGCCGGGGAAACGGCGGAGGAAATCGCGGACGCGGCCGGGATCGCGGTCGAGCGCGTGCGCTGGTTCGAGGGGCCGGTCCTCGCCGAACGCGCATACATCGCGGACCAGGCGCAAACCGCCTCTGTGCGCCGACTGGGAGAATCCATCCCCTCCACTCCTGGTCCGCGGCTGGGCGAGATCGTGAGCCAGCGGATGACCGCGCTTGGCGCCGATCCGGAAGACGCCCAGTGGGACGCGAAGAAGCGCGGCGACGGAAGCTGGCTCGTGGAACTCTCGTTCACCAGCGCTGGCCGCCTGCACGTCGCCGAGTGGGTCTTCGATACGCGCCGCAGGCACGTCCTGCCCGCCGATGACAACGCCGCCCGCATGTCGCTGCCCGGCACCGAACCGCTCCAGCCCGCCGCTCCGCGCCCGGGCGAGGCCACGGTCACGCAGCTCGCGCCTAGGCTCACCGCGGGATACGGTGCCGCGCCGCATCCGAACGGCACGACGGGGCCGGGTGCCGACGGCTGGGGCAGGTACGAGCGACCGGGCGCCGCCAGACCGCCGATCCCCCAGCCCCCGCTCCCGGCGTTCCCGCCGCAGGCTCCGCCCGCGCCGCCCGCGCCGCCCGCGCCCGTGACGGCCGAGCCGCGGGTGACAGCCGAACCTCGGGTGACAGCCGAACCTCGGGTGACAGCCGAGCCTCGGGTGACAGCCGAACCTCGGGTGACAGCCGAGCCTCGGGTGACAGCCGAGCCTCGGGTGCCGGCCGAACCTCGGGTGACAGCCGAACCTCGGGTGACAGCCGAGCCTCGGGTGCCGGCCGAGCCGCGAGACGAGGTACACCGCCAGCCGACCGTTGAAAGGAGCCCGCAGCCGCCCGCGGTCTCCGCCGCCGAGGCCGTGACCCAGGCCGCGGAGGACGATCAGGCGCAGGCGCCGACGGCGGCCACGCCGGAGAATTCCGGCGAGCAGAAGGGACGGCCGGGCCGGAAGACGGCCCGTGGCAGGCGGTCCTCCGTCCCGTCCTGGGACGAGATTATGTTCGGCAGTTCGCGGCAGCAGGACTGACTGGTCGTCTCGCCGCGGGAGGAGATCGTGCTCGGCAGCATCCGGCAACGGGACTTACGCTCGGGCCCTATGCCTCGCCTGGGACCAGGGGGATCCGCGACCAGCGGACTGCGCCGTCGCTGACCTCGCGCGCGCAGGCTTCGGCCGGATCGGCCACCGCTTCCCCGACGCGGTTGACGAACTCACGCACGGTGGCCAGCGCCACCAGGCGCAACCCCGCCCGGTCCAGCGCGGCACCCAGCGCGCCCAGCGGCGGCCGGTAGACCCCGACGACCGCGACCGTCGTCGCCGGTTCCCCGTCTGGTGACTCCTCGCGCGGGGTCAGCCGCAGGTCGGCGTCGAGCACCGGGAACAGCGCGCCGCCCGCTCCGGCCGCCTCCCAGCGCAACGCCATCACGGCCGACCCCTCGTGCGCCACCAGGTCCCGGAAACGCACCTCGACCAGGCGTGACAGCCCCGGCACGGAGGAGGCCGGGCCGACGCGGGCCAGCCCGCGGCCGCCTTCGGCGTAGGCGTCGCCCGAGGCGCCCGCCAGCCAGCCGCCGGCCAGGCCCGCCAGGCGGGCCCGCGCGACATCGAAGGCCACGTTCACCACCGTCTCCGCGCTCACGAACACGGCACCAGTTAACCGCACGCCGGCCTCGCCTACCCACGGACCAAAGTCCCGGGTCCGCAGCCCGAGGTCCGCCCGGGTGTATGCCACCTGACAGCGGAGCCGACAGGAGGCTGTGCGCGTTCTGACAGCGGCCTCGGCCACCATGAGTTTCATGCGATATGACGCGACTGCAACGAACGCGATCGAGGCCACCGGCCTGGTCAAGCGGTTCGGCAAGACCACGGCGCTGGCCGGGGTGGAGCTGGCCGCCAGGCCGGGGCGGGTGCTCGGGATGCTGGGGCCCAACGGGGCAGGCAAGACCACCGTGGTGCGGATCCTGGCCACGCTGCTGCGGCCCGACGCGGGGCAGGCGACCGTCTGCGGCTATGACGTGCTGCGGGACACCCACCGGGTGCGGCAGGTGATCGGCCTCACCGGGCAGTACGCCGCCGTCGATGAGGGCTTGTCCGGGACCAACAACCTCATCATGATCGGCCGCCTGCTCGCGCTGCCCAGGGCGCAGGCCCGGGCTCGCGCGGCCGAGCTACTGGCCCGCTTCGAGCTGACCGACGCCGCCGGGCGGATCGTGAAGACGTACTCGGGCGGGATGCGCCGGCGCCTGGACCTGGCGGCCAGCCTGGTCGGCCAGCCCCGGGTGCTGTACCTGGACGAGCCGACCACCGGGCTCGACCCCAACAGCCGCACCGAGGTGTGGGGCATGATCCGCACGCTGGTCGCGGACGGGGTCGCCGTGCTGCTCACCACCCAGTACCTGGAAGAGGCCGACCACTTGTGCCACGACATCGTGGTCATCGACCACGGCCAGGTCATCGCGACCGGGACGCCGGACGAGCTGAAGGCCAGGACGGGCGGCCAGGTGCTCCTGGTCACGCCGGCCGACCGGGGCCGCCTGGCCGAGGCCGCCGTGCTGCTCGAGGGGCTGGCCCGGGCCGAGGTCGCCACCGACGACGAGGCCGGGACGGTATCCGTGCCCGCCACCGACAGGGCGCTGCTACCGCGCGTCGTCCGCGAACTCGATGACAGGGGCATCGAGCTCGACGAGTTCACGCTGCGCAAGCCGAGCCTGGATGAGGCCTTCTTCGCGCTCACCGGCCACCGGGCGGACGACGAGGAAACCCCGGCCCGCGATCTTGAGGAGACCACACGATGACCGCCTTGGCCCTCCCGACTCTGCCCCGCAGGCTCGGCCCGCGCGGCGGGCTGCGGAACACCTTCACGCTGACCTGGCGCAGCGTACTGAAGATCAGGACCAACATGGAGGACGTGCTCGGGCTCAGCCTGAACCCGATCATGTTCCTGGTCCTGTTCACCTACGTGTTCGGCGGTGCGATCTCCGGCGGCACGCACCGTTACCTGGAATTCGAACTGCCGGGGATCCTGGTGCTGAGCGTGGTGTTCGCGACGCTGGGCACCGGCGTGATGCTCAACCAGGACATCTCCAGCGGGGTGTTCGACCGGTTCCGCAGCCTGCCGATCGCGCGGTGGGCGCCGCTGGCCGGCGCCGTGCTCGGCGACATGGTGCGCTACATGATCTCGGTCGCGATCACCCTGGGCTTCGGGATGATCCTGGGTTTCCGCGTGACGGCCAGCGCGCTGTCCGCGTTCGTGGCCTGCCTGCTCGTGCTCGCCTTCGCGCTCGCGATGTGCTGGATCTCGGCGCTGATCGGCATGCTGGCCAAGACGGCGCAGGGCGTGCAGTGGTTCGGCTCGCTGATCTACTTCCCGCTGACCTTCGGCAGCAACGTGCTGGTGCCCACGAAGTCGATGCCGGGCTGGCTGCAGGCGTTCGTCAAGGTCAACCCGATGACTTACCTGACCGAGGCCGAGCGCGGGCTGCTGACCGGCGGGCCGGTCGCGGCGCTGGCGATCAAGGCGCTGCTGTGGGCGCTGGGCATCTTCATCGTCATCGCGCCGCTGGCCGTCCGCGTCTACCGGCGCAAGACCTGACCTGGTTACCCGTCGCCCACCGGATTACCGGTCACCGCGCCCGAGGCCATGGCGAGCGTTTCGTCGCGGCCGAGGGCGCGGCCGCGGTCGTAGGCGGCCCCGAACGCGGCCTCGCCGAGCAGGGCGCGGGCAGCGGCGCGCGCGCCCGGGGCGTCCAGGCTGCCCTCGTCGAAGGCGCCCCGGATGGTGTGGCCGGCCCCGAGGAGGGCGGCCGCCAGGGCGGCGCGCTCGTCTTCGGCGCCGAAGGATTCGTGGAGCACGAACACGGCGATGGCGTCCATGACGGCGGCGAGTGCCGGGCGTTCGACCCAGTCCGCGGCGGTGCCCAGTGCGGCGGCGAGCAGTGCGCGGCAGCGGGCCTCGTCCCCTTCGGCGAGGACCAGCAGGGCCGCCCGGGCGCGCAGGTGCGCGCGCATGCCGTCCCACCACGGCGACGGCTTCTCGTCCAGCCAGTCCAGCACCCGCTCGCAGCAGGCAGACGCCGCGGCCAGGTTGCCCTCGCGGTAGTGCAGTTCCGCACGCACCAGCGCCAGCCACGCCCCCATATCGTTGTGGCTCGGGCTCCGCTCGGATGCGGCGAACTCGGCCCGCTCGAGATCGGCGCGGGCGCGCTCCAGGTCGCCCATCCTGAACCTGATCGCGGCCAGCATCCCGTCGATATAGGTCAGGTCCCCCCACGCGCCCAGTTTCCTGCCGAGAGAACGCGCCTCCTCCGCGGCCGCGATCGCATGGGCGTAGTCCCCCCTGAGCTGGGCGAGCTCGGTCATCTGGATCAGCACGGAGGCCGCGCCCCACGACTCGCCGAGCGCGCGGAACGCGGCCAGGGACTCCCGGCAGCCGGACTCGGCCCAGTCAATGCGGCCGAGCATGCGGCCGAACGACCCGCGCAGCAGCGGGACGGCCGCCCGCACCCACGGATCCGGTGAGGTCATGTACCGGTCGAACACGGCCAACGCGCGTTCGGGATCCCGGTCGTTCAGGGCCAGCATCGGCTCGCCCATCGCGGCGACCGGGTTGGACGGCGGCACCCCGCCGGACAGCTCCGCGAAATCGGCTATGGCCGAGACGAGTACGGGCTGCACGGCGGCGATCTCGTACGAAGGGCCGGCCGCGGTCAGGGCGCAGACGATGCGGGCTTCGGCGATGCGCGCGGAGCGTTCGCAGGGCCGGAGTTCCAGGACGTCGCGGGCCAGCGCCACCGGCTCGCCGGACTGCCCGCGCAGCGTCCAGTACCAGCCCAGGGCCCGCACGAACCGCAGCGCGGTATCCCCATCGCGCCGGGTAACCGCCAGGCGCAGCGCGGCGTGCAGGTTGTCCTGCTCGGCCGCCAGCTCGCGCAGCCAGCGGCCTTGGTCGGCGGTACGCAGCCGCGGGTCGGCGGTCTCGGCCAGGTCCAGGTAGCGCGCCGCGAAGGCGTCCCAGATCTGGTCCTGCTCCCCCGCGTCGGCCAGCCGCTCCAGGCCGTACGCGCGCACGGTCTCGAGCATCCGGTACCGCGGGCTCATCACCAGGTCCCCGTCTTCGCCGTCGGGAGTCGGGCCGACGGCGACGATGGACTGGTCCACCAGGCCGGACAGCGCGGGGAGCACCGCCGCGGACGGCATGAGATCATCGGCGCAGACCTGCTCGGCCATGGCCAGCGTGGCGCCGGCCGGGAAGACGGCGAGCCTGCGGGCCAGGGCCTGTTCGGCGGGCGCGAGCAGGTCCCAGCTCCAGTCGACCACTGCGCGCAGGGTCCTGTGCCTCGGCAGCGCCGTGCGGCTGCCTCCGGTCAGCAGCGCGAACCTGTCGTCCAGGCGTTCGGCGAGCAGGGCCGGGGTGAGCGTGCGCAGCCAGACCGCCGCCAGCTCAATGGCCAGCGGAATCCCGTCGAGCGCGCGGCAGATCCGCGTCACGGCGGCCGCGTTGGCCGCGCCCAGCTCGAAGTCCGGCCGGACGGCCACCGCCCGGTCGCGCAGCAGCCGCACCGACCCGTATGACTCCAGCGACTCGCAGGACCCGCCGGCGGGCACGTCCACTGGGGGGACGGCCAGCGGAGGGACGGGGCTGAGGGTCTCGCCCTCGATGCGGAGCGGCTGCCTGCTGGTGGCGACGATCCGCATCCGCGGGCAGGCGGCCAGGACACGGCCCGCGAGCGTGGCCGCGGCCTCGATGACGTGCTCGCAGTTGTCCAGGACCAGCACCTCGTCGCGGCCCGCGAGCGCGGCGGTCAGCCGGTCGAGCGGGCCCGCCCCTGGCTGGCCTCCGCGGCGCGTGAGGACGGGCTCGCGGAGGCCGACCGCGTCCAGGACGGCGTACGGCACCTCCGCCGGGTCGGTCACCGGGGCCAGTTCGACGAACCACACCGGACCGTGGAGGTGCCCCGACACCTCGCGCGCCAGCCGTGTCTTCCCCACGCCTCCGGGTCCGGTGAGGGTGACCAGGCGGGCGGCGGCGAGGTTCTTCAGGACCAGCGACACCTCGCTGTCCCGGCCGACGAAGCTGGTCAGCGGCTGGCCGATCCGGGGAGCCCCGGCGGTGCCCGGGAGAGGCACCAAAGCTCGTTCGGGATAAAGAGAGGGATCAGCGCGCAGGATGCGCAGGTAGACCTGCTCAAGCTGGGCGGACGGGTCAACCCCCAGGCGGCCCGCCAGCAGCTCGCGGGCCTCGTGGTACACGGCCAGGGCCTCGGCCTGGCGGCCCGCCGCGTACAGCGCGCGCATGAGCAGGGCGCGGGGGCGCTCGGCCAGCGGGTCGGCAGAGGTCAGCGCGCGGACCTCACCGACCAGGCTCGCGCCCTCACCCAAGGCCAGGTCGGCCTCGATCCGGTCGGCCAGCACGCTGGCGTGGAGCTCCGTCAGCCGGGCGGCGGCCACCTCGGCCGCTTCGCACCCGGCCGCGTCGGCCAGCGGCTGACCGCGCCACGCCTGCAAGGCCGAGCGCAGCACGCGCGCGGCCGTCTCGGCGTCGCCCTCGGCCAGCGCCCGGCGGCCCTCGGCGGCCAGGGTCTCGAAGACCGCCGCGTCCACGGCGTCGGGCGGCACGGCCAGGCGGTACCCGGCCGGGTGCGACTCGATCACCTGACCAAGCCCGGCCCGGCGCAACTCGGCCCGGAGCCGGGAGACCAGGGTCTGCAGGGCGTTGCCTGGGTGGCCGGGCGGCTCGTCAGGCCACAGCTGACCGGCCAGCGAGCCGACCGGCACGACACGCCCGGCGTCCAAGGCGAGCAAAATAAAAAGGACGCGGAGCTGACGACCGCCGATGGGCACGCTTTGCCCGGCCCCGTCCCGTACCTGAAGCGGGCCGAGCACCCCGATACGCAGCGCGTCTGGCATCAGCCCTCTCCGGTCATCCCGTCTGCTAGCCCGGACCGGCACCCGTGCCCGCGGACGATTCAACGCGCGGGTTCACCTTACGCTTCCTGGGAGGTTTTACTATCAACCGACGGCATGGCACTGGCAGGAGGCGGCGAGGTGACATCGGGCCGGGACCGGAGCCGGCGGTGGACCGCCGTGGGAGCGGCCGCGCTGACGGCCCTGTCCGTGGCCGGGTGCGGAAAGGCTGGTTCCGGCGCGACTATCGCGCCCGCGACGCTGTCGGTGAACAGTGCGGCCCTCAGTCAGAATGTGCTCCCGCAGCGTTATACCTGCCATGGCGCTGGCATCAATCCCCCGATCAACTGGTCGGCCGCGCCGCCGGGCACGAAGAGCTTCGCACTCGTCGTCGATGACTCTTCTGCACCGATCACGCCCTTTATTTACTGGCTTGTGTTCCATATTGGACCGGGTACTACCGACATCCAGGAAGGAATGCTGCCGACCGGGGCGCGCCAGGCGCTGAACAGCGCGAACACCATGTCCTACGACGCCCCGTGCCCGCTCGGCCATTCACACATGTACCGATTCACCGTTTATGCGCTAAGTTCCGAGATTGACCTGCCCGCCGGAGCATCCCTGGAGCAGGTATGGACCGCGATCGCAGCCGTCACAATCGGGCGGGGACGAAAAGTGGTCACTGGGTACCCGTGATCAAGCTGACACAAATTGTGACCAGCTCTCAACAGAACTTTTGCAATCGTGTGACACACTCCCCGCTCGTGAGCCAGAATCGGTGATCAAGCGGGTTCAGGGCGCTCGCGACTACGGGAAGGCTCGCGTCATAGGCCGCGTGTGCCTGGCTAGCGCCCCCATGAGGCCCCGGCGTTCTGGGATGGAGACCATGATTCTGGTCGCAGGACTGGCCATCGCGGGGCTTGCGGGCATCGCGGCGGCTTTTTATTTCAGTGTCCGCCCGGGTAACAACGGCAGTTCCCGCGGACGGACCGCCGGATCGGGCCGGATCGAGACCGAACGGACCGAGCACATCAGCCGGTCCCCGGCCCGGGGCAGGACCCTGACTCCCCCGGCCCGTCCGTCCCGGGGCGGCGCGGCCACGGCCATAGGCCGGAGCAGACCGGATCCCGACGACGACTACGAAGACGCCCCGCCCAGGCGCCATGCGGGCGTCGGGCACCTCGCCGTAGGCCACCGGGTCCATCGCGACGAATCCGCGGGTCACACGGCGCCTGTCGGCGTGCGTTCAGCGCGTGCCGGTGCCGGTGCAGGGCCCCGCCCCGCGGAGCGACCCGACCTGGAGGACGATGAGACCGCGGACGCGATCAGGTCGACCCGCGGGCGGCGACGGGTCGGCTTCCGCAAGGGCGCCGAGGTGGACGAGGAACTCTGGCCGACCGAGACCTTCGGCGGCGTGACCGACGAGCAGTTCTGGGACGACATGGCGTCGGACAAGCCGCTGGCGACGACGGCGCGGACCGCCGCGCCAGCGGATCCGGGCTCCAGGCGGCGATTGCCGGAGGTCGCTCCCCGGCCGAACGGGCGTGACTCCGACGACCGAGGCCGACTCGACGGCAGCCGGATGGCGGGCGGGGGTTCGGGTTCTTATCCGCTGCCCGTTGGCCGGCCTGGGCCCGCGGACCGCACCGCCAGCCAGCCGATCCAGACCGGCCCGCAGCGGATCCAGACTGGTCCCCAGTCGATCCCGACCGGTCCCCAGCCAATCCCGATGGGCACCCAGCCGATGCAGGTGGGCACCCAGCCGGTGCCCGTGGCCACGCGGTCTTACCAGCCGGGCACGACGCCGCAGCCGTATCCGGGTCCTGCGCCGTCCTATCAGCCAGCCACCCAGCCCGCCCCCGTCATGGGTGTCGCGGGCCAGGGGACTCGCGGCGGGATGCCGGCCGACCGGCGCGGGCGCGGGCGCCACGCTAACGGAACCGACTCGGGTGCGGGCCCTGTCGCGGGCGAGGACCCGCTGACCAGCGCCGCCTATGCCCTGCGGCCGCCCGGAGCGGTGGACGGCCGGTCCCAGTCGCCGCGCCGGTCCAGGGACCTGTCCAGGGAACAGTACGAGGCCGCTGTCTCCCAGGAGACGCAGACCTTCAGCCTCTCCGACACCCAGGCGGCCACCGGAGGTTACCCCGGCGGGGTGCCCCCGCTCCGGCAGTACGAACTACCCGCAGCCGGTCCGGGCGGTCCGAACAGCCTGAACGGCTACGGCAACGGGCGTGCCGCCGACTACCGGACCGACGGTGGTCGTTCCGACACGGGTCGCCATGACCCGTACAGGTCCGACCCCTACTGGTCGGGCGGGCGGCCTGACCCGCTCCGGACCGCAGAGGCCTACGGCAGCACCGACGGGCATCCGTACCCCGAACGCCCTTACGGTGATCCGTCTCAGTCGGCGAGCACGCCGCCTTACGGCGAGACATACGGATACGGGTACCCGGCCAGCCCCGTCGACGATCCCAGGCCACCGAACGGTACCCGGGGCACCTCCGGTCAGGGCCGTTCCGGCGCCAACGGCGGCGGCACGGGCGCGTACCCGGCGCATCCGGCGGGCAACGGCTACCGGGGTTCGTACGACCCCAGGGCGAACGGTCGCGGCTAACCCGCGCCCGAGCCCGGGCCCGGACCAGCCCCCGGGCAGACTGGGTCCATGCCCGAGGGAGATGCGGTCTGGTACACGGCCCGCCGCCTGCACGAGGCGCTGGCCGGGCGGTCGCTGACCCGGAGCGACTTCCGCGTCCCGCGGCTGGCTACCGCCGACCTCACCGGTGACGTGGTGACCGAGACCGTCTCCCGCGGCAAGCACCTGCTCACCCGCACCAGCGGCGGCCTCACCGTGCACACGCACCTGCGCATGGACGGCAGCTGGCGGATCCGGCCCGCAGCCGAGCGGATGGCGGAAAGCCACCGGATCAGGCTGGTGCTGGCCAACGAGGCGTGGCAGGCCATCGGATACCAGCTCGGCGTCGTCGAGCTGCTCCGGACCAGCCACGAGGACCAGGTCACGGGGCACCTGGGCCCGGATCTGCTCGGCCCGGACTGGGACTGCGCCGAGGCGGTGCGCCGGCTGGGCACCGAACCTGACCGGCCCATCGGCGAGGCCCTGCTCGATCAGCGCAACCTGGCGGGTATCGGCAATATCTATAAGGCCGAGGTCCTGTTCCTGCGCGGCATCAGCCCGTGGCGCCCGGTCGGCGGGATCCCCGATCTCGACGCGGTGGCCGAGCTGGCCCGTAGACTGCTCGACGCGAACAAGGAGAGGCTGGGCCAGGTCACGACCGGCAGCTCGCGCCGGGGCGAGGAGACGTGGGTATACGGCCGGCGCGGCCGTCCTTGCCGGCGCTGCGGCACGCTCATCCGCTCCGAGGGCCAGCAGGACCGGGTCACGTTCTGGTGCCCGTCATGCCAGCCGGGGGACTGAGCCGGCGGACTGAGCCGGGGCAATTGCGTCAGAACGTGATTTTACCATCACATTACGCTAAATTTGCAGTTTGCCGATACTTGTTCTGAGCGCCGCGACGTAGTTTCGCAGTGAGGGGTCCGCAGCCGAAGCAGGGTAATCGAGGCCAGGAGCCTGACAATGTCAGAACGCCGGTTCCTTTCCGTTCCGCGGGTTCTCCTCGTCATTCCCGGCCTATTGGCCGGCTTTCTGGTCCCCCGTCTCATTGCCGCGCCCCGGCCGATTGCCGCGATGGACGTCGGTATGGTCACCAGGGACTTCGCCAAGGACACGGTGACCCTCCACCGCGGTGAGCGCCTCACCCTGGTGAACGACTCCAACGCCGTGCACGTCGTCGGGCCCGGCCTCGACACGCACATCAAGAGCCCCGAACACGGCGTTCCGATGACGGGCTTTCACCTCATGCAGACCAACACCTCCTACACGACAGGGCCGTGGATGACGCCCGGCACGTTCTACCTGACCTGTTCGGTTCACCCCGGAATGAACCTCAAGGTCGTGGTCGTCCCTTGACCACGGCCATTCCCATCGGATCGGGCGCCGAGCATGCGGAGAGGAGGTAGTTATGAAGGCTCTGAAGAGCAGCGTCAAGCACACGAAGTACGTGCTTGGGTCGCTCAGCGCGGTGCTGTTTGCCGCGTCAAGCTCCGCCACCTTCTAACCGGACCCGCCGGCGGGAGTGATCCTGGCCGGCTCGTCCAGCCGGGTTGGCGCCGCCCCCTGGGTCCCCGCGGCTCACTAGGCGGACGGCGCCAGCCCGCGCGACGAGAAGAAACGGAATCGCGATGCTCGACACCGGCGTGAGGCAATTCCGTATGGCCATGGGCATGGTCTGGGGCCGCAGACTCAGCCCGCGAAACATCGGACTGCTCGTCAACGACGTGATCGCCACGATCGCGGAATTCGGCGAGCCCGGCGAGGAGGCCCAGGAGGTTCTCGGCGGCCCGCTCGGCAGTGCCGAGGACCGGCTGGAGTGGGCCAACCGCGGCGTGAACCGCACCGCTCGCAGGCTCGCGGCCAAGTCGCCGTTCTATGCGCGCCGGTTCTCCGCCGTGGCGGCCGATCCGGCGAAACTCGACGTCGCGGCGTTGCGCGCGATCCCGGTCACCACCAAGCAGGATCTGATCGAGCAGTCCGCCGACTTCCGCTGCAGCGACGTGGCGCCCTGCCTGGTCACCCGCACTACGGGCACCACCGGCCGGCCGGCGGAGGTGTGGCTGTCCCGCTACGAGATGGAGCTGTGGCCTGCGCTCGGCGCGCTGACCTCGGTCCTGCGGGGTGAGCTGAAGCCCGGCGACGTCATGCAGGTCAACGTCAGCTCCCGCGCGACCGCGTCGACCCACCTGGCCGCTACCTCGTGCCGCCTGGCCGGAGCGATGTGCCGGCTGCTCGGCATCCTCCCGCCCGATGAGGCGCTCGATAGCCTCACCCAGGGCGAGGCGACGCTGCTGCTGACCGTCCCGAGCTACCTGGCCGAACTCGTGCACGCCGCGCGGCGCCGCGGCCTGGGCCCAGGCGACTTCCGGCTGCGCCGGGTCACCGTCGGCGGCGAGGTGCTGTCCCCTTCGCTGGCCGAGGCGGCCTGCCAGACGCTCGGCGTGCCGCTGATCGAGGACCCCTACAGCATGACCGAGGTGATCCCGGTCACCGGGCGCACCTGCAGCCAGCGCCACCTGCACCACGACATGAACATCGGCCTGACCGAACGGCTCGACCTGCGGACGGGCGAGCCCGCCGCGGCCGGGGCGCTCGCCACGCTCGTGATCACCCCGTACTTCCCCTACCGCGACTGCGCGCCGGTCTTCCGGTTCGACACCCGCGACGTGGTCCGCTGCCTGCCGGACGGTCCCCTCGGCTGCGAGCTGGCCGGGATCCCCGCCACCAGCCAGATCCTCGGCAAGGCCGACCACCTGCTGCAATTCGGCGACGACCACGTCGTCACGCCCCGGCAGCTGGTCGACGCCATCGAGTCGCTGCCCGCGCAGCCCTGGCCCGCGCGTTACCGCGCCACGGCCGAGGCCGGGCAGATCCGGCTCGTCCTGCCCGCTAGCGCGACCGCGGGCCTCGGCGAGGCCGCGGCGCGCCGACACCTCGCCGAGGCGCTCGGCGGCCCCGACGTGGACCTGGCCATCGTCGACGACGACCGGGCCAGGACCCTGCGCCAGACCCGCAGCGACCTGCGCGAGACCACCTTCGCCAGCGAGCCAGTACTCGTGGGAGCGTGACATGCCCACCGTGACCGAGCCGATTTCGCTCCTGCAGCAGACGACGACCGAGTTCGCCGTCCTCGTGGTCGGCGTGACGCTGGTGATCAGCGGCGCGCTGCTGTACTTCCGGCGGGTCCGGATGGAGCGGCCGCCGATCGGCACGTTCAACGGCCGCGACATCGTGATCTTGCTGGTGTTCATCTCCGTCCTGCCGTTCCTCTACGGGTACCTGCCGTACTGGATCATCACCTGCCTGCTGATCCTCACGTTCTCCTCGGCGCTGTACATCGGCTACCACCAGCTACTGGGGCCGGGCTGGACGTGGCTGGGCATCGGACTGCTGATCGGGCTCAACTACTGGACCAGCCATCACCTGATGGGGAGCACCGCCGGCTGGCAGCTGTGGTGGGCCGAGCTCACCATCTTGGTCGGGCTCGGCGCGATCTCGGTGTCCAACCTGTACGTGCAGGGCGGGATGCGGCTGCAGTTGGTGGCCTGGCTCGCCCTCGGGCTTGCCGTCTACGACATCATCTTCGCCACGATCCTCCCGCTGACCGACCAGCTCGTCGCCGGGTACCTGGCGCACCCGCTGGACCCGCTGCTCGGCATGCGGTTCGGCATCGACAACTACGGCGTCGGCCTGGGCGACCTGCTGGTCTACTCCCTGTTCCTGATCGCCTGCTACAAAGCCTACGGCGCGAAGGCAGCCAGGATCGCGTACGGCCTGATCCTGGTCATGGGCGCCTTCGTCACCGCGTTCATCCCGTTCCTTGGCAACTTCGTCGACACCCAGCTCGACCTGCTCATACCGTCGCAGGCGCTGTTCGGCCCTGCGGCGTTCGTGTGCTACCTGTGGATGAAGCGCAAGTGGGGCCCGGAGCGGACGATGGGTCAGTACCTGGCGAGTGTCGACGCCGCGCCCGCTGTCGTGCCGGCCACGGCGCGGCTGGCCCCCGGCCCGGTGCCCGAACCCGCATCCGAACCTGCATCCGTCTGAGCCGGAGGCTGAAACGGCCATCAGGATGTCACCAAGCGGCGGGTGGCCATGCCCGGGATGAACTCCGGGTCGGACCGCCTGGATCACGCGCTGGCCAGGGCGTTCATGACCGCGCTGCTGCACCAGGGGCTGATCGTGCTGGCCCTCCTCGCCGTGCTGGGCGCGGCGTGGGTCTGTTTGCGAGCCTGGGCGCCCGCGGCGCCGCTCCTGGGGCGTGTGCGTTCTGCGCTAGGTCCCGCGGTTCCCGCGGCTCCTGCGGCTCCCGCGGTTCTCACCCCGGCCGAGCCGACCGGGCGGCGGCTGCTGCGGATCGGGTTCGGCGTCCTGTGGCTCATCGACGGGATCCTCCAGGCTCAGCCGAACATGCCGGCCGGGCTCCCGTCGCAGGTGATCGAGCCGACCGCCGGTACGTCGCCGCCGTGGGTGCAGCACGTGGTGCACTGGGGCCAGGCCGCCTGGGTCAGCCACCCGGTCCCGGCCGGCTCCGCCGTGGTATGGATCCAGGTCGGGCTCGGCGTCTGGCTGCTGGGCGCGCCGCGCGGCACCCTGTCCCGCCTCGCCGGGCTGGCCAGCGTGGGCTGGGGCCTGGTCGTGTGGGTGTTCGGCGAATCGTTCGGCGGGATCTTCGCGCCCGGCCTGACCTGGCTGACCGGAGCGCCCGGCGCGGTGCTCATCTACGTGGCCGCCGGGGCCCTGATCGCCCTGCCGCCGCGGACCTGGCGCTCGCCGCGGGCCGGCCAGCTGACCCTGGCCGGGCTGGGGCTCTTCCTGGCCGTGATGGCGGGGCTGCAGGCTCAGCCGAGCCTCGGGTACTGGCGGGGGACCTCGTACGGGCAGTCCGGGCCGCTGGCCTCGATGGTTCAGGCGATGTCCAGGACGCCGCAGCCCGGCTTCCTTTCGGCCTGGGTCGCGGCGTTCGGTTCCTTCGATGAGGCGCACGGGTTCGCGGTCAACCTGTTCGTCGTGGCCGCGCTGGCCGTGACCGGCGCCGCGTTCCTGTCCGGCCGCCCGTGGCTGATCCGCCCGGCGCTGATCGGGTTCACCGTGCTGTGCCTGGCCGACTGGGTGCTGGTCGAGGACCTGGGCTTCCTCGGCGGGCTCGGCACCGACCCCAACAGCATGATCCCGTTCATCCTGCTCGCGTCCGGCGGTTACCTGGCGCTGACCCGGCCGGCCCCGCTCGCGGCTGAGGCTGAAACTGAGGCGATGGCGTCGGCTGCGGCCACGCCGGAAGCAGCGGCCCGCGCCGTATTAGCTGCTGGCCCCTTTTATCCCGAACGACGGTGGTGCGCGCCCCGGACCTTGCTAGGCGGTGCCGCCGGCAGTACGTTCCGGTCTTAGAGTTAGTAGAGGTAGTAGCAGCCCGCCCGTACGGAGAGTCGCGTTGAAGCCCGTCCTGCTGATCTCGGTGCTGGGTATCGCGGGTATCGCGTGGGTCGCGTTCTGCCTGTACGACCTGGTCCGAGCCGAGCAGGTGCGCTACCTGCCCAAGTGGGGCTGGGCCATCCTCTGCTGCGGCATCTGCCTCACGGTCCCGTTCGGCGGCATCGTCTACCTGTGCGTCGGAAAGGTCCGCCACCCGCGGCCGCCGCGTGCCGACGCGCCGCCCGCGAGTCTGTAGTTCGCACTTCCACGACTCGGAAGCCGGTGCTGTCGTCGGCGTAACCCCGTTCTCCATTGACGTCTAATCGTTCGATGTCATACTCTTAGATATCTAACGATAGGAGTAACGCCATGGAGGAGCAGTTCATGCGCGGACGGGTGGCGCTGGTAGCCGGGGCGAGCAAGGGTATCGGGGCGGCGGCCGCCGAGGCGTTCGCCGCGGCCGGAGCGGCCGTGGTGCTCGGCGCCCGGGATACCGCCGCGGTGGAGGCCGTGGCCAGCCGGATCCGGTCAGCCGGCGGTGAGGCCGTCGCCGCCGGTCTCGACGTCACCGACGCCGATTCGGTGCGTCACCTGGTTGACCTGGCCGTGTCTCGGTTCGGCCGGCTCGATGCGGCGTTCAACAACGCCAGCGCCGGTCCCCTGCCCGCACCCCTCGCAGACATCGATCCCGCCGAGTTCGACCTGGGCATCGCGACCAACGTCCGCGGGACGTTCCTGGGCATGAAGTTCCAGATTCCGGCCATGCTGCGCACCGGCGGCGGCGCGATCGTGAACATGGCCTCCATCGCCGGCCTGAACGGTACGGCCAACCTCGCCGCGTACGTCGCGGGCAAGGCCGGGGTCATCGGCCTGACCAAGGTGGCCGCGCTCGACTACGCCGACCAGGGCATCCGGGTCAACGTGCTGGCGCCGGGCCCCATCCTGACCTGGCACCTGGAGGCCGCGGGTGAGCAGGCCCAGCGCGGGGCCGCGCAGTCCACGCCGATGCGACGCGTGGGCAGCATGGCCGAGGTGGCCAGCGCCGTGCTCTGGCTGTGCTCCGACCAGTCCTCGTTCATCACCGGGACGGTGATGCCGGTCGACGGCGGGCAGGCCGCGGGCAACAAGCCGCCGCACATGTACCGCCAGGGCCAGCCGATGCCGGCCTCGACGGCCGCGGGTCAGGCCTAGGGGGCCGGTTCAGCCGGCGGTGTCGGGCGGGAACTGGGCCGGGTAGGGCTCGGCGAAGTCGGCGGAGCGGCTGACCGCGCGCCACTTGCGGTCCTCGGCCAGGAGGTGCTCGTCGTGCCTGATGGATGCTGCGTTACTTCGAGACGCGGGAGGAGATCTTCCTGCGGCTCACCGCGGACGGGTGGCGCGAGTGGTCGACGGCGCTGCGAGCAGGGCTCGGAGAGCTGGCGGTTCCGACGCCGGCGGCCGTGGCCAGGGTGTTCGCCAGCACGCTGGCGGCCCGCGGGCTGTTCTGCGACCTGCTGGCGCAGGCGCCGCTCAACCTGGAGCGCCACGTGTCGCTGGACGCGGTGCGCGCCTTCAAGCTCGTCACCCTGGCCGAAGTCGACGCGATCGTGGCCGTGGTACGGCACCTGCTGCCCGCGCTGACCGAACGCGACGGCGTGGACCTCATCGCCGCCGCGACCGCGATGTCCGGCGCGTTCTGGCAGATGGCCACGCCCAGGCCCGAGGTCGCCGCGCTCTACCGGAGCGACCCCCGGCTCGCCCACGCGGTAGTCGACGTCGAACCACGCGTCGCCCGGCTGCTGCGGGCCATGCTGACGGGGATGCTCGCCTAGCCCTGGCCCCCGCTCGGGCCATCGCCCGCCTGCTTCCAGCTCGGGAACCGTGCGCAAAATCACAAAACGTAATACATATGATGCCCGTTCGTGATACCCATGTGAAAACTGTTAACCATGGAAAAATTTGCGCAGTGAAATGTTCCATAAGCTGGGACATTTTCTGGATTTGCTGGACTTCCGGCGATCATGCCTGCATGATGATCCAGCGCCAGGGATCATTTTCGTAGCGTAAATAAACGCTTGCCCTGCGTTACACGGATCAGTCGCGCCTTCACCGCGACCAATGAAGAGGTTCGCTGGCATTGGCGTAAGACGCCCGATGCACTCGGTTACACCCGGAATCCCCAAGGAGGCTTGACGATGCACGCCCGACATAAGATAAGCACCCTCGCCGGAACGATGGCAGCAGCCCTGGCGTTTTCTCCGGGAGCGGCGAGCGCTCACGCGCAGTCGTTCAACCAAAGGGCCGCCGCGTATGCAGAGCGGTTCGTCGGGCAGGTCCCCTACGCCTACGGAGGCAGTTCTCCCAGCTCAGGGTTTGACTGCAGCGGGCTTGCCCAGTACGTATACCACCACTTCGGCAGGTCTATCCCGCGGACCGCCGAGGATCAGTTCCTGCGTTTCCGGCGCGAGCGCAAGAACGCGGCGTGGGGCGGGGATCTGGTGTTCTTCCACATAGATTCCGACCCCGACAGCTACGTCTATCACGTGGCCATTTACGAGGGCGACAATCACATCGTCTCGGCGACCGATCCGGGACAAGGGATCGACTGGCAGTCAATCTGGACGCCTTATGTGACCTTCGGCACAATCACTCACTGATCTCGCGGACGCTATGATCCTGCGTATTTGAGTGCCCGAACACCACGGTGAGAGAAACGTTGGTGCCGACCGAGATCGAGAAGGACGTCGCCCCGCCCAGCTTGTCGACGATCCGCGGCAGGGCGCCGAGGAGGCGGTCAAGCCATTGCTCGAGCCGGTCGAGCAGGTCATCGACGGGGGCTCCCGCACCCACCATGGCCTCCGCGGGACCGGTGAGGTGGGCTGCCAGCCCAGGCGCCGGCATCTCCACGCAGTATCTGCTGCCCGTCCCCGGACGGCAATGCTCAACACGCTTCATTGACAGCCTCACCGTTGTCTGTATCTTTGTCTTATGACTATAGATAAAGGAGACAGCGGTTCTACGGGTGGAGCCGGCGCGTCCCCGCCCGGCGCGGGCGAGGTGACTGCCACGCCGCCGCGGTCGGCGTCGCCGATCGAGTTCCGGCTGGATCCAGCCTCGGGCGTGCCGACCTACCTGCAGCTCGTCCAGCAGGTCGAGCACGCGCTGCGGCTGGGCTACCTCACGCCAGGCGACCAGCTGCCGAAGGTGAGGGATGCGGTCGCCTCGCTGGCGATCAACCCGAACACCGTGCTGAAGGCCTACCGCGAGCTTGAGATGAAGGGCCTGGCGGCCGGCCGGCCCGGCCAGGGCACGTTCATCCAGGCCACGCTCAGCCAGGTCGCTCTCCCCGAGCTCGCCGGGCTGCGCAAGGCCCTTCTCGCCTGGCTGGACTCCGCCGACGCGGCGGGCCTGGACGAGGACGGGGTGGTCGCGCTGTTCACCAGCGCGCTGCGGGATTTCTATAAGCGCCGCGCCGGCCAGGGTGATCCCGGCGGTGCGGCAAGCGGGGAAACGGAGGGCGTCGCATGAATACGAAAGTCACCATTGAGACCAACGGTCTGGGCAAGCGCTACGGGACTAGCTGGGCGCTGCGCGACTGCACGCTGACCATTCCCGCCGGGCACGTGGTCGCGCTGGTCGGCCCGAACGGCGCGGGCAAGACCACCCTGCTGAACCTGGCGGTCGGCCTGGCCGAACCGAGTGCGGGCAGCGTCACTGTGCTCGGCGGACACCCTGCGGGGTCTCCGGCCGCGCTCGACGGCATCGCGTTCGTCGCCCAGGACACGCCGATGTACAAGAACCTGTCCGTCGCCGAGATGCTGCACCTGACGCGGAACCTCAACCGGTTCTTCGACCAGGGCCAGGCCAAGGCCCGGCTGGCCAATCTCGGCATCCCGCTGAAGCGAAAGGCAGGCAAGCTGTCCGGCGGCCAGCAGGCACAGCTCGCGCTGACCCTGGCGCTGGCCCGGCGGCCGAGGCTGCTCGTGCTGGACGAGCCGGTAGCGATGCTGGACCCGATCGCCCGGCACGACTTCATGGCCACGGTGCTGACGGCGACGGCCGAGGACGGCGTGTCGGTGGTGCTGTCCTCGCACGTGCTGGCCGAGCTCGAGCGGGTGGCCGACTACCTCATCCTCATGTCTCGGGGGCGGGTGCAGGTCGTCGGCGAGGTTGATGACCTCCTCGCCTCCCACCTCGTGCTGACCGGCCCGGCCACCGAGGCAGATAGATATACCGAACGGCCGGTGGTGCACGTCCGCCGGGCCGAGGCCCAGGCCCACCTGCTGGTCCGGGCCACCGCGGACGACCCGGTCCCGCCCGGCTGGGAGGCGCACCCGGTCGGCCTGGAAGAGCTCGCCCTGGGCTACCTGCGCGAGACAGTAGCCGTATCCGTGCCCGGCCCGGCTCGCGGCCGGCACGCTGAAGCGTCGGAGGTGGCGCGATGACCGCGCTGACTTTGCCCACCCGTCCGGAACAGGACGCCGCGTTGCGACCGCTGCCGTGGCGGCGGATGGCCTGGGTTACCTGGCGGCAGCACCGCATGACCATGGCGGGGGTGGTCGTAGTCCTCGGCGGGCTGGCGGTTTACCTGTGGCGGACCGGCCTTGGGATACACCAGGCCTGGACCTTCATCGCCACCTGCCATCCCGTGAACTCGTCAACCTGCGGGTATGCGGCCGGCAACTTCAACACCAGGTACGTGCCGACTGAGGTTACCGCCGGACTCTTGCTGACGCTGGCGCCGGTGCTGCTCGGGGCGTTTGTCGGCGCGCCGGTGCTGGCCAGGGAGATGGAGACCGGCACGTTCAGGTACGCCTGGACGCAGGGCTTCGGCCGGTGGCGCTGGACGCTCGGCAAGCTCGTGCCGCTCGCGGTCGTGGTGGCCGCCGCGGCCGGAGCCCTCAGCGTCCTTTCCTGGTGGTTTTTCGCGCCGTTCTTCGCCGAGAACTTCGGGACCCCGCTCGCTCCCGCCCTGTTCGACCTGCGCGGGGTCGTGTACGCCGCCTGGACGCTGGTCGCCGTCGCGATCGGCGCCCTGGCCGGCATGCTCATCCGCCGGGTTGTCCCCGCGATGGCCGCCACCCTGGCCGCCTACCTCGGGCTCGCCCTGTTGCCGGGGCTCTGGCTGCGCCAGTACTACCTGCCAGCCGTGCACACCACCAGCAACAACCTGCCCCGCTTCGCGTGGATCCTTAACCAGTGGTACACCTCGTGTTTCCGAGTTTCGCGGTGACCAGGGGCTAGATGTCGGGACGCGGCAGCGGGTGTGACGGCTGCGACGCGGGTGATTCGCCTGTAACAGGGTGATAGGGCAGCATCAGCGGTGTCTGTAC
>JBOHCK010000065.1:0-23627 GCA_050698755.1 Streptosporangiaceae bacterium | reverse complement strand
TCGCCCGCCACCACCCAGATCTACACGCACGTCTCGGTCGAGCGCCTCAAGTCCAGCTACCGCCAGGCGCATCCCCGCGCTTAACCAACCGCCTCACCCGTGCGAGTCAAGTATCCTGGGACACGGTCTCCGCGGCCGCGCCTTACCAGCGTGCTCTCGGGGGCTAAATCGCGTGCCCGCTTGCTCTCCGGGGCGAGTTGATCGTTTCCCGGCGGGACGCGCCGCTCGGTCCGCCGGCCGCCAGGCCGGCCGCAGGCGCGTCAACCCGCGGGCACCAGGCAACCAACCGAGCAGCGCCGTGGCCACAAAAGGCCAAACGCCGGACAAACCGGACCGTAAGCGGCGCACGAAGGAAAGGGACCGTGCCCGATGGCTCAGGTCGTCAGCATGAGGCAGCTTCTGGAGAGCGGTGTCCACTTCGGGCACCAGACCAGGCGCTGGAACCCCAAGATGAAGCGCTACATCTTCACCGAGCGCAACGGCATCTACATCATCGACCTCCAGCAGTCGCTGGACTACATCGACCGCGCGTATGAGTTCATCAAGGAGACCGTCGCGCACGGCGGGACCATCCTGTACGTCGGCACCAAGAAGCAGGCGCAGGAGGCCATCGCCGAGCAGGCGCGCCGCGTCGGAATGCCGTTCGTGAACCAGCGCTGGCTGGGCGGCATGCTGACCAACTTCTCCACCGTCTACAAGCGGCTGCAGCGGCTCAAGGAGCTCGAGGAGCTCGACTTCAACGACGTGGCAGGCTCCGGCATGACCAAGAAGGAGCTCCTCCAGCTGCGGCGCGAGCACGACAAGCTCGACCGGACCCTCGGCGGGATCAGGGACATGGCCCGCGTGCCGAGCGCGATCTGGGTGGTGGACACCAAGAAGGAGCACATCGCGGTCAACGAGGCCCGCAAGCTCGGCATCCCCGTCGTCGCGATCCTGGACACCAACTGCGACCCGGACGAGGTCAACTACCCGATCCCCGGCAACGACGACGCGATCCGCAGCGTGGCGCTGCTGACCCGGGTCGTGGCCGACGCCGTCGCCGAAGGCCTGATCGCCCGGGCCGGCGCGGCCCACGGTGACGAGAAGCCGTCCGGTGACCAGCTCGGCAGCGAGGAACCGCTGGCCGAATGGGAGCGGGAGCTGCTCGTGGGGTCGCAGGCCGACAGCGCCCAGGTGACCCCCGCGGACCAGCGGATCGTGGAGGCGGCCGAGGCCGAGGGCGTCCCCGAGATCAACGCCGAGTCCGCGATTACCAGCGACGCCGACGCCGCTGCCGACGAGGCCGACGACCTGGCGGGCCTGGAAGACGCAGCAGACGCAGCAGCCACGGCAGACGCGGCAGACGCGACCGGCGCGGCAGCCACGGCAGACGCGACCGGCGCGGCAGCCACGGCAGCCACGGCAGACGCAGATGTAGCCGCCGCCGACGAGACTGAGTGAGAGACGAGGACATGGCGAACTTCACTGCCGCTGACGTCAAGCGGCTCCGGGAGCAGACCGGCGCCGGCATGATGGACTGCAAGAACGCGCTCGAGGAGGCCAACGGCGACCTCGAGGGCGCGGTCGAGCTGCTCCGCGTCAAGGGGGCCAAGGACGTCAACAAGCGCGCCGCGCGCACGGCGGGCAACGGCCTGGTCGCCGCGCAGCTGTACGGGACGGAAGCCGGAGTGCTCGTCGAGCTGAACTGCGAGACGGACTTCGTGGCCAACACCGACCTGTTCCAGCAGGTGGCGGCCGACATCGCCCGGGCCGCGCTGGACGCCAGGGTTAACGACAAGCCGACACTGCTGACCACCGAGGCCAAGCCGGGCACGACCGTCGAGCAGCTCATCGAGACGGCGGGCGCGTCGTTGAAGGAGAAGCTCGAGCTCGGCCGGTTCGCCCGCTTCGAGGGCGGATACGTGGCCACTTACCTGCACCGCACCGACGCCGCGCTGCCGCCGACCATCGGCGTCCTGGTCCAGCTGGACAAGGAGAACGCCGAGGTCGCCAGCGACCTCGCCCAGCAGATCGCCGCGATGCGCCCGCTCTACGTGGTCCGCGAGGACGTCCCCGCGGACGTGGTGGAAAAGGAGCGCAGGATCGCCGAGCAGATCACGCGGGACGAGGGCAAGCCGGAGGCGGCGATCCCGAAGATCGTCGACGGCCGGGTGAACGCCTACTTCAAGGACGTCGTGCTGACCGAGCAGGCGTTCGTGAAGGATCAGAAGACCACGATCAAGCAGGTCCTGGCCGCCCGCGGCGTCAGCGTGACCGGTTTCGCCAGGTTCCAGGTCGGCCAGGCCTGATGCCGGTGCCGGAGCCCGAGTTCGCCCCCGAGTCCGTGCCCCGGACCGGCGGTCAGCATCGGGCCTGGCACCGTGTGGTGCTGAAGCTGTCCGGCGGGTTGTTCGCGGGCAACGAGCCCCTGGGCATCTCGCCGGACGTGGTCGCGCACCTGGCCGCGGAGATCATCGCGGCGGTCAAGGACGGCGTCCAGGTTGCCGCGGTGGTCGGCGGCGGGAACATGTTCCGCGGCAAGGCCCTGGCCGAGCGGGGGATCGACCGCGCCAGGGCCGACTACATGGGCATGCTCAGCACGGTCATCAACTGCCTGGCCCTGCAGGATGTGCTGGAGAAGCTCAGCGTCGAAACCCGGGTGCAGACCGCCATCACGATGGGCCAGGTCGCCGAGCCTTACATCCCGCGCCGGGCGATCAGGCACCTGGAGAAGGGCCGGGTGGTCATCTTCGGGGCCGGGCTCGGCGCGCCGTTCTTCTCGACCGACACCTGCGCCGCGCAGCGGGCCTTGGAGATCGGCGCTGACGCGGTCCTCAAGGGCACCAAGGTGGACGGTGTGTACGACGCGGACCCGCACACGACCCCGGGCGCGGTGCGGTTCGACCGCCTGAGCTACACCGAGTACCTCCGCCTGGGCCTGAAGGTGATGGACGCCACAGCGGTCAGCCTGTGCCGGGACAACGGGATGCCGATCGTGGTGTTCGCCCTGATGGGCGAGGGGAACGTGGTCCGCGCCATCCGCGGCGAGCCGGTCGGCACGCTGGTGTCCCGCAGCGACCACCCGGACGGTTAAGCTCGCTTAGGCACTGCCAGCACAACGGAGCCGAACATGATCGATGACACCCTCCTCGAAGCCGAGGAGAAGATGGATAAGGCGGTCTCGGTCGCCAAGGAAGAGTTCAGCGTCATCCGCACCGGCCGGGCCCATCCGGGCATGTTCAGCAAGGTCACGGTCACCTACTACGGCACGCAGACCCCGGTGAACCAGCTGGCCTCGTTCCATGTCCCCGAGCCGCGGATGGTTATCATCTCACCGTTCGACAAGAACTCGCTGGGGGCGATCGAGAAGGCGATCAGGAACAGCGACCTGGGCGTGAACCCGAACAACGACGGGGCCATCATCAGGATCATCCTGCCGGAGCTGACCGAGGAGCGCAGGCGCGAGTACATCAAGACCGCCCGGCACAAGGCCGAGGACGGCCGCGTCGCGATCAGGAACATCAGGCGGCACGCCAAGGACACCCTGGACAAGATGATCAAGTCGGGGGACGCGCCGGAGGACGACGTGCGCCGGGCTGAGCGCGAGCTCGACGACCTCACCCACACCTACGTCGCACAGGTGGACGAGCTGCTCAAGCACAAGGAAGCCGAGCTCCTCGAGGTCTAGTGGCCACCGACCCTGCCGGACCGCAACCCGAAGACCCCGAAGACCTCGACGAGCCTGGCCCGCCCGGCCCGCCCGAAGGCCCCGACCAGCCTGGCTCGCCCGCGACCCTAAGCCGTCCGCCGGTCCGGACCGGGCGTAACCTCCCCGCGGCCATCGGGGTGGGCCTGGTCATGGGCGGCCTGGTCATCCTCACGCTGTTCACGGTCAAGGCGACCTTCCTGTTGTACATGGGGATCGCCCTGGCCATCGGGCTGGCCGAGCTGGCCGGGGCCTTCGCCAAGCGCGACATCCAGATCCCGGTGGTCCCGGTCGCGGCAGGCGGGGCCGCGGTGGTGACCTGCATGTACTGGCTGGGACCAACCTGGGCGCTCGCCTCGCTGGCGCTGACCGTGGTCGCGATCTTCGCCTGGCGGCTGCAAGGCGGCCCCTCCGGCTACGTGAAGGACGTGACCGCGGGCATCTTCGCCACGATCTACGTGCCGTTCCTGGCCTCGTTCGTCGCGGCCATGCTGGTCCCCGCCGACGGTGACAAGCGGGTCCTGACCTTCGTGATCCTGACCATCAGCAGCGATATCGGCGGGTACTTCGCCGGGATCACGCTCGGCCGCGCCGGCCGCCACCTGATGGCCCCCGTCATCAGCCCGAAGAAGACCTGGGAAGGCTTCACGGGCTCGGTCGCGGCGGGCCTGGCCGCAGGCGGCCTGTGCGTGACGCTGCTGCTGCACGGCCACGCCTGGCAGGGCCTGCTCACCGGGGCCGCGGCCGTGTGCGCGGCCATCCTCGGTGACCTGGTCGAATCCATGATCAAGCGCGACCTGGACGTCAAGGACATGGGCACGCTGCTGCCCGGTCACGGCGGCCTGTTCGAGCGCCTGGACTCCCTCCTGATGGCCGCCCCCGTGGTGTGGCTGCTGCTGTACCTGTTCATCCCCGCGCGCTAGTTTGCCGGGTGCCCGTCTGGGCAGCTGAGTGGGGCAAGTCCTGGTCCCGCGCAATAGGAGCGGCCATGTTCCGGTTCAGGTCCTTCTTCGGCGTCATCTACATCATCATCGGCATAGTGATCGCCTGGGTCCACGCGTACATAGGCTTCGCCCTGCTCAAGGTCGCGGCCAGCGCGCTGCTGGCCGTTTTCCTGTGGTGGCTGGTCCTGCTCGGCGTGAACCTGCACGTGCACTGACCGGGTCCCTACCCGCCGACGATCCAGCTCCGGTGCTGGGCGACTAGCCGGCTGACCAGGGTGGCGGAGCCGCGCTCCTTGGCCAGCTGGCGGTCCCGCTCGCTGATCGGCACGATCCACAGCCAGCGCACCGGATCCCCGCCGAACGCGAACCCGGACAGGTCAGGCGGCTCGGGACCGGACAGCGAGCCGGGGGCATCCAGGAGCAGGACCGCCTCCCCGCCGCCGAGCGGGAACGTCGATGGCTCGTGGTACCAGCGGACGCTGTGCCCTGGCCCGAACCACGTCACGGCGTGCCACGGGTAGGTGGCGAGCCACAGGAACACCCGGGCCGCCTGCGCGCTTGGCAGCGTGGTAGCCAGCGCGAGCTCGATTCTCGCGTACGCGCTCGGGTCGTCGAGGACCTGCTCGACCACGGGCATCCGCTGGCAGCTCATGCCCACCGTGGACAGGACCGTATAGGGCCGGCCGGGAACGGGCGGGCGTTCGGTCACGCCGACCAGCGGCTGCTGGCCGGCCGAGGCGTCCCAGTAGTGCTGGCCCGGGCCGAGCCTGGGTTCCAGGTGGCCGAGCAGGGCCTGCTGGAACTGGCTCCACCCGTTGGGCGAGGCCCGCCAGCGCCAGTATGAACGCGACCGCTCGATCCGGGGGGCGAGCCCCTCCATGGCGTCGTCCAGTGACCAGCCGAACGGCGTCTGGCCGATGACGTCGCTGCTGTACCCGGGCATCCCGCGGTCCATGTCGGACCAGCCGGCGATCACCGCGAGCGGACGGCCGCCCTCGAGGATCGCCACCCCGTCGCCCTCCTCGAACCACAGGGCCTCGAGCGTCTCCGGCTGCAGCGGCGGGCGGCCGCCCGGGTACTTGATCCGCGCGGCGGGCATCAGCGGCGCCCGGCCGGCGTTGACCCGCGCCTGGTCGGTGGCAGCCGGAGCGGGCCGGTGGTTGGCGATCCAGGTCGCCGAGATCGCGGAGGTATCGTCGTGCAGGTACGCGGCCGTGGTCAGCCCGTCGTACTCGACGGTGACCTTGCGGCTTCCGTACGGGCTCAGGCTCTCCAGCAGCGTGACCGGTCCCTGCCCGCCGGGCTCAGGGTGCGACATCGCCATGAACGAAATGTACTGACATAACCACGGAGCTCAAACCCCTCCTCGCTACTGGTGCGCCGGGGTCACCGATCCCGCACCCTATCCTGGTGTCGCACGAGAAAGACCTTTCTTTTACCCGAACGGAGTGGTGTGTCACCTCCCCGACCCCCCACCGGGGAACCGGTGGCGGGGGAAAACCTCCACGGACCGCTCACCCTGGTCCCGGCTAGGTCGCGTCCGGCCAGGCCCGGTCGCCCGCCGCGGCACCTGGCTGACCTGCCGCTGGCCGAGCGCCGCGCGGTCGTCGCGGAACTTGGCGAGCCGCCGTTCCGCGCGGCCCAGCTGTCCAGGCACTTCTTCGGCCGGTTCACCGACCGGCCGGAGGACATGACCGACGTGCCGCTGGCCTCCCGCGACGCTCTGGCGGAGATGCTGTTGCCCCGGCTGCTGACCGCCGAGCGCGAGCTGTCGTGTGACGCGGGGACCACGCGCAAGACGCTGTGGCGCGCGTTCGACGGGGCGCTGGTCGAGTCGGTCCTGATGCGCTACCCGGACCGGGTCACGATGTGCGTGTCGTCGCAGGCCGGCTGCGGGATGGGCTGCCCGTTCTGCGCGACGGGGCAGGCGGGCCTGACCAGGAACCTGTCCGCGGCCGAGATCGTGGCGCAGGTGGTGGCAGGCGCGCGCCTGCTCGCGGACGGGCAGGTGCCCGGCGGCCCGGCCCGCGTATCAAACGTGGTGTTCATGGGCATGGGCGAGCCCCTGGCCAACTACCCGAACGTGCTCGCCGCGGTCCGCAGGCTCACCGAGCCGGTGCCGGAGGGCATGGGAATCTCCCAGCGCTCGCTCACCGTCTCCACGGTGGGCCTGGTTCCCGCGATTAACCGCCTTGCTGCCGAACGCCTGTCGGTGACCCTGGCCGTATCCCTGCACGCCCCGGACGACGAACTTCGTGACACCCTCGTCCCGGTCAACCAGCGCTGGCCGGTCGAAAGGGTCCTGTCCGCTGCGTGGGACTACGCGGCTACCACGGGCAGGCGCGTCTCGATCGAGTACGCCATGATCAGAGGTGTCAACGACCAGGGCTGGCGGGCCGACCGGCTGGGGTCGCTGCTGGCCGGGCGGCTCGCGCACGTCAACCTGATCCCGCTCAACCCCACGCCGGGGTCCAAGTGGACCGCGACCGAGCCCGCCGTGCAGCGCGAGTTCGTCCGCCGGCTCGAAAGCCGCGGCGTGCCGGTCACGGTCAGGGACACCCGGGGTCGCGAGATCGACGGCGCCTGCGGTCAGCTGGCCGCGTCGGCCCGCCGGTGAACCGCTGGCTGAACCGGCTGCGCTGGCGGCTGGTCCACTGGGGGTGGGACGCGTTCCAGCGGGCCGGGGTGGTCACCGCCGACACCCCGATCGGCCGGCGGTTCGCCGAATTCGGCCGCGGTTCGATGGCCGCCTTCCCGGCCGGTTCGGTGTTCGGGGAGCACTCGATCGCGATCGGGGCGGGCACCCTGATCGGTCCCCTGGTCACGATGTCGGCCGGGATGGTGCCGGGCCAGGACCTCGGCCCCTTCCCCGTGCTGCGCATCGGCGACCGCTGCGTCATCGGCCGGGGCAGTCACATCGTCGCCCATCATTCGCTGGTCATCGGGGACGACGTGTTCACAGGACCGTACGTCTACATCACCGACCAGAACCACGGGTACGAGGACCCCGACGAGCCGATCGGGCGGCAGATGCCGCTGAACGCGGCGGTCAGCATCGGGTCGGGCAGCTGGCTGGGCACCGGCGCGGTCGTCCTGCCCGGAGCGAGCATCGGGCGCAACGTCGTGGTCGCGGCCGGTTCGGTCGTCCGCGGCACCGTGCCCGACCGGTGCGTGGTGGCCGGCGTTCCGGCCAAGGTCATCAGGCAGTATCTGCCGGGCAACGGCTGGGCGCGCCCGCCGACCTCACCCGCTGCCGGACGCCTCAAGAACGTCGCGCAGCCGCCCGACGCGCAGCGCTAGCTGGGCCGCGGTCGCCGCCGCCTCGCTGTCCTTGATCACCGCGGGGAGCCGGCGCAACAGGGCGACCGACTCCTCGATCGCGCCCAGCGGGACAGAAAGCTGGTCGAACCGGCCGGTCTTCAGGTACAGGTCCACGAAGATCGACACCTTCGCCTGCAGGACCCACGGGTCGAACGGCTTGGCCAGGTAGTCGACCGCGCCGGCCGCGTACCCGCGGAACGAGTGCTCGAGCGGCGCGGCCGCGGCGGTCAGCAAGATGATCGGCACGTCCCGGTTCTTGGCCCGGCTCTTGATCTGCGCGGCGGTCTCGAAGCCGTCCATCCCCGGCATGACGATGTCGAGCAGGACGACGGCGAATTCCTGGTCTCCCGCGGCCTGCAGCGCCTGCTCGCCGGACCGCACCGGCACCAGGATCTGGTTCAGCGGCGCCAAGATGGCCTCGAGCGCGACGAGATTCTCGGCCCGGTCATCGACCAGAAGGATCCTGGCCTGCCGCGACACTGACTCACTTCCTCTTCGCTGCCCGCAGGTCTAGCTGTCCGCCCCCGGCTAGCTTGCCGCCATACTCTCATGGTTTCCTGTACCGCCAAGACCCGGGTCAGCCCTGCCGGGCGGGTCGCCTGTCCTGCATCTTCGGCGCGAAGACCTCGCCACGCAGCGCACGCTCGACCAAGCCGACGGCGCGAGCGGTGGCGGCCAGCCTGGAGCCCTCCTTGCGGTAGGCGGCCAGCACGGTGTCGATCGCGTGCGGCGGCAGCGAGCCCGCCAGTTCCGTTCTCGCGGTCCGGTAACCCTGACGGGCCCCCTCGACGCACGCCTTCGTGTGGTGCCTGGCCATGCAGGCCAGCGCCACAGGATGCCGGCGCAGCACGCCGTGCAGGCGGTAATCGGGCGGTACGACGTCGAGCAGCCAGGTCACCGCGGTGGACTCGAATTCCTCGCTGCCCGGCGGGTGCACCCCGGTCGGCCACCCGGGCGGCGTATACGTGAGCATGCCGACATCGTACCCATTTATCGAACCTGCATTCTATCATTAGGGGATTCCCAAACAGACGGATTGGGGGCGGAGCTGAGCGCGGGAGACAATGACCTGCTGGCGATGAGGCTCGCCCCTAACCGCGCGGCTGCCGCGCTGACAGCCTCTACCCCTTGTCGATGACATTGCGGTAGGAGGCCCGGCATGAACGGCGAGGCGGGACCGGCCCCGGGATGCCCCGCCCGCGTTTCCTGGCTCATCCTGGCCTACCGGCCGCCCGCCAGGCCGGGACTGAAGGCCGCGCGCCGTTTCCGCGACTGCGATCTGCGCGAAAAGGACGCCGCGCTGACCGGGCTGTCCGGCCGTCATGACACCATCCGCGCGCGGGACACCCTGGGTGCGGCCAACGCCGAGGCCGCCCTATCCTCGCTCGCCAAATGCCGAGAGGCACTCGACGACCTGGCCCGGCGCGTAGACCAGGATCTGGTAAAGCACCGACGCGCAATGATGCGAGGTAGCCGGATGAAGCTCCGGCGGGCCCAGCGCCCAAACCGCCAGCTGAGCAACCCCCTCCAAACAGACGCCTCCCACTACACCCCGGCCACGGTGCCAGCGGCAGCAGGCCGTTAGCTTCGGAAGCGCTCGCCGATGCGCTGGGCGAAACTCTCCGGCGCGAGGTCGACGGCGCCCTCCCAGTGCAGACGCTCCAGGAAGGTCGAGTCGGACTGGTAGAAGGGCTTCAGGTTCGAGCGGCAGGCCATTCTGAGGTTCAGCGGGTAACCCTCCGTGCCCGGCGGCGCTCCGTAGATGGCGCAGTTGAAGCTCGCAAAGCCCATCTCCGCATACCCGTTCAGGGCGAGGACCAGCCCGTGGGCGAGCTCGCGGATGAGATCGCCGTCCATTTCCGCGGGCGAGGAGATGCCGGGGATGAACGCCCGCAGCCCGGCCGGGGCGATCGGGGCGAAGCTGGCGACCCACTCGGCGCGCCCGGTATTCCCCAGGTAGCGTTCCCCGCTGGCCCGGGTGGATCCCGGGCGGAAGCCTGGGCGTCAGCCGGTCGACCCGGCCCGGGCAGAAGGGGCAGCCGGGCTGGCTCTCCCGCGCAAACGCCGCCAGATCGAAGTCGCTGGCGGGCATCAGGCCACGCTCGGGCAAGATGCGCGAGCTGTGCCCGGTCAGCGGGCCAACCCGCACCTCGATCCTCGTCCGGACGAGCTCCCCGGTCCCAGGATCGATCATCTCCGCGGTCAGCAGCTCACGCCTGAGTTCCATCGCCCCCCGCCTCACTGCCAGAGTCGTCAGCCGCGCTACCCGGTGGTGGTTTGCACGCTGGTGGCAGCGTAGGTCACAATGACGTGCTGGCGATGAGGCTTGCCATAACCGTGCGGCTGCCGTGCTGATGGCCTCTACTGCCCCGTGTCATGGGCATGAAGGGTAGGAGGCTTCGCATGAACGACGCGCTGGAATCGCCTGGCGCCCGGCGTGTACGAGGGCGCGGCCAACCTGATCGCGGGGGTGATGCTGCTGCTGGAGTTCGGCATGCTCCGGGCCACCGTCGAGCTGTAAAATGGCACCAGGTGATGAAGCCCGCCTTAAGTGCCGCCGTGGCTGATGGCTTCTGCCGGCTGAAAGACCGGTGGGCCGCCGTGAAAGCCTTCCTGATGCACCAGGATCGCGACGTCGATCTCGGAAGTGACCTGCCGCCGATCGCCGATGCCATCATCCAGGATCTGGAAGTGGACGCGCTGCTGACGGCCATGGCGGCAGGCAATGAGTTCCTCCGGGGTATGGCGCGGCGGGCGATGCTGTCTGGCCTGGCCGACCCCGAGGCGATCGTTTACCGGCAGCAGGTCCTGTCCGACGCGATCGCCCACCCGGATGTGGTCCGGGAACTCTACGACATCGCCGTTACCGCGATCACCTGCCAGAAGAGGAATTTCTTCTTCCCGCTGAGCTCTTCGCCGGATCTGATCTTGCACTGGTCGGTGCAGGTGCTGGAGATGTTCACCGGGATGCTGAAGCGGCTCCGCGCGGTCACCGACACTCACGGCGCTGGCTTCCGCTCCCCGGGCTTCGCCCGGTTCTTTTCCATGATCGCGGCCGAACTCGACGACGGCTACCTTGGCCTCGTTGAGGGTCACCTGGGGGAACTGGAGTTCCGGCGCGGGATACTCATGAGCGCGGGCCTCGGCAAAGGCGGCAAGGGCCTCAGCTATACGGTGCGTAAGCCTGCGCAGCATCGGCCTGGCCCAGCTGATGATGCAGGCCGGCATGTTCGTCGCCGCGGAATCCTTCACCGCCAGCGTGAGCACCGGCGTGTTCACGCACTTCAAGCGGGAAGAAGACGCCAGCATGGAGAAGGGTAAGCTCGATGAGGAGCTGAGCCGGATGAGCGTGATCGCCGACGCCATTACGGGCGGCTGCCTGCTGCTCTGCAACGAGTCCTTCGCCTCCACCAACGAGCGGGAGGGCTCCGAGATCGCCCGCCAGATCATCCGGGCCTTGCTCGAATCGGGGGTCAGGGTCTTCTTCGTCACCCACATGTTCGATCTCGCCCGGAGCTTTCACGGCGCGAATGCCGATTCGGTACTGTGCCTCCGGGCCGAGCGGCGAGACGACGGGAAGCGGACCTTCCGGCTGCTCGAGGGCGAGCCGCTGCCGACCAGCTACGGGCCGGATCTCTACGCCCAGATATTCGGCTGCCCGGCGGCCCCCCCGGCGGGAGGAAGCGTGAACACGACAGAGCCGGGCCGGTGGTGGAAGGACCGGGGAACCCGGTCGGCGATGACGGCTGTGATCCCGCGGTTTTCCTGGACGGGCTATCCTGGCGTGAGTGCGGCGGAGGGGCTCGCCGCACGGGCACCCGCAGCAGATGCGGGTCTCGCGAACGCGGCGCCGCCGCCAACGGTCCCTGCCAGGCGCATCAGTTGACGCGGGTAGGAGGATGGCGCCGATGCCGAATGGTCAGAGCACACTGGCCAGCGCCCTGAGTACGCTCGCCGCTCTGGGTACGGAGCGGGACCGGGAGCAGCTGACCGCGCTGCTGGACCGGCTTGATGCCGGGCGGCTGCGTGTCCTCGTGGCGGGAGAGGCCAAGCGGGGCAAGAGCACCCTGATCAACGCTCTGCTGCGCCGCGATGTGCTGCCCTCTGGAGTGACCCCCCTGACTGCCGTCACGACGACGGTGCGGTACGGCGACGACGAGCGCGCGGAGGTGAGGTTTCTCGACGGGCACGAAGAGAAGCACCCCCTCGCCGCGCTCCCTGACCTGGTAACCGAGCGAGGGAATCCCGCTAACCGCCGCCGGATCGCGGACGTGACGGTGTACCTGGCCGCGCTGGTGCTGGAAGGCGGGGTGGAGTTGGCCGACACGCCGGGCACCGGGTCGGTGTTCGACTGGGATACGCAGACCGCCTATGAGGCGCTGCGGTCGATGGACGTCGCCGTGTTCGTGCTGACCGCCGACCCGCCGGTGTCTGCGAGTGAGCGGGAACTGCTGGGCAGGGTCGCGGGGCTGTCGGTGACGACGTTCGCGGTGCTGAACAAGGCCGATCACCTGGACGGGCCCGGGCTGGCTGAGGCGGTGGAGTTCACCAGGGGGGTGCTCTGCGAGGCTGGGCATCCAGGCACGGTCTATCCGATGTCGGCACGTGCCGCCCTCGTCGGCGGCGACGCCGGCTTCGCCGCGTTCGAGGCTGATTTCACCGCGTACCTGTCCGCGCGGCGAAGGGCCGACCTGCGCGCGTCGGCCATCGCTCAGGCCCGCCGGATCGCCAGTTCGCTGCTGGATGAGGTGGCGGTCACCCGGCGGGCCGCCGAGATGCGGGCGGGCGACGCGGCCGCGCGGGTGCGGCAGTTCACCGAGCGGCTGACCGAGGTGACCGTGCACGGCCGCGATGCCCTCATCGTGGTCAACGGTGAGTCCGGGCGGCTACTGCTGGCGCTCAACGACGCCGCCGACCAGGACGGCCCCCGGCTCGGCCGCGTGATCAGCGGACAGCTGGAGGCGCTGTTCGACGGCGAACTGCGCGAAGCCGCCCCGGCAGAGATAGAGCGGCGGGGCCGCGAGATGCTTGCCTCGCTCGCCGTGCAAGCCGCCGAAACCTGGCGTCGGCAACGGAGGGAAACGATCGAGCGGGGACTGGCCGCGGTAGATGCCAGGCTCACCGCAGACCTGAAGACCGAGCTTGACGTGCTCCGCCAATCCGCCGCCGAGCTGCTCAGCCTGGACCTCGCCGTCCCCGAACCCGAAGGCCGGCTGGCCGAGAATCGCCGGTTCTTCTACACAACCGGCGAAGACATGGGCCAAACCGAGCTGCTGGCCGGCGCCGTCCGCCGCGCGCTTCCCGGCGAGCTCGGCCGACGCCGTGCCAGGGAGTATCTGCGCCGTGAAGCTCCCGACCTGGTGAACAGACAGATCGGCAGGGCCAGGGGGGACCTGCAGTACCGGCTGGCCGAGGCGACACGGGCGCTGGCCCGGGCGGTCGAGCAGCGCTACGCCGATGGCACCGACCGGATACGGTCCGCGCTGCAGGCTGCGGCCGAACTGCGCGAAGCGTCCGCCACCGAGGCGGAAGAGAAGGAACGAGAACTGGCCGAACGGGAGACGGCGTTGCGTCACGTCACGGGCTTGCTCGACGAGGCCGCCGCCGGGGACCGGTAGCGTGCCGGCCGCCACACCCGTTCCGCGCGGCCCGACGGTGCTCACGCTGTACTCGGCGGCGGACCTGCTGACCGGGCCCGGGTGCCCCGTATGCCGCTACGCCGACGAAGTCGGCGACCGTTACCTGGCCTGGTTCGCGCTCGAAGCGCACGCGGACGCCGTGACCATCACCCGCCTGTGCTCGTCGCTGGGGATGTGTCCCCGCCACACGCGGGGGATCATGGCCCAGCCCGGAGCCGCGCGCAGGCTCATCGCCACCTACCGGTATGTCGTCGGAGCAGCCAGGGACCGCCTGGGGGGCCGCGCGGCACGCCCTGGCAGGTGCCCCGCGTGCGAGCATGACGACGGCGCCGCCGGCCGGGCGCTGGATACGCTGCTCGAGGGCCTGGGCGACAGCCCGGTCCGGGACCGTTACCGCGAGCTGGGCGGCCTGTGCATCCCGCATCTCGCCGAGGCTTCGGCGCGGGCAGGGAGCCGGATCGTCGCCTGGCTGTCGCAGACGATGATCCCGGCCGTCAACGACCGGTCGGCCAGCCCCGGCTGGCTGGCCGGGACGGACCGCGATGCAGAAGTACGCGCCGTGCTGCGGCACGCGACCCGGCTCAGCGCACATGTCGGCGCTCAGGTATGCGTCGCGTGCCTGGCGGCGGGTCGCTCGGAGAACTACTACCTGGCAGGGATGCTCCACAGCAGCGACCGTGGCTGGCCTGACCGCCGGCTGCTGCTGTGCGCCGGTCATCTCAACGACCTGATCGTTCTGGCGGGCCAGCGCGACGCGGCATCGCTGCTGGCCTGGCAGGCGGCCTGCCTGGCCTCCGGTCTGACCCGGAGCCCGGTGTCATCGCCGAGCCGGAGGCTGGCAGAGCCGGCGAGCTGGCTACGGCCTCGGCGCCGCCGCGATGGCGGCCTGAACGGCTGCTCCGCATGCCTGGCCCGAGAGGATGCGGCGCAGCGGGCGGTTGATGATCTCCGTGCATCGCTGCGGGCCTCGCATCCGCCGAGCGGCCGGCTGGTACCGCTGTGCGTCCGGCACCTGCTGGGCCTGAGGGCCCTTGATCCCTGGGCTGGCCAGGTCACGGCACGTGGCGCGGTCGAGCGCGCGGAAATGCTAATCACCGAACTGGACGAGGCCTTCGGCAAGAACACCTGGGCCCGCCGCCACGAGACCAGAGGACCGGAAATGACCGCCTGGCGGCGCGCGGCGGCCTTCCTTGACGGCGGCGTGTTCTGCGGGTGCCCGCCGCGCGAAACCTGACGCCCGGAGGAGCCGGGGGATGACCGGCTGCCGCTCTCCCGCACTTGCCTGGTGACGGCCGAAGACGAGCATGGTCAGCTCGGCGCCCGCCTGCCCGGCGCCACCGGGACCAGCGGGGTTGTCGGATCAGCCGCGGGCGGGGGAGCGGTGATGCTGCTCATCGGGGGCCGCGCGGGGTCTGGACGGTTGGTCAGGGGGCCCGTGCTCGTCATCGCGAGTGCCCGGCGGGGGTCGGGGGACAGGGCACCGGGCGCGATACCGAACGCCTGCGGGGGCTGGCACATCGGACCCGGGCCCGGCGGCTGCAGGCCCGGCCTGGGAATGCCCCCCGTGGGCTTCTTCGACTTGTGGGCCTGGGTCATCTCGGTCAGGTACTTGTCGTCCCTGGCCACCCAGGTGGCCAGCGCGCGGTACTGGCTGCGGCACTGGCCGACGGCCGCGCGTATGGTGGCTACGGCCTGCTGGACATGGGACAGGCTGCCCATGGTGTAGGCCGACGTCACGGTCTGCCGGGTCGTTGCTCCCGTCGCCAAGCCGCAGGCTCTCGGCGGCCCCGGCCAGCAGCGGAGAGCTGGGCGGCAGCCGCGTGGTGGCCGTGTCGACCACGTCGGCCACGATGCATGTGATGTTGTCCGGGCCGCCGCCGGCATTGGCGAGCTTAATCAGCTCGCGGGTGGCCGCGTCGGGACCGTCCACCGCGTCCAGGGTGTCTCGCAAGGTCTCGTCACTGACCACCCCGGACAGCCCGTCCGAGCAGATCAGGTAGCGGTCGCCGGGCAGTGCGTCATGCATGGACAGATCCGGATCGGCCGCCGACCGGCCATCCAGGGCCCGCAGCAGCAGCGACCGCTGCGGATGGGTCGACGCGTCCTCGGCGCTGATCCGGCCCTCGTCGACCAACAACTGGACCAGCGTATGGTCTTTGGTGATCTGGTACAGCTCGCCCCGCCGCAGCAGGTAGCCCCGCGAGTCCCCGATATGGCCCACCGCCGCGTGACCATCGCACCACAACAGAGCGGTCAGCGTGGTCCCCATCCCTTCCACCGCAGGATTGGCGATGATCTTGTCGTGCAGCCGGGAATTGGCGGCGGCCACCGCCGCGGCCAGCGCGCCCAGCATGTCGCCGGGCGGCTGCCCGGCATCCAGCTCCGCCATCGACGCGATGGTCAGCGAGCTGGCCACCTCACCGGCCGCGTGGCCGCCCATCCCGTCGGCCACCGCGAGCAGCCGCGGCCCCGCATACGCCGAATCCTCGTTCCCTCGCGAAGCAGGCCGACGTCGGAACGTACCGCGTAGCGGAGTACAAGTGTCATCTGTGCAGTTCCAGAACGGCGATCGCCAGGCGACGCAAAACCGGCCCTGTCGGTGCCAGCGCACCCGATGCCACGACCGGGCCTCCTGCCATCCACGAACGGGGTCAGCAGGACCCATCGGCCGTACGGCATGCGAGCGCACCCGTGGATACGGGTACGGTCCCGGCGGGATCCATCACCGGGTGGCACAGGCCACCACCTGACGATAGTGCTGGTTGGCACGCCGAGTCTAGCGGGGCGCGACGGAGCCGGCAGCGAGGCGACCGCCAGTAAGGTGATCAGACCGTATGGCTCATCCAGTACGCTGCGCGTCCGGTGGCACGGCAGCGATCCCGCTAGGCTGCCGGACCCGGGTGCCTGGGTCCGGTTCGCCGTCCGGGGCTGCTCCTGCGGCAGCCGGGGCTAGGGCTTTATCTTCATCCAGCCAGGCGCCGAGCCGGTAGTAGAGGTCTTCTCCGAAGCTGGTCGGGAGGGGTTCTTTTGCTGCGAGCTTGTAGTTGCGGCGCCCGTCGGGCCGGCGCTCGGCCCTGAGGAAGAGGGTGGTGGGTGCGTGCTGGCGGTGGAAGCGGTCGGCGAAGTCGAACCGGTGGGTGACGAAGAACACCTTGATCTGGGCGTCGAGCAGGGCGCGGACGACCTGGTGGCCGATCTCGGATCCCTCGCGCTCGTTGGTCCCGGCGAAGGACTCGTTGAACAGCATGAGGCAGTGCGGCCCGATATGGTCGGCGATGGCGCTCATGCGCCACAGTTCGTTGTCCAGCCGCCCGCTGGTCATGCCAGGATCTTCTGGCCGGATGAAGTGGGTGAAGATCCCGCGGACCACGTTCGCCCGGTAGGACCCTGCCGCGACGAACAGCCCGCACTGCATCATGAGCTGGGCCACGCCGACGCTGCGCAGGAACGTGGATTTCCCTCCCGAGTTGGCGCCGGTGATGATGACCAGCGATTTCCCGTCGGCCTGCACGTCGTTGCCCACGACCGGGTCCTGTGACTGCAGCTCCAGGCACGCGTCGCGCAGGTCAGTGCACGAGAACACGGGCGGTGACGGCGGCGCCGGCTCGGGGGTGGTCACGGGTACCTCTTTGGCCGCGAGCCGGTCGGCGAGGTTGAGGCAGCTGACGTAGAAGCCCAGCTCGGCGCGCAGCATGGTGATGTAGCTGCCGATGTGGTCGGCGGACTGGGCGGCCGCGTTGGCGACCAGGTTGATGCCCCGGCTGGTCAGGTCCTCCAGGATCTGGCCGCCGGCCTCGTCGCGGGGCGGCAGGGTGAAGGAGTAGGTGGTGCGCGGCCCGATGCCGAGCCGCTCGGCCCAGCGCCGTCGGCTGTCACCGGGGGCGCGAAGCACCAAGCCGGTCCCGCTGTTGTCCCGGTCGAGTTCGGCGCTGATCAGCACGCCAGCTCGGAACCGTAGCTGTTTGAGGTGGAAGCTGATCTCCTCGAAGTACTCCTCGTCCAGTTCGCGCTGCAGCGTGGTGCACAGCGTCCGCAGCCCGTCGGAGCGGAATTTACCGGCATGGTCATCGGAGATCTTCCGCAGTTGCCGCAGCCGGGCCACGTAGGCTTCCAGGTAGGCGACCGCGCCGGACAGGTTAGACGACGCGCTCTGGTAGTTGCTGCCGTAGCCCCACAGGCGCCGCTTGTCTTCCAGGGCGCCGACCGCGGCCGCGTACATCTCCCGGATGGCCTCGGGCTGGGCCAGACAGTCGGCCAGCACCTGCTGCCGGTAGCGGATGGCGTCCGGATCCTGCACGCAGGCGAGCAGCACCTTCGCGGCCACCCCGTACAGGAACTTGTCACCGGCGGCCATCGCCTGCAGCAGCGTGGTCAGCTCCAGGTCTTGGATCAGGTCCTGGTGGCCGACAGGCAGGTCGGCCCCGAAGTCGAAGTCCCGGTCCTGGTAGAGCAGGTAGACTTTCACCGCCCGAGCCTGTCCCGCAGCCGGTCGTAGGTGACGTGGTGTTTCTCGGCGAGGGCCAGCGCGTAGGCCAGGCCGTCGGCTGGCTTCCTGACCACCATGTAGGTGCGCTCGGCCGGGTTGTGCGGGTCGACCGTGCTCATCATGCTGACCACCTGCTCCCCAAGGGAGGCCATCTCGTCCACGAAGGTGACGTAGACGCCCAATGCGTCCAGCCGCATGACCTTCGTCAGCAGCTTGGTTCCCAGGAAGCGGGCATCGTGCAAGGTGGTGGAGGCGAAGATCTCGTTCAGGATCACGATGCTGGCCGGGGTGGCCGCCCGCAGGATCTCCCCGATCCTGATCAGGTCGTCCTCCAGCTTCCCGGTCATCTTGCTGAGGTCCTCCTCCCGTGCGAAATGGGTGAACAGGCGGTCGGGCAGGAACAGCCGGGCGGCGCTGCCCGGGACCGGGCAGCCGACGCTGGCCAGGTGGTGGAGCTGGCCGAAGGTCCGGGCGAAGGTGGTCTTCCCGCCCTGATTGGGCCCGGTCACCACGAAGATCCGCTCGGGGCCCTGGAGGTAGAACTCGTTGGTGACCACCGGCTTGCGCTCGGCGACGAGCTTGTGCGCCAGCGCCAGGTCGAAGGTGTCGGCGGCATGGATCTGCTTGGAGGCAGCGGAGACCTCGGGATAGCAGAAGCGCAGCCCGGCGGCCCGCAGCGGCCTGATGTGGTCAAGGTAGGCCAGATAGAATTGCAGCTCCTGGTCGGCGCGCCGGATGCCCTCGTCGAGGAAGCCATCGTGCTGGCGGCAGTACTCGTCCAGGGCGGCGAACTCCTGCGGGAACAGCCGGGCCACCAGCTCGACGATCTGGGCGGCGACGTGGTTCATCCCCGGCCGGGTCCGGTAGCGGATCCGGTAATCCTTGGCTGCGCCCTGCTTGAACCGCTCGAAAGTCTGGAGCACCGCGGCGCTGTAGTCGTCCTCATCCTGGTAGCGGGTCACATCGACCCGGCCGCCCCGGATGCGGGTGCAGTAGCGGATCCGCCCGAGGGCGTCCTTCCGGTCCCTGGTGTCGCTCATCAAGGCGGTGAACCCGGCCGACGCCACATACGAAGCCAGGTACCCGCGGAAGGCCAGCAAGGCGCGGGAGCTGATCCGCGCCGAGACAAGGTGCCCGGCCAGCGCCCGCACCGCGTCGCAGTAGATGGCCGCCGCGTCCAGCAGCCAGCCCTCGACCTGGTAGCGGTACGGCATCTTCGCCAGCTGCCGCAGGTGGGCGCGCACTTCCTGCATGAGCCCCGCGAAGCGCTGCACCTCATCGAACAGGGCAGGATCTTCCATATCCCGGAAGACTTCCTGGCGGTACCGCACCGCGTCGGCCTCGCGCAGCTGGCCGAACAGGACTCTCGTGATAGAGTCGCGCTCCTCGCGATCCCCCGCGATCGCCGCCACGACCTGGTCCAGGTTCAGATCCCGCGCGAACGAACTATCCGCGTCCGGCTCCCCGGCGTCCCCGGCCGACGGCGGCTCCTGGAACAGCAAGCTGGGGAACTGACCACCAACTTCCGATGGCGCAGCGCCCGGCCGAGACTGGCGATAGGACGAGCCGCCCCGGCCGTCAGGGCGGGCGGACTCGCCGCCGTCCGGCGCCGAGTCCCCGGCCAGCAGCGACTGGTCCTGCCACCCGCCATCAAGCTCATGGGCCGGCCTGGTCACGTCAACGCCCTGACACCGGTCGGCGCCGCAGCGTAGACCTCGGGCCGCTCCGGGAAGGCCAGCAGACCAGCCGGGGCCGCCTCATGGCCGTGGGCCGAGGTCTGTTTGCCGGGCTCCAGGTTCTTGCAACTGCCAGGGAAACGTCCTCGACCCCGGCTGGGTTCATGGATACTCGCCGCGTCATGGCAGTCCCTCCTGTGTTCCGGCCGCTAGGCGGACAACCAGGAGCCATCAGCCACCAGGGCGACTCAGGCGAGCTCCATCGCCGTGATCTGATCTCATTCTACGGCCAAGCTGGGCGCTGCCGTCCGGCAGGCCAGGCATGCTCGTTTCATCATTGACCATTGCCCGGCTCTCCGGCGCCCCTGAGAAACAATCGGGCCGGTCACGTGGCTTGATCACCGGCGGCAGGATGACCACGAGGGCGGCAGCGACCCGGCGCTGATTGCAGCTGTTCCCTCCGCGATACTCCCGCGCTGCCTGATGGCTGCGGTTACGGCATGCCGTAAGGCAGGCCGGGCGTTGTTGCGGCTATCTCCAGCAGCCGGTTGTACTTGGCAACGCGCTCGGCGCGCGCCGGGCGCCGGACTTCAGGTAGCCGCTATCGACGGCCAGAAGGTTCACCGGTCCGAGCTATCCTGAGCGGTCATCGACCGACTCTCCTTCCTGATTGCGCCGCCTGCTATTGCAGGCTCACCAGGCCGGTCGGGTAATCTGGATGCGGCGGAGGGGCTCGCCGCGAATGCGCCAGTGCCAACGGTCCCTGCACAGCAGGGAAGGCATGCGTGCGGCATGAAACAAATCCTCGCCCTCAGCCATGCCCGGAAGTCCTACGACGGCAAGGTCGTCCTCGACGACGTCACGCTGGCGTTCCTGCCCGGCGCGAAGATCGGCGTGGTCGGGCCGAACGGCATGGGCAAGTCCACGCTGCTGCGGATGATGGCCGGGCTCGAGCCGCCCTCCAACGGTGAGGTCCGTCTTATGCCCGGCTACAGCGTCGGCATCTTGCCGCAGGAACCGGCGCTGGATGAGGGAAAGACGGTACTCGGCAACGTGCAGGAGGGCGTCGCCGAGACCAGGACCCTCGTCGAGCGGTACAACCAGGTCGCCGCGAAACTGGCCGCAGACTACTCCGATGACCTGCTCGAGGAGATGGGTCGGCTGCAGGAGCAGCTCGACCACCGGGACGCCTGGGACCTGGACAGCCGCGTGGAACAGGCGATGGACGCGCTGCGCTGCCCGCCGCCGGATGCCGAGGTCACCAGCCTGTCGGGCGGGGAGCGGCGCCGGGTGGCGCTGTGCCTGCTGTTCCTGTCCCAGCCGGACCTGCTGCTACTGGACGAGCCGACCAACCACCTCGACGCCGAGAGCGTGCAGTGGCTGGAGCAGCACCTGGCCAAGTACCCGGGCACGGTGGTGGCGGTCACCCACGACCGGTACTTCCTGGAAAACGTGGCCGGCTGGATCCTCGAACTCGACCGCGGCCACGCCTACCCGTACGAGGGCAACTACACAACTTACCTGGAGACCAAGGCCGCCCGGATGAAGGTCGAGAGCCAGCGGGACGCCAAGCTGCGCAGGCGGCTGGAGCAGGAGCTGGAATGGGTTCTGTCCAGCCCGCGCGCCCGGCAGGCGAAAGGCCGCGCCCGGCTGGATCGGTACGAGCAGATGGCCGCCGAGGCCGCCTCCCGGACCAAGCTCGACTTCGAGGAGATCCAGATTCCGCCCGGGCCCCGGCTGGGCAGCCTGGTGGTCGAGGCCGATCATGTGGTCAAGGGGTTCGGAGACCGGATGCTGATCGAGGGCTTGAGCTTCAGCCTGCCGCCGAACGGCATCGTCGGGGTCATCGGCCCGAACGGGGTCGGCAAGACCACCCTGCTGAGGATGGTCCTCGAGGAGGAGCGACCGGACGACGGGACGATTAGGGTCGGAGAGACGGTGCGGATCTCCTACGTGGATCAGCTGCGGGCCGGGATCGACCCGGGCAAGACCGTGTGGGAGGTCATCTCCGGCGGCGAGGACCAGATCCGCGCCGGGCGGGCCGAGATCCCCAGCCGCGCGTACGTGGCCGCATTCGGATTCAAAGGATCGGACCAGCAAAAGCCGGCCGGGCTGATGTCCGGCGGCGAGCGTGGCCGAGTGAACCTGGCGCTGACCCTCAGGCAGGGCGGCAACCTGCTACTGCTGGACGAGCCCGCCAACGACCTGGACGTGGAAACGCTGGCCTCGCTGGAGCGTGCGCTGAGCGAGTTCCCCGGCAGCGCGGTGATCACCAGCCACGACCGGTGGTTCCTGGATCGGGTCGCAACGCACATCCTGGCCTGGGAGGGCGGGGCGAACTGGTATTGGTTCGAGGGCAACTTCGCCGCCTACGAGCAGAACAAGATCGGCAGGCTCGGCGAGGAGGCGGCCCGCCCGCACCGGGTCACCTACCGAAGGCTGACGCGCTGAACGGCGCGGGAGCGGTCATGGACAACGATGACGCCCTTGAGGTGATCCGGCAGGCCGAGCGGGTCGTGTGGGCGGCGAGCTGGCACGCGCAGGAGCAGAGTGCGCTGGAGAAACTGGTGGGAACGCGCGGCCTGGTCCGCGCCCGCCTGGAGCCCCGCTCCGATGTCATCCAGCTGGTCACCTATGACGGTGAGCACCTCGGGCACGTGCGGCGGGAAGGACCGGCTGGCCCGGAGGAACGCTGGGTGGCCGTGCTGAAACACCGGTCGCGGCAGGTCGGCGTCTGCGGCAGCGCAGGCGCTGCCGCCGCCGCGCTGGCCCAGGCCTGCGGCAAGGCAATCAGCGAAGCTGGCTGAAACGCTTTCTCCGGGGAGTGCCTCGCCTGACGCGGCGGTTGGCGCGCCGCGCTGCCGTGTGAACTCGCGTGGTTCACGTCCCCGCGCCCGGGCATGCGGGATTGGGAGATCCGCGCGGGAACGCAGCGCAACATGAGGGGCCTCCACCTGCATGCTCGGCATCAATGACGCCGACGGGGTAGAGGCCATCAGCCCGTGACGCGGATATCCGGGGTGCTACGCGAGCCTCATCGCGTAACAAAAGATCAGACCGTCCGGCGGACCCCGACGCCACCTCAAGCGCTTCGGTTCCGTTCCGGGAAGTGATCCCGTCGCTCGGGCTGGTTGCCTACGCGGTGGCGCGGGAGCGGTGCCGTAGAATAGCCCCGGTGGCTCGATTCACCCGGCGGTGGACCCCGCCGCGTCCGCGCCAAGCACTCAGCCGCGCGGACTTGCCGGATGGCCGATGGGTCCTACGCTCCGCACGTGGGAGGTAGGACGGCATGACGGTGCCGATATCACGACCCGCTGAGCAGTCCGCGCGTCCCGGCCGCCTGGGTGGCTGCCGGTCGGCGGATACGGGAACGGCCTGGACGACGCCGCGTGGGCACCGGTCCTGGAGGTCAGCGAGCAGATCGTTCCGGATGTGCTCCATGCGCTCGCGGACGCCGGGGTGCCCGAGTACGCGGCCCTCGCGCACCCGCCCAGTTACCGGCTGCGGGATCGCTCACGGCAGCCGGAAACCTACCGGCTGTGGGTCGGCGCCAGTGCCCACGGGCGAGCGGAAGAGATGCTCGTGGCCGTGATGTCCCGCCTGGCGCGGGAGGCGGCCCGGCGCGCCGACAGCGCATGGCGGTGACCGGGCCCCGGCGGGTCCGCACGGCGATCATGGCGTTTGCCGCGCCAATGGTCGCGGCGGCCGCCGTCGCCCGCTGGCCAGCGTGGACCACGCGGGTTTCCGGGTGGTCCTGGCGCGCCGCTGCCCGGCGGGAACAGCGGTCGCACGGGCGGTCAGCGCGCTGGCCGAGCCGGCAGTGGTCTATCCGCTCCTTGCCGCCGCTGGTGCCGCGCGCCGGGACGGCTGGCGCGG
>JBOHCK010000064.1:0-23723 GCA_050698755.1 Streptosporangiaceae bacterium | reverse complement strand
CGCCCTCCGCGCCGAGCTCACCAATGCCCGAATAAAGCCCAACATTCCAGGTCACGGCGAGGCCCCGCAAATCACCGCCGGCACGCCGACCAGCGAAGCCAGGGCTGCCTAACTCGGAAAGACGAGACTAATGGTGCCTGCGGGAAACATGAGGTCGTGGCTGGCGGGCGGCGCCCAGTCTGGGCGGGAGCGGGCCGCGAAGTCGGGAGCGGGGCGCGAAGTCGGGAGCGGGGCGTCTGGGCGGGAGCGGGGTGCGAAGTACAGTGTCGGGGTGGTCGATCAGAAGCCTCCTCGCCTGGCGGGCGGCGAGGCCGAGCTGTGCCGGGCCCCGGACGTGGATTCGCCCATCAACCTGCGCTGGGTGCTGACGCACCTGCTGGAAGAGACGGCCCGCCACGCCGGGCACGCTGACATCATCCGCGAGCTGATCGACGGCCGCACCGGCCGGTAGCAACTCGCTGACTCGGAAAGGGGTGACCGGGGTGCGGGTGCTGGTCTCGGTCGATATGGAAGGCATCTCCAGCGTGGTGGACAGCGAGGACGTCAGGCCCGGCCATGCGGAGTACGAGCGTAACCGCGCCCTGATCACGGCGGAGGCTAACGCCGCGGTCCGTGGGGTGTACGCCTATGAGGCAGGTGCGCAGGTGCTGGTCACCGAGGCGCATGCCCAGTTCAGGAACCTCCTGCCCGAGTTGCTGGACCGGCGGGCGGAGCTCCTGCGCGGCTCGCCCAAGCCCGGAGGCATGATGGCGGGATTGGCCGAGGACATCGATGCGGTGCTGTTCATCGGGTATCACGGCAAGGCGGGGACGCCGCGCTCGGTCCTGGCTCACACCATCTCTGGCGCGGTCGTCGCCGACGTTCGCTGTAACGGGCGCTCGCTCGGCGAGCTCGGCCTGAACACGGCGCTCGCGGCGCACAGCGGCGTGCCCCCCGTCCTGGTGGCCGGGGACGACAGCGTGGCCGCGGAGGCCGCGGAGGTGGCGCCGGGCATGCGGGCGGTGGTGGTCAAGCGGGCCCTGGGGGCGCGTGCGGCGGCCCTGCTGCATCCCGATGAGGCGTGCGACAAGATCGAGCGGGAGGTGCCCAAGGCGCTGGCCGACCGCGAGGCCGTCCGTCCGCTCCGGTTCGATGGACCGGTCGTCCTGGAGGTCGAGGTGTTCAAGACCCGCATGACCGAACACGCCATGCTGATTCCGGGCATGGAACTCGCAGACGGCTGCACACTGCGCTATCCGGCGCCGGACTTCCCGACCGCGTACCAGGTCGTCGACCTCATCGCGCTGCTCGGGGCCCTCTGAGCCAGTTTGAAGCGTGGCGTGGTTAGCCGCCGGCCGCGAGACGGGAACGGGCCGCGTACTGGATGCGGTTGGCCTGGATCAGCCCGGTGTCGATGGCCGCCTGCTCGTCCGCTTCGCTGACGCCGGCCAGGTCCGCGAAGAAATAGGGGCCGTAGGTGACGGACTCGGGGTCGAACCTCGGGCCGAGCGCGGCCAGGATGTCCTGCCCGGAGTGGAGGCCCTCGGCCTCCGTCCAGGACCGCAGGTAGTCATCCCAGGGCTGGCCGGACTCGCCCCACTCCGCGCGCCGGTGGACCAGCCAGGAGTGGTCCTCGCCGGAGTCGGGCAGGCGGGCGAAACACCAGCGGGCGGTGGCCTCGTCCAAGCGCTCGTGCGCCCATTCCACGATCACCAGCCGCCCGCCGGGGACGAGCAGGGCGTTCACCTGGTCCAGCACCACGCCCAGGTCGACGACGTGGTGCAGCGACGTGGACGCCACGATGGCGTCCACCGGGCCGGGTGCCTCGTACGACTCGAACTCGACCTGGCGGTAGGAGGATCCCGGCGGAGCTTCGGGATCGATCCCGGTCGCCTGGTATCCCGCCGTCTCCAGCATCGGGACGAACCCGCCGAGTGGCCCGCAGCCGATCTCGACGACCCGAGCCGGGGCCTCCGGGAGGTGCGCCCGGACGAAGGGCCAGTTCGCGGCCAGCCAGCGCTCATCGGGTGTCATGCCGAGACAGCCTATGCTCCCGGTACTCTGCCCGGCTGAGCTGCGGACCGGAGCGCTAAAGTCGGCGGCATGCGATTTGCGACGATCCGGACTCAGCAAGGGACGACCGCGGCACGACTGGACGGGGACGAACTCATCCCGCTGGCCTGCGCCGATGTGGGCGAAATGCTCGCGGCCGGGGGGTCGGTCCCCGAGCGGGAGCGGCCGTCACCGGTTCGGGTGGCGGACGCGGACTTCGCGCCGGTCGTCCCGCGGCCGAGCAAGGTGATCTGCGTGGGGCTGAACTACCGCGCGCACATCCTGGAGACCGGGCGCGAGCTGCCCGAGTACCCGACGTTGTTCGCCAAGTTCGCCGACTCGCTGCTCGGGGCGCGTGACGAGCTCGTGCTGCCTTCGGTGAGCCAGCGGGTCGACTGGGAGGTCGAGCTCGGCGTCATCATCGGCCGACCGCTCTACCGCGCTACTCCGGCCGAGGCCGCGGCGGGCATCGCCGGGTACACGGTGATCAACGACGTCTCGATGCGGGACTGGCAGCGGCGCACCCTGCAATGGCTGGCGGGCAAGATGTTCGAGCGCTCGACGCCGGCCGGGCCTTACCTGGTCACGCCGGATGAGGTGGGGAACGCCGAGGACCTCGAGGTCCGCTGCGAGGTCGACGGGGTGGTGATGCAGCAGTCCAGGACCTCGGACCTGCTGTTCGGTCCGGCCGAGATCGCCTCGTACGCGAGCCAGGTGATCACGCTGAGGCCAGGTGACCTGATCGCCACCGGCACGCCGGGCGGGGTCGGGGACGCCAGGAAGCCGCCGGTCTACCTGCGGTCGGGCAACACGCTGCGCACGGCGATCGAGGGGCTCGGCGAGTGCCTGAACTACTGCGTCGAGGAGGAGAAGGCCGGATAGGGCCGATCGAGGGGGCTCGGTGGCAGGGGTGGTACCAAGAGGAGAAGACCGGCTGATTCTCCGGCTGCTCCCATAGTTCTCCCACCGTTTATAGGTGTTCTGCGATGATCGGGCGGCCAGCATGGCAGCCTGATGCCAGACACCGGACAGCACAGGGCCGCGGGCGTCGGCCGCGCCCGGCTGCCCAGCCTGACCAACTTGCGGATCTTCGGGTCCGTGGCGGTGGTGCTGTGTCATGTCGGAAACGGGTTCGTCAACTCCGCTCCGCTGAACGTCGCCGCGGCCTACGGGTACACCGGGGTCAGCTTCTTCTTCATGCTGTCCGGGTTCGTGCTGGCCTGGTCGTACGTCGCCGACCAGCCGGTCCGGCGGTTCTGGTGGCAGCGGTTCTCCCGGATCTGGCCGCTGCAGATGCTGGTCATGGTGTTCGCCTGGACCGCGCTCTCCGCGGACGAGAAGATCCCGGGAACGGTCGGCCACGTAGCCGAGGTGCTGCTGATCCAGTCGTGGTTCCCTGACCCGAGCATCTACGCCGGGGGCAACGGCGTGACCTGGTCGCTGTCCAACGAGATGTTCTTCTACCTGCTCTTCCCGTTCGCGATGATGCTGCTCAGGAGGCTGCGGGGCCGCGGGCTCGGCGTGGTCGCGGCGGTGACCATCGCGGCCATGCTCGGCCCTCCGCTCGTCCTCCTGGTGGCCCATATCGGCATGCCCGACTACCTGTACTACTGGCTGTTCTTCGTCTTCCCGCCCTACCGGTTCTGCGAATTCCTGCTCGGCATGGTGCTCGGCCGGGCCATGGTCCTCGGGTTGCGCGTCCCGGTGCCGATCGCCTCGTGCCTGGTTGCGACGGCCGGGATCGGGTGGGTGATCTGGGCCACGACTATTTACACCGTGCACAGCGGCTTGGCCGTGCCGCGGCCGTTCGTGGCCCTGCTCGCGGTGCCGTTCTTCGCTTTGCTGCTGCTGGCCACCGCGACCCGGGACCTGCGGCCGCGCCCGTGGTGGCTGGGCTCGAGGGCGCTGCAGCTACTCGGCGGCTGGTCCTACGCGCTGTACCTGATCCATGCCCCGACGCTGGTGGTCACCGCGCCGCTGGGCTGGTGGAACAATCCGGGAGGCCTGTGGGGGGTCGCCGACTTCCTGGGCTTTCTCGCGCTGACGCTCGCCGTCGCGGGGGCTTTGCATCACCTGGTGGAGAAGCCGATCGAGCGGCGGCTGCGCCGCATCCCGGTCGGCTCGTAGGGATGCGGAGGTGGTACCACCGGTCGTTCGGCTAAATTATTCTTCAGCGGCGCCGGTGGCCAGCTCGGTGACTACGTCCAGGTGTCCGAGGTGCCTGGCGTACTCCTGGAGCAGGTGGAACAGGACACGTTCGAGGGTGGCAGGGTCGGCGCCGTCCCAGCGGGGACCGGGTTGGCCCACGTCAGACAGGTCGTGGGACTCGATGATGGCGCGGCTGCGGGCTGCCTGGCCGGACAGGTCGGCCAGGAGGGTGTCGAGGGTCTCGCCGGGGCCGACGTGCCAGCGGCCGTCCGCGCGGTCGCCCCACGGGTCGCCGACGTCGCGGCCCTCGAAGCCCCACTCCAGCCAGCGCAGCTCGACGTAGCGCAGGTGCTTGAGCAGTTCCAGCGGCGTCCAGCCGGACGGCAGGGCGCTGCGGGCCAGATCGGCCGGGGGCAGAGCCCTGAGCTTGGCGGCCAGCCGGGCCCTGAAGTAGTCGAGGTAGCGCAGGAAGACCTCGGTACGCGAACTCGCCGGGGTGGTCGGCTCGGGGAACGGCTCGGTCAAGCCGCTATCCCGAGACGGGCACGATGTGCCAGAGGCCGCCGTTGAGGTTGAGGTTGTTGCCGCTGTCCTGGCCGGGTGCGCTGTCGCCGACGTAGGTGTACAGCGGGTGCCCTTCGTAGGTGGCCTGGACCGCGCCGCCGGTCCTGGTGATCGTGCCGAGCCTGCCGGTGACACCCGGTCCAGCCGACGGGTCGCCGAGGACCGGCGCCCAGTAGGCGGCGCAGTCTCCGTAGCAGGCGGACTTGCCCGGGGTGTCGGGGGCGAACGAGTACAGGGTGAGGCCCTTGGAGTCGGTGAGCACGGTCATCCCGCCGATGTGTCCGGCCATCAAGACGTCCGCGCCGGTCGGGACGGGCTGCGTCTTCGGCGAGGCGACGTCGGCGCCGAGCAGGACGAGCGCGATCACCGAAGCTGCGACGACGGCCGGGACCAGGCGCCGGCCGAGGTCCAGCGCCCGCGGGAGGCCGGGCGCCGCAGCGAAGGCCAGCGCGGCGAACGCGCCGTCGTCGATGACCCCGGCTACGATCCCGGCGGTCGTGCGCACCTCGGTGAAGCCGAACAGGCCGAACCGCAGCGACAGCAGGTACCCGCCGAGCACGCTCACGGCGAACCCGGCGCCCGCCGCGGCGGCCAGCCAGTTCCCGGTCAGCGCGATCACGACGGCCAGCGCGAAGGCGGCTATCACCTGCAGCAGGAACAGCCAGCCGATGGTCGGGATGGTCCGGTAACCCGTCAGGTACAGGTCGAGATGAATTGCTCCCGAAGCGATGAGCAAAGCCGCACCGGCGATCCCGGACCAGGACCGCCGGGCGGCTGACGCCCCCACATGGCTCCCCACCATCTTCACTACGTGCTCACCCGCCCGCTGGTTCAACGGCGTTTTGTCACGCGTCAGCGTAGGCCTTCTCGATCACGGCGAGGTCAAACTTGGTCATGGTCAGCATGGCCTGCATGACCCGGGCGACTTTCTCCTGATCAGGGTCGCTGATCATCTTCAGGAAGGCGGCCGGGACGATCTGCCAGCTCAGCCCGAACTTGTCCGTCAGCCAGCCGCAGGCGACCTCACGCCCGCCGTCGGTCAGGCTGCTCCAGTAGTAGTCGACCTCGGCCTGGTCCGCGCAGGGCACCACGATCGAGACGGCCGGGCTGAGCTTGTACTCCGGGCCGCCGTTGAGCGCGGAGAACTTCTGCCCGTTGAGCTCGAACTCGACGAGCATCACGCTGCCCTCCGCGCCGGGCCCGGCCTGCGTGTAGCGGTGGATCGCGCCGATGTGAGAGTCCTTGAAGATGCCGGTGTAGAAGGTCGCGGCCTGCTCGGCCTCGGTGTCGAACCACAGGCAGGTGACGAACGGCTGAGTGGTCATTTCTCCTCCAGGTTGCTGGTTTCCTGACCGTGTAACGGGACCGGGCCCGCGAAATCATCGGTCAGGCGCAGCGCGAGGCGATCACGCTGCGGTACTACGCCGGCTTGTCCGAGGGTGAGATCGCGGCCGCGATGAAGGTCACCCGGGGCTCGGTCAAGAGTCACACCTCGCGGGAGATGGCCGCGCTGCGCACCGTGCTGCAGCAGGACTAGCCTTGACAGCCATGACCACTGCCGAGCCTCCCGCCACCCCGTTCTTGCACTTCGTCGTCGGTTACGACGGTTCGCCTCCGGCCAGCCGGGCGCTCGATGCCGCGGTCAGGCTGCTCCAGGGCCGGACCGGCAGCATCGAGGTCGTCTACATCGCCCACCTGTCCAGCCTGATCATGCTGTCGGCCGACGCCATCGCCGAGATGGAGCAGGACTTCACCGAGGTCGAGCAGGAGCTTCGCGCCCAGGCCGCCGAGCAGTTGAGCGGCAAGACGGACACCTGGAAGTTCCAGCGGCGCCAGGGGATGATCGCCGAGGAACTGATCGCCGTGGCGACCGGCCTACAGGAGGCCGGCGGCGAGGGCACGGTGGTGATCGTCGTCGGGAGTTCCTCCCACGCCTCGCACCGCGTGGTCGGTTCGGTGGCGGTCAGCCTGGCCCGCCACTCGCCGGTACCGCTGGTCATCGTCCCGTAGTTCCTTAGCCCGGCCCGGAACGGTCCGGGAGCGGGGCGGCGTTATGCAACCGGGAGCCGCTGAACGCGACGGTCGAGGCCGTGACCTGCCGCCAGAACGGCCAGACGGACGGGTGACGCGAAGCTCGATCCCGGCGCTGGCGTGACGGCCGAGAAGATCGTCGACGACCTCGCGCTCGATCGCCTCCACCGGTTCGTCGGCGATCCAGTACCCGCCCACATCGTGCGGCCGGAACGCCTCGGCGGGCAGTCGGTAGGCGTACAGGCGGCAGGCCCGCACGCGTTCGAGCCAGCCGGACTCGAAGACGTGGACCCGGCCGGCGGCGCTCTGGCCGAAGAACCTTTCACGGTCCTGCGCCGTGGTGGTCGACACCGGCCAGATGCACCCGCGCGGGCAGTCCCTCGGGAACCAGAACATCGGCGCGTGCCGGGTATCGACCGCCCAGACCAGCGGCGGAGCCTGCGGATTGGTGACCGGGACGTGCGGCACGAACCGGCCGAGAGAAGGATCCTTACTGTAGTGCCACAGGGCGAACGGGCCCTCCCCCGCGTAGCGCGGCGCCGGCTCGCGGGCGAGCAGGTGCTCCGGATAATCGGAGTTCGTCACCGGCAGTCTCCTACGGGACTTGAAGTTGTAGTAGCATTATGATATCAGTTTTAGTGATGGGCGGATTGGCGCGACCCACGGGAGGTCTCGGCTATGGATTCGTTCGCGGGAAAGCTCGCGGTGGTGACGGGGGGCGGCTCTGGCATGGGCCGCGAACTGGTCCGCCAGCTGGCGGAGCAGGGATGCTCGGTCGCGACGTGCGATGTGCACGCCGAGGCCGTCGAACAGACCGCGGCGATGGCCAGGGAAGGTGCCCCGCCAGGCGTCCGGGTCAGCAGCCATGACTGCGACGTCGCCGACGAGGCGCAGGTCCTGCGGTTCCGTGACGAGTTGCTCGAGGCGCACGCCAGCGACCACGTCGACGTGGTGTTCAGCAACGCCGGCATCGGCGGAGGCGGCAGCTTCGTCAACGACCCCCGTGAGTCATGGGAGCGGACGTTCGCCGTGGACTTCTGGGGCGTGTACCACTGCGCCCGGGCGTTCCTGCCGCTGCTCATCGCCAGCGGCGACGGCGTCCTGGTCAACACCAGCAGCGTGAACGGCTTCTGGGCGACGCTGGGCCCTGGCATGCCGAACCACGCTTACTGCACGGCCAAGTTCGCCGTGAAGGGCTTCACCGAGGGGCTCATCGAGGACTTGCGCACCAACGAACCCCGGGTCCGGGTGGCCGTCGTCATGCCGGGGCACGTGGGCACGGACATCGTGCTGAACAGCATGCTCGCCAATGGCATACTGCCCGAGTCGGACGACATGACCGAGGCCCAACGGGAGGCGCGGGACCGGTGCGTCGAGACCGGGCTGCTGCCCGCGGGAGCGTCGGCCGATGACCTGCGCCGCCTCCTGATCCAGATGGGCACCGACTTCCGGGACAAGGCGCCGCTCAGCGCGGCCGACGCGGCGACCATCATCCTCGACGGCGTGCGCTCTGGCGCCTGGCGGATCCTGGTCGGCCAGGACGCCGTGATGCTTGACGAGAATGTGCGCGCCAATCCGGAGGACGCCTACAACTACCCGGCGCTGTTCGCCGGCTTGATGCCGCAGGCGACCGGCGGGGAAGACTCCTGAGCGGCCGGGACCCGGCTAACTTATTCAGCGGTGTCGAACGGAGGTGGTGGCGATGAGCGTGGAGGCCCCAGTCAGGACGGTCGGGAAGCCGGTCCGGTGGCCACTGACCGAGCGCGCGGCCTGGTGTCAGCCCCCGGCCCTGGGGATCCTGATCCACAGCGCGGTCCTGATCGCGGGGATCGTGGTGCTGTCCGGTTACTCGTACCCGGGCACCGACCAGGCGGGGAGGATCGCGCTCGGCGTGCTGCTGATCATCGGGGCTTACGTCATCGCCCACGGCGTGATCTCGGTGGTGGCCGGGGAGGCCACGGTGGTGCAGGTGTTCGGCCGGTACGAGGGGACGGTGCGCGAGCCGGGCCTGCACTTCGTCAACCCGATGGTCCGCAAGCGCAAGGTGTCGGTACGGATCCGCAACCACGAGAGCCCGGTGGCCAAGGTCAACGACGCGGACGGCAACCCGATCGAGATCGCCGCGGTCGTGGTCTGGCAGGTCCAGGACACCGCCTTGGCCCTGTACGCGGTCGATGACTACCCGCAGTTCGTCGCCACCCAGACCGAGACCGCGGTCCGGCACATCGCCTCGGCCTACCCCTACACCAGCCACCGCGAAGGTGAACTGTCCCTGCGCGACAACGCCAATGAGATCACCGCCAAGCTGTCCGCCGAGATCGCCGCGCGCGTCGCCGCTGCGGGCGTGTCGGTGATCGAGTCCCGGCTGACCCGGCTGTCCTACGCCCCGGAGATCGCGCAGGCCATGCTCCGCCGGCAGCAGGCCGCCGCCGTCGTGGGCGCCCGCCGCACCATCGTCGAGGGCGCGGTCGGCATGGTTCAGCTCGCCCTGCGGCAGTTGCAGGAGCAGGGAGTGGTGGAGCTGGATGAGGAGCGCAAGGCGGCGATGGTGTCCAATCTGCTGGTGGTGCTGTGCAGCGAGCAGGCTACCCAGCAGGTCGTCAACACCGGCTCGCTGTACCAGTAGTTGCCGAGCCTGCGGTGAGCGAGCGCAAGAAAATCCTGCTACGGCTGGACCCGGCCGTGCATGACGCGCTGGCCCGCTGGGCCTCGGATCAGCTGCGCAGTACGAACGCCCAGATCGAGTTCCTGCTCCGCAAGGCCCTGGCCGACACCGGGCGCCTGCCCGGCCGCGTCGCGCCGCAGCGCCGTCCCGGCCGGCCGTCCAGGGAGGCGTCGGCCGCCGCGGGCGACTGGGAATCGGACCCGCAGCGGGGCGAGCGGGCAGGCTTAGGCCGGAGGACGGGGAGGCTCAGGCCCGCGGACGGGGCGAGCGGGCGGGCTCAGGCCGGAAGGGACGCGCTCCAGCAGATGATCCTCCGGTCATTGCCCCCAGAAGTGATGTAATCGCTGCCGTTGGCGTGGGTCAGCGCCACGGCCCAGACCGGGCCTTCGTGCGCGGCGAGCGGCTCCCCGATCGGCGCGCCGGACGCCGCATCCAAGATGGTCACCGTTCCGTCGCTTCCGCCCGCGATGACTACCTCGCGACCGGCCGCACGGCCGGCGGCGAGCGCGTATATATCGCCTGCCGGGCGCGTGAAAGCGGGTCCGACCACGGACCCCGCGAAAGCGTCGCGGATATGTATGTTCCGGTCGCGCTGGTCGACGAAGACGATCCAGAGGCGATCCAACAGCCAGCCGAAGGTCAGCGTGGGGTGGGAGACGATGACGGGGAGGCCGATCGCGCTTACCAAGCGCCAGGTCGCGGCGTCCCACTCGTGCACGATCACCTCGGTGTCCAGGGCGGACGCGCACAGCAGGTGCAGGCCGGGGGCGCTCGGGGCCAGCGCCAGGGCCAGGGCTCGGGGCTGGTCCGGCTTGACGAACGGCAGGCGACTGACCGCTTCCCTGGTCACGGCGTCCCAGGTCACCACGCCGTCGCCGGCCGCACAGACGATCAGGTCACGGTCCCCGGCCCGGCCTACCGCCAGGACCTGCGGGGACTGGTCGTGGGTGACCGGTGCGCGAACCTGCTCTCCTGTGAGCACGTCCCAGAAACGCGTCGCCTCGTTGTAGTGGGAGGACACGAGGACGAGGCGTTCGGCGACCCGGCCGAACGCCAGGGCCTGGGCACCGGGGGCATCCAGGGGCCGACCGATGGCCCGCCCGGTCCTGGGATCCCAGATCCTGACCTTCCGGTCGTTCATCTCGCCGGCGCATAGGGCCTGGTCGCCCGCTGGCTCGTAGGTCATCGCCAGCATGGACTGGAGGTCGACGCCATCGAGCTGGCGAGAGCGGCCGATCAGCTTTCCTTTCCCCGGATCAAGCAGGGCCATCGTGACGTGTCCGGCCTGGGAACTCTGTGTTCTCGGGTCATAGATTGACGACTGGCCGACCGCCACGGCGATGACGTCTCGCCGGCCATCGCGGGCCAGCGTCAGCGCCGAATGCCAGCCGGCGGGTATCGGCACGGGCGGCGCGACCTGGTGCCCGGTGACGGCATCCCAGATCCGCACCTCGTGACGGGTGCGGTCGGTGCACGCGAGGACGTCCCGTCCGCCGGCCTGGCCCAGCACCATCGCGTCCACGTACCCGCCCTGGCCCGGGAGCGCCCCGATCAGCTGCCTGGTGGCGGCGTCCCAGACCCGCACCTCCTGGTACCCCGGACGACCGCAGGCGCAGGCGATGACGTCGCGCCCGCCGACCCGCCCGAGCGCCATCGCGCTGACCGCGCCAGCCGCCGTCCCGAGGGGCGAGCCGATCGGCTCTCCCGTGAAGGGATCCCAAAGGCACACGGTACCGCCGCCGGCCGAGACGATCACGTCCCGGTCCGCAACCTGGCCGATGGCCACCGACGTGATGTCTTCGGTGTGACCGGTCAGCTTCTTGTGGGCCGATCCCTTCCAGGCCGTCCACGCAACACGCCAATCCGACACGACGGACTCCGGGGTGAGATCAAATCGATTGGCTAAAGCGTATCGGGGCGGGAACCAACGTCCGTTCGGTCAAAAAAGGTGTTGATGATCGCGGCGAACTTGGCTGGCTGCTCGGCAAAGCACAGGTGGGACGCATCCTCGATGACCTCGAGCTGCGAGGAGGCGATACGGCTGTGGATCTCCTGCAGGTGGCCGGCGTGCATTCGTCGTAGCGGCCGCCGACGACCAGGGTGGGGACCCGGATCTCGCCCAGGCGGTGCATGACGTCCCAGGTCTTCAGGGTGCCGGTGACGGTGAACTCGCTGGGGCCGTTCATCGTGTGGGCTACTCCGTAGCCCGCCTCGGCGAAGGACCGCTCGAAGCCGGCTGGCCACGGGTCCAGGCGGCAGACGTGCTTGCGGTAGAAGCCGAGGATCGCTGCCTGGTACTCGGGGCAGGCGGTGAACCCGGCGTCCTCGTGCTCGCGGATCGTGCGGAGGACCTCCTCGGGCTCCTCTTTGAGCAGTTCCGCGCAGTCGCTGACCCAGCGGATCATGCTGGCCGGGCTCCCGCACAGGGTCAGGCTCACCAGGTCGGGCTGGCGGTCGAGGACGTACTGCATGGCCAGCATGCCGCCCCAGGAGCTGCCGAACAGGTGGAGCCGGTCCAGGCCGAGCGCCGCTCGCACCTTAACTACCTAAGGTGATAAACCGGGCCATAAAGGTCTATAAGGGAGACTGGCGTGCCTGTAGTTGCGATGGGCGGACCGGGCTCAAGTGTGGCAAGTGACTTCGGCGGTGCTGGCACGCCGGATGGCGTCGCGGACGGGACAGGCTGCTCGGACCATTCCGCATCCGCCCCAATCGGAGCTGGGACGCAGGGTAGGGGCCGGGGGCCCGGTCTAGGCGAAGTACTGGGTGATGGCTTCGGCTAGAGCGGTGGCGATTACCTGCTGGCCGTCGGCGCTGGCAGCGATCGAGCCCTCGAAGGGGTCGGTGACGAAGAGCGGTTCGATCAGGGCGCCCGGCATCTGGCTCGGCGTGGTGAAGTAGCCCGCCTTGGCGGGCCCCAGCAGGAGCAGGTGGCCGTAGGCCAGGGCGGCGCTGTCGAGCGCCGAACCCAGCACGGTGTCGGGGAAGACTCCCTCGTCGGGGATGCCCCAGCTCTGAGCGTTCATAGCGCCGAGGACGTCATCCTGGAGCAGGGTGGCCAGGCGGAGGTTGACCGCAGCGAAGGAGCGGACCGCGTCGTAGCCGGTGACGCAACCGGCGTTGTTCGGGCTGCCGGAATCCATGTAGATGCCGACCAGCACGTCGGCGCCGGCCAGGTTAGCGCACACGTCGCGGGCCCCGACGTCATTGACAACGCCCTGGACGCTCAGCAGCCCGCCGTCGACGTCGACCGGGGTGAGCCTCGTGACCGTGGTGTCTTCCGTCCGCGACACCACGACGCGGTAGCCCTCGGCGCGCAGGATGGCCATGGTGTCCAGTTCGACGGTCAGATTCACGTCGGCCTCGTTGACGGGCGCGCCGGATTGCGTAGTGCCGACCGCGCCGGGGTCGATCCCGCCGTGCCCGGCGTCGAGGAACACCGTCTCGTGCCGGTCCCCGTTCGTCGGCGCGAAGGCCAGGCACGCGCCGGGGCTGAACAGCGCGGGATCGATCGGCTGGCTGGCCGGGCCGCTGGCGGCCCGGTGGCGGGCGTGCCCGGATGACCGGGCGGCGGCCGCGTGCCGCGTCTGAGCGGCGGGATACGCCGGGCCGGCATAAATGAGCGCCGCGCCAACGAGCGTGGCGCACGAGCCACAGGCTACGAGCAGGGTGACGGTAAGCCTCGGCGTGTATCCCATCACGTATCCGATATTGGCTGATCTATCATGAACTTTCCGTTCTCTACATAAAAATAACTCGCACATAGCCGGAGAACTCGCACAAAATGACGGCGCGCCGCGGGCTGCTTTCACGAGGAGTGGTAGCGCGCCGGGAGCACCTTTACCGGGCGGCGGTGGCGGCCGGGGCCGGGCATTACTGGGAGGCGGTGGCGGGCGGGGGCCGGGCATTACCGGGCGGCGGTCGCGGGCGGGGGCCGGGCATTACCGGGGGGCGGTGGCGGGCGGGGGCCGGGCATTACCGGGGGCGGGGGCGGGCGGGGGCCGGGCATTACCGGGGGGCCGTGGCGGGCGGGAGCGGCTTTACCCGGGGGCGGTAGCATCTGTGGCGCAAGCTCCGTTCACCGTCGATTAGGAGCAGACCGACATGTCCCTCTTCCAGCGGGCTCACGACATCCTCTCCGCTAAGGCCAACAAGGCGCTCGACGCGGCCGAGAAGCCCGACGAAATGCTCGATCTCTCCTACGAGCAGATGCTCGACCAGCTGACCAAGGTCCGGCAGGCGCTCGTTTCCGTCGCCGCGTCGCGCAAGCAGATCGAGCTGCAGGAACAGCAGCTCCAGCACTCCGTGGACCACCTGCAGGACCAGGCCAAGGCGGCGTTGTCGATGGGCAAGGAGGACCTGGCCAGGGAGGCGCTGTCCCGCAAGGCCACGGCCCAGGCCCAGATCGACGGGATGGAACCGCAGCACCAGCAGCTCACCGAGCAGGAGCAGAAGCTCGAGCAGACCCTGGCGGCCCTGCAGCAGCGGGTCAACGCCTTCCGCACGCAGAAGGAGACCCTGAAGGCCCAGTACACCGCGGCGAGCGCCATGAGCTCGGTGAACGAGAGCGTGGCCGGGATCTCGGGGACGCTGTCCGATTCGGGCGCGGAGCTGGCGCGGGCCCAGGACAAGATCGCCCAGATGCAGGCCCGCGCGGGAGCCCTGGACGAACTGCTGCAGTCCGGCGTTCTGGAAGACGTCGGGGGCAACACCGACGACATCCAGAAGGAACTGGACCAGGCCGGGACCGACGCCGACGTGGAGAGCGAACTCGCCGCGCTTAAGGCGCAGATCGGACCGGGCAGCACGCCGCCGGAGCTGACTAGTGGCTGACCGCGGCCGATAGCCGGATCGGGCGCTAATCCTGAGTGAGCTATTCGAGGCGTACAAAACGCACAAATGTGCAACTGTCGGCACACGAGCTTTTTTAATTTGTTCTTTTGCGTTAGGCTGCCCACAAGCTGACTTGGCGATATATCAGCTAGCCCGACGGAAGAACACAGTTCTCCACTGGGGGGGTTCTGCATTCTGCGGCCTGCTCGGGCCTGCTACTGACATGCGAGGAGTCTGAATGCTACGACGATGGTGCGTCCTGCTCGCCATGCTGGCCATGACGGTCGGCACCGCGCTCGCTGCGAGCCCGGCATCGGCCGCGACGGGAATGCTCACGGGCCATGCGGGGCTCGTGGGAGGAGGCTGGCCGTGGCCCCCGACCGGGACGCAGGGCTGGGTTCCCGGGGGGCCGATCAACCTGGTCGGCCGAACCTTCTCGCAAACCAACGGTCAGGCTGAGAGCACCAACTGGTCGGGTTACGCGGGCACGACCGGCACGTATACGAGCGTCTCGGCCACCTGGACCCAGCCGAAGGGGACCTGCACCCGCGGCGACCAGTACGCCGCGTTCTGGGTCGGACTCGACGGCTACAGCAGCAGCACGGTGGAGCAGACGGGCAGCGAGGTGGACTGCGTCGGGCGGACCGCCGAGTACTACGCGTGGTACGAGGCGTACCCGGCCGCGTCGAAGGACTACAGCAACACCGTCAAGGCCGGCGACGTGTTCAACTCCACCGTCACCTACACGGGCAACAACCAATTCAGCCTCTTTATCCAGGACGTCACCGAGAGCTGGTCTCATACGACGACAGTGACGGTGTCCGGGGCGAAGCGCACGTCTGCCGAGGTCATCGCCGAGGCGCCATGCTGCACGTTCCTCGGCGGCATCCTGCCGCTGACGAACTTCGGCACGATGAACTTCACCAATTCCAAGGCCAATGGCGCCGACCTTGGCGCCGCCGGCGGCCTGACCGAGATCACCATGGTCGACCAACGCGGGCGCGACAAAGACACTGTCTCGGCGCTGACGCCCAGCGGCGCCACCGGACAGAACTTCAGCTGCACCTGGAAGGCCAGCAGCTAAGACACGCTGATCGATGCAACGGGCCCAGCTGCCGGACGGTAGCCGGGCCCGTTGCATTTACGCGGTCAACCCGGCGTTATCTACCGGTTATTGCCTTACCTCCTGTTTGCCCGCAATTGGGATTACTGTAGGCGGGGAGCTTGCGGAGGGCCGGTCATCTTAGGCGTGCGGCGGCTGCGACCGCAATCCCGATCTGTGGTATGTAATACCTGCGACGGGGTGTGAGCTGGCACGATGCACGACGGTAGGTGGGGGTGACCAGTTTGGCTGAGCTGCAAGCTGGCGATCCGAAGCGGATCGGGCCCTACGTGCTGGTCGGCAGGCTCGGCAGCGGCGGCATGGGGCGGGTCTACCTGGCGCGATCGCCGGGCGGGCGGCAGGTGGCCGTCAAGGTGATCCGGGCCGAGCTAGCGGACGACGCCGGGTTCCGGGCCAGGTTCGCGCGCGAAGTCGCCGCCGCCCGCAAGGTAGGCGGGCTATTCACCGCCCAGGTGGTCGACGCGGACCTGGAGGGCGCGGTGCCCTGGCTGGTCACCGCCTTCGTGCCCGGCATGTCGCTCGCCGAGGCGGTCGATCACGAGGGGCCGCTGCCGCCCGGGACCGTGCTCGCGCTGGCCGCGGGGCTGGCCGAGGGCATCAGCGCGATCCACGCGGCCGGCGTCATCCACCGGGACCTGAAGCCCTCAAACGTGCTGCTGGCGCTGGACGGGCCGCGGATCATCGACTTCGGGATCGCCTCGGCCGTGGCGGCTACGACGCTGACCGGGACCGGCCTGATGATCGGCTCGCCCGGGTTCATGTCACCGGAGCAGGCCGAGGGCGGGGCGATCGGCCCGCCCAGCGACATCTTCAGCCTGGCGGGCGTGCTCACCTATGCCATCAGGGGAGACGGGCCGTTCGGCTCCGGGGAGACCAGCGCGCTGCTCTACCGCGTGGTGCACGGGACGCCGAACCTCGACCGGGTGCCCGGCCGACTGCAGCCCCTGATCAGCTGGTGCCTGTCCAAGGAGGCGGCGCGCCGGCCTACGGCCGGCGAGTTCCTGGCCGAGCTGACCGCCACGTACCCGGGGGCCGCGGACCTGACCGACTGGCTGCCGCCCCGGCTCCGCGACGCGGCCGTTCAGAGGGCGTCCTTCGCGTACCCGGGCCGACAGCCGCTGGCGATCCCGGCCGGCGCCGGGATCGCCGAGCTCGCGGCCGGTCCCGGACTCGCCGCGACAGGACCGGTGGACGACGTGGCGCCCTTGCAGCCGATGCGGGCGTCGTTCGAGCCGCCGCCGCCGACCGCCCCGGTCTCCCCGCAGGGGGCCGCGGGGCCTGCGACGTACCCGGCACCGCGGGACTACCCGGGAGCTCAGGGAGGCAACCGGGGCCTGACGGGGCCGGGAGGCTATGGGACACCCGGGACGCAAGCGGGTCCTGGGGGTTACGGTGTCCAGTCAGGTCAGGAGCGCTCCGGGGCGCAGGCGGGGTATGAGGCGCAGGGCGGCGGGTACGGGGCGCAGGGCGGGCTTCTGGGGCAGGGCGGCGGCGGGCAGGGCGGCGGGCTTCTGGGGCAGGGCGGCGGCGGGCAGGACTTGCCGCCTTGGTGGCCGCGGCCGACTACTCCCCCGCCGGGCTCCCAGGGGCAGGCGGCCACCCAGTGGTATGGGCAGGCAAGGCCGCCGGTGCGCAGGCGGCGGCGGGGGCTCTGGGTGGCGGGCATCGCGGGGCTGTGCGGGGCGGTCATTGCCGCGGTGGTCATCACGCTCGGCGCGTATCACACCGGGTCGTCGTCGACGGGGCAGAGCCCGGGCGCGGCCCGGAGCACCACTCCCGCTACGCCGACCGCCACGCCGACGGTGGGAGGGCTGGCGCTGAGCCAGTTGCGGGCCGGCGACTGCCTGACCGGGGCGAATCTGCAGCTCAATACGGCCAGGCCATGGCCTCAGCTAGCGCAGGCCGTGTCATGCGGCCACCGGCACACCGCGGAGGTATTCCTGGCCAACAACCGCTTCTGGCCGGAGAACCTCGCGTTCCCTGGCAGCGCCACGATCGTCAAGGTGGCCGACGCGGCGTGCAACAGCGCGTTCAGGTCCTACGTCGGGATCGCCTATTCGAAGTCCATCTACACCTGGACCAACGTCATCCCGGACGCGTCAACGTGGCCGGACGGTGATCGCGGGCTGCACTGCGTGGCGTACTACGCCACGGCAAAGGATCAGGCCGGGGCGTACCTAACGCGATCCATCAAGGGCTCGCGTCGGTAGCGGGGGAGGAACTAGCGGCGTTCGGGATAAAGGGTTTTTCTGAATTGGCGGGCAGCCGGGCCGGGCCGATGTCGGGGATCTCGCGGATGCCGAAGACGTCGCGCAGCGCGCTGAGGGCGGCGAGTTCGCCGCACCGGCCGTGCACGCCGGGCAGCGGCGGGGTGGCCGACGAGCACAGGTAGACGCCGCGGAGCGGGGTGCGGTACGGGTTCCACCTGGCCACCGGGCGGGCGATGGTCTGCCGGATCGTCTGCATGCCGACCGCGATGTCGCCGCCGACGTAGTTGGGGTTGTGCGCTTCCTCGTCCACGGCGGTGCGTACCGACCGGGCCAGGATCAGGTCGCGGAAGCCGGGGGCGAACCGCTCGATCTGCGCCTCGATCGCCGCGGTCATGTCCACATCGGAGCCGGCGGGGACGTGGCAGTAGGTCCACAGCGTGTGCCGGCCGGCCGGGGCGCGGGACGGATCGGCGACGCCCGGCTGGACCACGAGCACGTAGGGGTGCTCCGGGTGCTTGCCCGCGGCGACTTCGGCCTCGGCGGCCGCCATCTGCTCGAACGTCCCGCCGACGTGCAGCGTGCCTGCCTTACGGCAGTCCTCGTTCGTCCAGGGCACCGGGCCGGACAGCGCGAAGTCCACCTTGCAGACCCCGGCCCCGTAGCGGTACCGGCGCAGCGCGGCGCGGTACCGGGACGGCAGGCGGTCTCCGGCCATGGTCTCCAGAGCGCGGGGTGAGGTGTCGAGGAGGGTGGCGCTGGCGGGCGGGAGTTCGGCCAGGGAGCGGACCCAGTGACCCGTCTCGATTTCGCCGCCGGCCTCGATCACGGCCTCGGCCATCGCGTCGGTAATCCTGGCGCTGCCGCCCGCCACGACCGGCCAGCCCACCGCGTGGGCCAGCGAGACCAGCATGATCCCGATGCCCGCGGTCGGTACGGCGGTAAGCGGCATCATCGCGTGCGCAGCGGCGCCGGCCATCACGGCGCGGGCCTCGGGGGTGCGCCAGGTCCGGACCACCGTGGCGGCGGGCAGGATGGCCCGGCTGCCGTAGGAGGCCATCGCCAGCGGGTGCGCCGGGATCCGGCGCAGCGGGGCCAGCATTTCCGGGAGGATCTGGTCCATGTGGCGGGCCGGGGGGCCGAACAGGCGGCGGTAGGCGCGGCGGTCGGCGCCCAGGCGCGCGGCGGTCTCCTCGAGCGAGCGGGTCACGACCGCCGCCCGGCCGCCGTCGAGGGGCTGGGCGAACTCTACGGGCGCGCTCGCGAACCGCACGCCGCGCGCGGGCAGGTCGAAGCGGCGGAAGAACGGGGACGCCAGGGCCAGTGGGTGCGCCGCCGAGCAGACGTCGTGCCGGAAGCCCGGAAGGGTCAGCTCCTCGGTCCGGCACCCGCCCCCGATCGTGGGCGCGCCCTCGATCACGAGGACCTTCAGGCCTGCCGCGGACAGGGTGACGGCAGCGGCCAGGCCATTCGGACCGCTGCCGACGATCACCGCGTCAGGGTTCCCTCGCATGACACCCCTTCTACCCGTTGGATCTACTTTTCTGCACTGGCGCTCCGACGCGGTGGCTGGAATACGCTGCGCACCGCCGAGTTGTGCCAGATGTTGCGGGCGTGACGCCATTGGCGCTTTGAGTCTACGCAGGTGGTGGTGGTGTGGACCTGTGGGTCGGGCACGCCGAGGTGCTGCCCGAGCGCGGTCAGCGTGGCCGCCCAGAACTTGTCTTCCTTGGCGTGCCCGCCCATGATCATCCCGGCCTCGTAGAGCGGGTCGTTCGCCCGCATCAGCACCTGCGCCTGGATGATGGTCTCGTCGCCCTCTTTCTCCGAGGAGTGGCGGTGGCGGCGCTGAACAACCTGGCCAGGCTGCTGGCCGAGACGGGCCGAGGCGGCGAGGCGCTGGAGGTCGCGGCCGAAGCCCTCGAACTCGGCAGCGAGCTTGGCGACCAGCACCGTGTGGCGGCCTTGCACACCAACCTGGCCGACCTGCTGCACGCGGCGGGCCAGGGCGACGCCGCGATGGCGCACCTGAAGGAGGCGGCCAGGCGCTTCGCCGCGGTCGACGTGGGCGACGCCCCCCGGCCCGAGATCTGGACGCTCGTCGAGTGGTAACGATCGACACCTACGACGTGGGATGTCCAGCCGGCCGGGTCTCAGCGTGAATCTGGCTCTAGGGCGGCGCGGAGGGCGGCCATGCCCCGGGCCGTGTGACTCTTCACCGCGCCGCGGCTGATCCCCATCGCCCTCGCGATCTCCGCCTCCGACAAATCCGCGTAATACCGCAGCACAATCGCCTCCCGCTGCCGCGCCGTCAACCCCTGCAACGCCGCCACCACCGCATCCCGCTGCAACGACACCAGCGCCCCATGCTCCGCACTGGGCATATCCGCCGGCGCATCCTCCAGGTACTTCTCCACCACCATCTGATGCCGCAGCACCGACCGCGACCGGTTCACCACCACCTGCCGCACATACGCCAGCGCATTCTCCGCATCCCGCAGCCGCTGCCACGCATCGTTCATCGACACAAACGCGTCCTGCACCACCTCCTCCGCCGTCGGCACATCCCGCACCAGCATCCACGCCGCACGCACCAGCCTGCGATAATGCAACGTATACAACTCAGTGAAGTGGGCCTCGGCGGTCCAGGCCGCGCCGGAAAGCAGCTCATCCTCGTGAGAGCTGTTTATCCTGCGGGTGGCGGCCGCCATGACAGTGCTCCTTCCGGGAGCCTGGCCATCGCGACCCCGGGAGATGGGGGAAACGCCCGCTCCGCCCGGATTCGAATTCCGGGCGGAGCGGCCCGCCCCATTGCGATGGCCAGTGTGGAAATGACCAACTGTCGTAAGGGTGCCGGATCGCGAGACGGGAGTCAGTCACCCGCCTGACAGGCTCGGTGTCAGCTTGCCGACAGCTAAATCCCGGCAAACCGGTTCAGGGCGGTCGCCTGCGACACGGTCACGGTGCGGCCACTGACCTGGATCCAGCCGCGTCGCTCGAAGCCGCGCATCGCGGCGTTGACGCTCTGCCGGCTTCCCCCCGCCTGATGGGCGAGCTCCTCCTGGCTAAGCATGGGCCGGATCACGCCGTCTTCGCCCCGCGGCTGGCCCAGCAGCACCTTGGCCACCCGTCGCGGCAGGTCAAGGAACACCAGGTCCGACGCCGCCTCCGTGAGCCGGCGCAACATGGCCGCGACGGACCGCATCAGCGCCTGCGCGACGGTCGGCACCCGCAGGCAGAGGTCCAGGATCATCTCCCGCGGTATGAGCAGCAGGCGGCATTCCTCCAGGGCCTCGCAGTCGGCCGACCTGGGACCGCCGTCGGCCACCCCGAGCTCGCCGAACATGGTGCCAGGCCCGAGGACGGTCAGCGTCAGCTCGCCGCCGTCCGCAGACCTGACCGCCACCTTGACGCGTCCGGACACGACCACCATTACGGTCTCCCCCGGGTCACCGGCGGTGAACACGACCTGGCCCCGGCGGAACGTCCGGACCCGCGATCCGGCGGCCAGGACCTCCAGTTCCGCGGACGGCGCCGTGCTGAGCAGATCGGTTCCGCGCAAGATGCCAACGACGTCCGTGGTCACGGCCGACCACCACCGGTGCGCCCGGCTACGGTGTCACCTGCCACGGCACATCACATTACTCGCGCCGGGCGGCTAGCGCTGCGGGGCGTCCTAGAGCGAGAGAGTCACCAGGACCGTGACGGTTTGCCCGCCCGGGTTGATCGTCAGCGTGGTATCCAGCGCGACCAGGCTGGTCGCGGTCACCGTGATGGTCACGTTGCCGCCCGCCGTGATCGAGCCTGACGACGGCGAGACGGTGAGCTGGCCCCCTCCGCCGGATATCGAGTAGCTGCTGACCGGGCCGCCCTGGGCGGTGAGCGTGAACGTGCCGGTCGGCAGGCCAGTGACGGCCACCAGCTTGAGCTGGGACAGCGACACGAGCAGGCTGCCCTGGACGACGACCGACGGGGAGGCCTGCGCGGACTGGGACGGCGACGGTGAAGACCCCGGACCGGAGGCTGTCGCCGCGACGCTGCTGCTGCCGCCCGTGGCTCCGGGCTGGGTGGTGAAGGCCGCCGCGGGAGCGGACCGGCTGCCGTCACCGGCCGGGGAGGCGCCCTGCCCCGGAGCCGGTGAGGCGCGGTGATGCGGGGATGACCGGGTCCCTGCGGCCGACGAGGCCGACGTGGGCGCCACGGCGGCACCTGGTCCGGCTGCCGACCCGCCGCCGTGGTGCGGAGCGGTGAAGATCAGCACCGCGCCGACCCCAACCGCCGCGGCCGCCGTGGCGGTGCCGGCCGCCACGGCGTGGGAATGCTGCAGGACCCGATGCCAGCCGTTCGGGACCGGTGGCTTGACCGACTTCGGGAACCCGTTCGGGCCGAACGAGCCGGCCCGGCCGACCGCGGTCGCCCGGTGCACCTGCCCGGCGAGCGTGCGGTCGGCGCAGACCCTCAAGACGCGCTCGCGGAACCCCGGCATGAGCGCGGCCAGCGGCAGCGCGCCAACGAACAGCGCCGGGCTAAGCTCGCGGCGCTTGCGTTCGCCGCAGATCTGGCACCGTTCGATGTGCCGGCTGACCCGCTTGCGCACCAGCACGTTCATCTGCCCGTCCCACCCGGCCAGGGCGGCGTCGAGCTCCGCGCAAGCCTCCCGCCCGGTGCGGGCCACCACCAGGGCGCCCAGGGATCGCTCCAGCTGGCTGCGGGCGCGAGACAGCAGCGCGTGCGCGTGGTTGCGGGTCACCCCGAGCGCGTCCGCGAGATCGTCCCCGTCGAGTTCGTGCAGCAGGCTCAGCTCGATGACGTCCCGCTCACCGCGGTTCAGTCCGTCGATCGCGGCCATGATCAGCTGGCGCAGTTCCTCCTGCTCGGCAGCGTCGCCGACGCCGGGCGCTTCGGTTGGCGTGTCCGCAGCTTCGTCCAGCGGGGCCGTGGCCTCCCCGGACCGCAGGCGGCGGAGGCATTCGTTGCGCGCGACCGCGTACAGCCACGGGCGGAGCTTGCCTGGATCCCTGAGCGCGCCGAGCTTGGAGGTGGCGATGAGGAACGTGTCCTGCACGACGTCGGCGGCGTCCTCGGGCTCGCGCAGCAGGGAACGGCAGTAGGCGTACAGCGCTACCGCGTACCGGTCGTAGGCCGCGGCGATTCCTCCGGGGTCGCCAGCCACGATGGCTGCGACAACCTCAGGGTCCTCCATGGCGTTTACGGTAGTTGGCCCGCTAGCCGCCGGTCAGCGATAACGCATAACGACTCAGTCGCGCCCCAACCGTGACGACCGGCCGCCCGACCACGACCGTTTCACATGTCGCGACAAATCTGAACAATTACCCACGGCGCTGGCTGGCTACATCAGCTTAGCCAGGCGCGGCCGCCGTGGCGCTGGCCCATTCGGCGACGAGCGTGACTAGCCCGGTCACCCGGTTGACCCCCGCCGAGGCGGAGCGGTCCTGGCCGTACGACGACGGGCCTAGATCGTCGTGGACGGCTCGCCAGACCCACCACGGGCCGAACCAGCTGTACTTGGCGGCGCCGCAGGCGGCGATGGCGGCGCGGGCGGAATCGGCGGAGCCCGGCCAGCCAGCGTCGCGCAGGCCACGCAGGTACCCGTCGGTGACGGTTTCGGCGATCTCGGGGAGTAGCGCCGCGTCCATGAGCCCGTCGCTGCAGCTGTCCAGGATCAGGTTGGCGGCGTCCTCGCCGATGGCACCCTCGCCGACGAACGACCAGTCGAACAGGACGGATACGCCCGCTTCGTCGATCAGGTTGGCTGGCCAGACGTCGAGATGGCACAGGGTCCGCTCGGCCGCCTGTGCGGCGGCGAGGGCCTGCTGCGGAGCGGCCCAGAGCCGCTGCAGCTCGCGGCGGACCCAGGCCGGCCAGATGGCCACGCTCGGGTGGTCCCAGTCGGCGGCCTCGATACTGACCCGCCGGGGCGGCCCTTCCGCCAGGTACTGCGCCAGCCAGCGACGTGACAGCCACGGCGTGTCGGGAACCCGGCCGGCCCAGCGGGCCTGCGCCGCGCCGAGTTCGTAGGCAAAGCGCGCCAGGTGAGGCACCGGCCAGTCGAAGCCTGCGGTCCCGCTGACGTCGGCCAGCCACAACTCGACCCCGCCGT
>JBOHCK010000063.1:0-23758 GCA_050698755.1 Streptosporangiaceae bacterium | reverse complement strand
ACCTACATGGCCACAGTGACGCCGCCCACCACCCCGCGCATCGCGAACCCGCCGGACTACACCAGATCGGCACCGTCAACGGCACCACGCACCCGCCCCACAGCCACCCTCAACGGCGCGTGACAACAGGTGAGTCCGCCGTTGTCCCAGGCCAGGGTGTGGTCCAGGTCGCAGCGGGCGGCGGGCCGGCCGCAGCCGGGGGCAGTGCACCGGGTGTTGCGGGCCTTGACCAGGTGGGCCAGGGCCCGGCTGGGCCGGTATCCGCTCTCGGCCCGGGTGTGGTCGCAGTGGCCGCGGGTCACCGGGGTCATCCGGATCCGCAGCCCGGCCAGGTAGTCCCGCGTCCCGGTTCCGAGGGGCGGGTCCGGGCCGGGAGGGCTGCCGGTGTCAGTGGGACCGGAGTTGCCGGGCGGCGGGTGCGGGTCTGGCGGGTCACCGGTGGTGCCGGCGGGGCCGGGTGCGGGTGGCGGGGGAATGTCGGCCGCGGGCGCATCCATGGGCGGCCGCGGTGCCGTCGGGGTGCAGGGCGGTCACGCACCACCTGGTGTCCGGGTGGCGGGCCGCGGCAGCTACCAGGTTGCGGGCGTCGTCGGCGTCGAGCAGCCCGAACCCGGCGGCTTCCCCCGGCGTAGAGGACAGGCCTAGTAGCGTCTCGACCGGGACCAGGATGTTCACCAGTGCCGCCACGCTCGGGCCGTCACCCTGGCGGGCCCGGTGAGGGTGGTGGGGGTGGTCGGGGTGGCCCTCCGGGCCGGTCCCGCCCGGGCCGCCTCCGGGCCGGTCGTCCGGGCCGCCAGTCCCGCCTGGGCCATCGCCTGGGCCATCGTCCGGGGTGTCGCCCGGGTCTGGCGGGCCTCCTGGGCCCGTGTCCTTCTCGTCAGTGCCCTGGCGGGCGGGGATCAGGCGGCTGTCCCGCTCCTGGAGGAGGTCCAGGTAGGCGCGGACGCGGAGGTCGGTGAGGGTGCCGGGCATCCCGGCGGCGCGCAGGTCCAGGGCCCGCTGCTCCACGTGCTGCCACGAGGCCAGCACCTCGTCCGGGGGCAGTTCCCGCGCGATCATCCCGGCGTTGCCTGAGTCTTCGCGGAATCGGCGGACGTGGGCGTCCTGCTTGGCCTGCTCCTTGCGCTTACGGGCGGCGTCCGGGTCGAGCTTGAGGACCAGCCGGTGGGCCTTGGACCGCAGCTGCCCGAAGGTCAACGACCCGGCCAGCCCGGCCAGCTGCTCGTCGGCCCGGGCCAGGTCGTCCGGGCCGAGCATCGCCGTCTCATCTTCGATGATGCGCAGGTGCACCGGGTGCAGCTTTCCGGCGGCCAGCGCGGCGAAGCAGCGGGGCAGCTTGCGCTCGACCTCGCGGGCGAACCACATTTGCTCCGCGGCGGACTGCTGGGTCAGGTGCAGCTCGGCGGCGACCTCGTCCGGGGCGAAGTCGCTGAACCCGTACCGGCCGATACCGGCGGGCTCGTCGGCCGGGCGGCGGCGGGCCAGCTCGGCCAGGCCGGCCATGAGCGTCCACGCGGCGCGGGATTCCATCCGCCGGGCCGCGGAGATGATCCCGATCAGCTGGTCATCGGCCAGCCCGGCCAGTCCGGAGCCGCCCTCGCCGGTGACCGCGTCCAGCACGGCGGCCAGCAGCGCGCCCGGCGCCATCGTGTCGGACCGGCCGTCCTGCGCGAACCCGGCCAGGGTCAGCTCCTCGGCGGGCAGGCATATGAACAGGCCCTGCTCCGGAACCTGGCTGTCGTTCAAGGGTTCGCTGTCGTCGACCCGGCGCCATTCGGGGCTATCAGGTGCTGGATCGTCCGGCCTGCGTTCGGGGAACGGTTCCCGGGGCATAAACCACCGCCCGTTCGGGATAGAGGTCTGAATTTGTTCTACAAAGAGACTATCATATCGCAGTCAGTGCTACAAGCAGATAGAGAATATTTTTCCAAGATCTTTTCGAATCATCGGCGAAGCGAAGAGCGGTGCTACCGTTGGCTGGTCAGAGCTGGATCGACCGGAACGGAAGGGTGGTAGGCGCTCCATGATCCGGGCGATGGTGTTCGACCTGGACGGCGTGCTAGTCGACTCCGAGCCGGTGTGGGAGGAGGTCCGCCGCGGCCTCGTAGCCGAACGGGGCGGGCACTGGGCCCCCGACGCCCAGCGCAGGCTCATGGGCATGAGCACCCGGGAATGGGCCAGGTACCTGAGCGAGGACCTCGGTGTCGGCCTGCCGCCCGAACAGGTAGCCGAGCTGGTCATCGACCGGATGGCCGCCCGGTACACCGAGCAGGTGCCGCTGCTGCCCGGCGCGGCGGATGCGGTGCACCGGATGGGCGCGCGCTGGCCGCTGGGGGTGGCGAGCTCGTCGCCGCCCAGGCTGATCGACACCGTTCTGCGGTCCGCCGGGCTGCGTTCCTGCTTCCGGGTGGTGATGTCGACCGAGCAGGTGGCGCACGGTAAGCCGGCGCCGGACATCTACCTGGCTGTCACCGCCGGGCTAGGCTGCCCGCCAGCGGACTGCGCGGCGATCGAGGACTCCTCGAACGGGCTCCGCTCGGCTGGTGCCGCGGGGCTCCGGGTCATCGCGGTCCCGCAGTCGGCGTATCCGCCGGATCCGGACGCCCTCGCGCAAGCCAGCCTGGTCCTGCCCAGCCTGGTCGAGCTGACCACAGATGCGGTCGTGACGTTGGCCGGGAACTAAGGACCAGCCGAAACCGCTTAACTTCAAGACGATCAAATGCGGGCCCGCAGGCCCGGTGGGGACATCTTTCGCACAGGAGAGGCCATGAACTCCTCACTTGCGTACGGCTCTTACGGATCGGCCACCCAGGACAGGACCCGGACGCTGTTCGGGCAGACGATGGGGTACGTCGCGGTCACCGCAGGCTTCTTCGCGCTGGGCTCCTACCTGGGCCGCAACCTGTCCCAGGGCTGGACCTTCGTGTGGTTCATCGTGGCCATTGCCTGCCTGATCACCATGAACTTCACCGCCCGGCGGTCGAGGTCCGGGTCGCTGTCGACGGTGCTGCTCTTCGTGGTCGGGACGGCGCTGGGGCTGGCCATGGCGCCGCTGCTGGTCTACTACGCCACGACGAGCCCGCAGACGCTGTGGGAGGCCGGCGGCGCCACCGCGCTGTTCATCGCCGGGTTCGGGGCGGCCGGCTACGCGACGCGGCGGGACCTGTCCGGGCTCGCCCGGGTGTCCTTCTGGGCCCTGATCGCCCTCATCGTGTTCGGCATCGTGCTGATCTTTGTCCATATCCCGCACGGCGAGCTGATCTACTCGGTGCTGGGCCTGGTCATCTTCGCCGGCCTGACGATGTTCGATTTCCAGCGGCTCCGCCGCTCCTCGGACCTTGACTCGGCCCCGCTGATCGCCGCGAACATCTTCCTCGACGCGCTGAACGTGTTCCTGTTCTTCCTGCGGATCTTCTCCGGCGGCCGCGACTAGGCCGAAGCCGTCGGCCAGGGAAAGGGCCAGTGTCGCGCCCGAAGGCCGGGCCGGCCGACAATAGGAGCGTGCGGTGGCGTAGCGCGCTGGCGAGGCCGGTGAGGTGGATCAGGTCGGCCCGGTTCGCCATGCTGCTCTGCGGCGCGGTCCTGGTCCTCACGTTCCCCGACGCGAACCTGGAGTTCCTGGCCTGGTTCGGACTGGTACCCGCGCTGGTGCTCATCGTCAGGTCACCCACGGCGCGGGAAGGCGGGGTGCGTGCCTGGTGGCTCGGGGCCGGTTACCTGATCGCGACGCTGTACTGGATGGCGCCCGAGATCGGCCCGGCGGTGCTGCTGGTCGGCGCGGTGGTCGGGGTCCTCTGGATACCGTTCGGCGTGGCCGCGCAGAAGCTGCTGCGCCCGCCGCTCAGCTGGCCGCGGGCGCTGGCCGCCCTGGTCGTGGTGCCGAGCTGCTGGCTGCTCACCGAGTGGCTGAGGTCCTGGCAAGCGCTGGGCGGCCCGTGGGCGGTGTTCGGCGTCAGCCAGTGGCAGCATCCCGCCGTGTTGGCCCTCGCCGCGGTGGGCGGGGTCTGGCTCATCAGCTTCGCGCTCGTGCTGGCGAACGTGGCCATCGTCATCGTGCTGGAGGCCCTGCCGCGGATCGGCGCGGCCGTCCTGCCGGGTGCCTCGTGGCGGTCGGGGTTCGCGGTCCTGGGCGTGGCCGCCGGGCTGGCCAGCCTGGGCGCCGGGCCGCTGGCATTCGCGCTGACCCCGGCCCGCCCCGCCGTCCGGTACGTCACGATCGCGATGGTGCAGCCGGGCGTGGTCCTGGACGCCAGCCTGGCCTCGCACGCGTCGCAGGCGCTGACCGCCGAGCTGAGCCGGGGCGGCACGCTGGACGGCGTTCGGCCCGACCTGATCGTCTGGGGCGAGAGTAGCATCGCCGAGGATCTCACGCTGCCGAGCAGCCACGCCCTGCTGAGCCAGATCGAGGCGCTGTCCGCCGAGGACGGGGCCGAGATCCTGGTGGACCAGGACGCCACGCCGGCTGGCAAGGGCCACGAGAAGTGGGCGGTCCTAGTCAGTCCCTCCGGGATCAAGGGCACCTACGTCAAGACGCGGCTGGTGCCGTTCGGCGAGTACATACCGTTCCGGCAGCAGCTCGGATGGCTCACCAAGATCAGCAAGGCGGCGTCGTCGAACATGATCCCCGGAACCGGCGCACACCTGCTGTATGCGACCGACCGGACCGGAAAGCCGCTGCCGATCGGCGTGCTGATCTGCTTCGAGTCCGCGTTCCCCGACATGGCCCGGGTCGACACGGACAAGGGTGCGCAGCTGATCGTCTACCAGTCCGAAACGTCGACCTTCCAGGGCACCTGGGGACCGGACCAGCACGCCTCGCTCGCCGCCGTGCGAGCGGCCGAGGTCGGGCGCCCCGTGGTCCAGGCCGCCCTGACCGGGGACACGGTCGCCTACGACGCCAGAGGCAGGCTGCTGGCCTGGATGGGGCAGTCCGGGCACGGTGTGGTCACGGTCAGGCTTGGGCTGCCCGCGGCCTCGGCCAGGACCGTCTACGACCGGCTCGGTGACTACGTTCCGTGGGCCGCGGTGGGCGTCGTCGTGCTCGCGGCTTTGGTCATGTTTGCGAATTCTCGCGGCCTTACTGCCCGGAGTGCTGGTAATGGGCGCCGGGATGAGGCAGAATACGTATCGCAGTCCGTGCCGAATTGACGATGCCGCAGGGGAAGGCGAGCGACGTCTGAGGAGGCACGGTGTCGGCAACTGGTGTTTTGTATGTTCATTCGGCGCCCCCGGCGCTGTGTCCCCACATCGAGTGGGCCGTAGCCGGAGTAGTGGGGGCGCCTGTAAGCATGTCCTGGGCCGGTCAGCCAGCCGCCCCGGGATCGCTGCGCGCCGAGCTCACCTGGCAGGCGCGCCCCGGCACGGCGGGGGCGATCACGTCCGCGCTGGCCGGGTGGAACCGGCTCAGGTTCGAGGTGACCGAGGACGGCTCACCCGGCTGTGACGGCGTCCGGCACTGCTACACGCCGGAGCTCGGCACGTTCACCGCGGTCACGGCGGCCAACGGCGACATCGTGGTGCCCGAGGACCGCCTGCGCGCGGTGATGGAGCGGGCCTCACGGGTGGGTTCCGCGCCGCTCGAGCAGGAACTGGGCCTACTGCTTGGCACGGCCTGGGACAACGAACTCGAGCCGTTCCGCCGGGCCGCCGACGGCGCCCCCGTCCGCTGGCTCAACGCGACCGGCTGACCCCACCAGCTGGGCTCACCAGCTGGTGGGGACGGGCATGCCCTCGCTGTAGCCGGACGCGCTCTGCAGGCCCACCACGGCCCGCTCGCTGAACTCGGGCAGGTCCCGCGCCCCCGCGTAGGTGCATGCGGAGCGCAGCCCGGCCACGATCATGTCGATCAGGTCCTCCACGCCGGGCCGGGTCGGATCCAGGTACATGCGGGCCGACGAGATGCCCTCCTCGAACAGCTCCTTGCGCGCCCGCTCGAACGGGGAATCGCTGGCCGAGCGGAGGCGTACCGCCCGGGCCGAGGCCATCCCGAAGCTCTCCTTGTACAGCCGCCCTTCGGGCGAGCGGAACGTGTCGCCCGGTGACTCGAACGTCCCGGCGAACCACGACCCGATCATCACGTTGGAGGCCCCGGCGGCGAGCGCCAGCGCCACGTCCCGCGGGTGCCTGACCCCGCCGTCGGCCCAGACGAACGCGCCGAGGCGCCGGGCTTCCTGCGCGCACTCAAGGACGGCCGAGAACTGCGGCCGCCCTACCCCGGTCATCATCCGCGTGGTGCACATTGCGCCTGGCCCGACGCCGACCTTCACGATGTCGGCGCCCGCCGCGACCAGGTCGGCGACCCCGGCGGCGGTGACCACGTTCCCGGCCACCACGGGGACCGAGGGTGCCAGGCCGCGCACGGCCTGCAGCGCGCAGATCATCTTCTCCTGGTGCCCGTGCGCGGTGTCCACCACGAGCACGTCCGCACCCGCGTCGAGCAGGAGCTTGGCCTTGGCGGCCACGTCGGCGTTGACGCCGAGGGCGGCGCCCACCCGGAGCCGGCCCGAGGCGTCGACGGCGGGGGAGTACAGGGTGGCGCGCAGCGCACCGGTCCTGGTCATGATGCCCACGCAGCGGCCGCCGGAGTCCAGGACCGGCGCCAGCCGGTGCCGGCCCTCGTGCAGCAGCGCGAAGGCCCGCTCCGGCGGCGTGCCCGCGGGCAGCGTGAACGGGTCGGCCGACATCACCTGGCGGAGCTGAGTGAACCGGTCCACCCCGAGGCAGTCGGCTTCGGTGACCACGCCGACCGGCCGCCCGTCCTCGACCACCACCACGGCGTTGTGCGCCCGCTTGGGCAGCAGGCTCAGCGCATCGCCAGCCGTATCGGCCGGCCGGAGGGTCAGGGCCGTCTCCACCACCAGGTCCCGCGACTTCACCCAGGCGATCACGTCCGCGACCACGTCGGCGGGGATGTCTTGCGGGAGGATCGCGACGCCGCCGCGCCGCGCGACCGTCTCGGCCATCCGCCGGCCCGAGACGGCGGTCATGTTGGCCGTCACGATCGGGATGGTGGCGCCGCTGCCGTCGGCGGTGGCCAGGTTCACGTCCAGCCGTGAACCGACGGCCGACCGGCCCGGCACCATGAAGACGTCGCTGTACGTCAGGTCATGCTCGGGAGCTTTCCCGTGGAGAAACCGCACGCAGAGATTCTCCCCGAACCCCGCAGGTGCTATAGCCGTGCCCGGCCGTGACCTTACGCCACGTTCAGCCCGAACGCCGCGAACATGATGTCCGCGATGCGGTCGGCCATCTCGTCTTCCGGTAGGGGGAGCTCGGTGCTGACGAGGAAGTTCACCCGCTCGAGCATCATCAGGCAGGCCAGGGCGGTCAGGTCGGCGCGATCCTGGTGCCGCCCGGCCGCCTGGGCGGCGGCGGTCATGCCCGTGGTCATGGCCTCGGCGATGCTGAAGAACAACTTCAGTCCGTCGCCGAACATCTCCCCGGGCGCGTTCGCCGAGCTAAGAGTGCGGAGCACGGTCCCGTGTGCGGCGTAGGCCTTGAAGAACTTGCGCACCCACTGGCGCAGGACCTTCAGCCCGGTCTCGTCGCTGGTGACGACGGGGAAGTCGCCGGCCACGATCTCCATGTCGTGCAGCGCGTCCCGCATCAGCGCCTTGAAGAGATCTTCTTTGTTGGAGAAGTACAGGTAAAACGTGCCGTGCGAGATGCCGGCCCGGCTCACCACGTCGTCCACGCGCACGCCTTGGAAACCCCGGTCCTCGAACTCGATCATCCCGGCCTCGAGCAGCTTGCGGACGGTCTCCCGGCCCTGGGCGCGTAGCTCGCGGTCCTGGGCGGGGGCACCGCCGCCCAGGGAAGGTCTGGCGAGCGGTTTCCTCGGTGGCCGCCCGGCCCCGCGCGAGGCGGCACTAGCGGAGCCGCGGCTTGCCTCCTGGTTCATAGCAAGAGAGTAGCCTTCCGTGTCATAACTGCCACACATTCGGGCAACGCGGCGTCGGCGGACCGGGTGCTGAGCCAGCGCGCGCTCAACCGCGCCCTGCTCAGCCGCCAGCTGCTGCTCGACCAGCCTGACCTGCCGGAGGATCCTGCCGCCAGGCGCGCCGGGGTGATCGGGGCCATCGAGCACCTGGTCGGGCTGCAGGCCCAGGCGCCGTTCCCGCCCTACTACGGCCTCTGGTCACGGCTGCCCGGGTTCAGGCCCGACGATCTGGCCTCGCTGATCACGGACCGGAGCGTGGTCAGGATCGCGCTGATGCGGGGGACCATCCACCTGGTGTCGGCCCGCGACTGCCTGCCGCTGCGGCGGCTGCTCCAGCCGGTGCTCGAGCGCGGGATGCGCGGGGTGTTCGGCAAGCAACTGGCCGGCGTAGACGCCGTAGCCCTGGCCGCGGCCGGGCGGGACCTGGTGGAAGCCGCGCCGATGACGTTCAGCGCGCTCGGCGAGGCCCTGTCTGGGCGCTGGCCGCTGCACCCGCCCGCTGCTCTCGCGCAGGGGGTCCGGGCGCACGTCCCGCTCGTGCAGGTGCCGCCGCGCGCCGTCTGGGGCCGGGCCGGGCAGTCGCTGCACACCTCGGCCGAACACTGGCTCGGCGGGCAGGCGCAGACGGTCGCGTGGTTTCCCGAGACCCGGCCCGGGCTTGTCACGCGCTACCTGGCCGCGTTCGGCCCCGCCACCGTGGCGGACGTGGCGGCGTGGTCGGGGCTGACCGGGATGCGGGCGGTGCTCGAGGAGCTCAGGCCGTCCCTGGTCACCTTCCGTGATGAGCAGGGAGCCGAGCTGTTCGACCTGCCGTCGGCCCCGCGTCCGGACCCGGACCTACCCGCGCCGGTCCGGCTGGCGGCGGAGTTCGACAACCTCCTGCTCGCGCACGCTGACCGGACTCGCGTGGTCAGCGCCGCGAACCTGAAGCGGTTCTACACCATCAACGGCATCTTCCCCGGGTCTGTCCTGGTCGACGGGTTCGTCGCCGGGATGTGGCGGCTGGCTCGGAGCAAGGGGTCGGCCGCGCTGGCCATCGAGCTGTTCGGCCCCCTTTCCCGTTCCAACCGCGATCTGGTGGCTGAGGAAGGGGCGCGGATGCTTGCCTTCTGCGCGCCGGAAGCTTCCCGGGAAATCCGGTTCAGCCCAGCCTGATCAGTCTGGTCCCGGGTCCGCGAGCCGCTTGCGGACCTGCTCGGCGACGAGTGAGTAGGCGGCGACCTGCTCGGGGACGGCGCCGGTGACCATGACGGGCTGCCCGTCGTCGGCGTCCTGCGCTGCCCGGTGACTGAACGGGATCTCGGCCAGCTTCGGGATCAGCGCCCAGATGCTCTCCTGCTCCGGGGCCGTGGGAAACAGCGGGGTCGTCTCCCCGCACCTCGGGCACACCTGGCCGCTCATGTTCTCCACCCCGGCGACCACGACCTGGCGCGTGTCTGAACCCTGCGACCTGCGGGTGCGCGGGGCCAGGTGCGCGATAAGCCTGCGCGCGTCCTGGTGCGCGATGACCTGCGGAGTCACCACCACGAGCACACACAGGCGACGGCCGGACAGGGCGAAGACGAACTGCTGGATGTCCGCCGTGCCCGGCGGCAGGTCCACCACCAGGTAATCCAGGCTGTCCCAGTCGGTATCGGCCATCAGCCGCCGGACGAGCAGCTGGGCGATGCCCCCGGTGATACCCAGGCCCTGATTCTCGCCGAGCAGGAGCGCCGCCGAGGCGAGCTGGACGCCGTGCTGGCTGACGGTCTGCAGGCGGGAATCGGGCGCGCCCGGCCGGGCGAACAGCGTGACGTGGGAGGCCTCGGCGCGGCGCCGCAGGCCCATCATCCGGGGCACGTCGGGGCCGTAGAGGTCCGCGTCCACCAGGCCGGTCCGCAGCCCCTGGGCGGTCAGCGCCAGCGCCAGGTTGACCGCGACCGTGGTCTTGCCCACGCCGCCCTTACCGCTCGCCACCGCGATGACTGGTACGTGGTCCGAACTGCCCGGCATGACTGCTCCTGGGTCTGGCCGACGCTGGTGATGCTGCGGCCTTATATCGTCATATGCATTGTGATCTCCGCGTTCTGGCGCCGAGCCGTCCCGACGACCGTGGCCACCTTCACGCTGTGCCTGAGCGTAGCCGGGCTCGCGGACCCCGCCGCGCAGGCCGTGATCACCCCCGGCGGCTTCGGCGGCCACGAGCTCGTTTCCCCCGCGGTCGCGCCGGCCCCGCCGCGGATCTCCGGGTCGCCCGGGACGGCCGGCGCCCCGCCCAGGCAGCTGTTCGTGCCCGATCTCATCGCCGGCGCGCCGGGCGGGATCACCTCCGCGCAGCTGGCCAGGATCAGCAAACTGGGCAGCGTGCTGGCCGTGCTCCCGCTGGACGGCGGGCAGGTCACGGTCAACGGCCAGGCGGCCGACGTGCTCGGCGTCTCGCCCCAGGCCTTCCGGGCCTGGACGCCTCCGGGCACGGCCGCGGCGGCCGCGGTCTGGTCCGACCTGAGCCAGGGAGAGCTCGTCAGCACCCGGGCCGCGGCCAGCGACCTCGGCGTGTCGGCCGGGCACGCGTACGAGGTGACCGGCGCGGCCCGCGAGACGATACCGTTCGGCACGGCGGCCCAGCTCAGCGTGCGCGGTGCGGACGCGGTCGTCAACCTGGCCAGGTCCGCGCAGCTCGGCCTGGCGAAGAACTTCGCGGTACTGATCAACGCGCCCGGAGCCGACCTGATCACGCTCATGTCCGAGGTCCGGTCGGTCATCGGCGCCGGCGGCCACGTGGTGAACCTGGTGTCGTACCAGAAGGTCACGCCCGCCAGCCTGCCGGTGGACGCGAACGTGCGGGCCGGGACGCCAGCCACCTTCCTCGAGCTGTACCAGCAATCCGCCGCCCAGTACTGCCCGGGCCTGTCCTGGACGGTCCTGGCCGCCATCAACGAGATCGAGAGCGGCGACGGCGCCAACGACGGGCCGTCCACCGCGGGGGCCCTGGGCCCCATGCAGTTCCTGCCTTCCACCTGGGCGGTCTGGGGCATCGACGGGTGGGGCCCGCCAGGCCCGCCCGACATCATGGACGCCCTCGACGCCGTGCCCTCCGCCGCCCGCCTGCTGTGTGCGCCGATGGTGGCGGTGACCCCGCGATGCTGCGTTCGGCCATCTTCGATTACAACCACGCGACCTGGTACGTCAACGAGGTCCTCGCCCTCGCCGCCGAATACGCGCAGGACTATTCCTGATCCGTGGCCCGCTCGGGCTCCACCCGGAGTCGCCGCAGGCCCAGCAGGCAGGTGACGGCGCTGGCCGCGCCGCAGCAGGCGGCGAACGCGTAGCCCACCCGCGGGCCGTGCGCGTCGATGATGAAACCGACCACCGACGACCCGACCGCCAGGCCGACGCCGATGCCGCTGCTGATCCAGGACATGGCCTCGGTGCTCCGGCCCGGCCTGGCCTGCGCCTCCAGCAGGCTGAACCCGGCGATGAGCGTCGGCGCGATGGTCAGCCCGCACACGTAGATCCCGCAGGTCAGGGTGACCAGGTTCGGCTGGGCCCAGAACGTGGCCACGCCGAGCACGGTCAGGGTCAGCGTCAGCGCGAACCGGTTCTGGATGGGCGACCGCCACTGCCTGGACCCGTACCAGAACCCGCCCGTCGCGCTGCCGAGCGCGTACGTGCCGAGGATGAGGCCGGCCAGCGGTTTGTGCCCGAAGTGCTGCGCGAACGACACCGTGCTCAGGTCGATCGACACGAACATCGCCCCGAGCAGCAGGTACAGCGGGACGAGCACGAGCAGTCCCGGTGCGGCGGCTTCGCGATGCCGCGCGGTGGGTTGGGCACGACGGCCTTCGGTCCTGACCACCACCGGCTCGGTGCCGCGTTCGGCGGCGAACCACAACGTGCCGGCGAGGCAGAGCAGCGCGCAAGCGCCGACGCCGGCGGCGGGGAACACCTCGGTGGCCAGCAGCGTCACGGCGGCGGGCCCGATGACGAAGCACAGCTCATCGGCGACCGACTCGAAGGAGAACGCGGCGTGCAGCCGCGGAGTGCCCGCGAGCAGGGCGCTCCACCGGACCCGGACCATGGCCCCCAGGGACGGCATGGACCCGCCCGCGATGGCGCCCGGGGCGAAGAACACCCACGTCGGGGCCTTGAGCAGCACGGCCGCGATCAACGCGGTGGTGGCGGTGGCGAACACCGCGAGCATCACCAGCAGCACGGGTCGCTGGCCGCGGGAGTCGGCGATCCGCGCGACTAGCGGCGAGGAGAAGGCGTACGCGAGCGAGCCGACGGCGGAGACGGCGCCCGCCACGCCGTACTTGCCGGTTGACGCCGAGATGAGCAAGACGGTCCCGAGCGCCAACATCGACATCGGCATCCGCCCGATGATCCCCGCCGCCGAGAAGCGCCAGGCGCCGGGAATCCGGAAGATGTCCGCGTAGGGTCGCAGCGGTCGGGCCAGCAGGCTAAGTGGGGATCGGCCGACGGTACGCTCCGCGTCGTCAACCCTCGTCATCGTCGCATGACCCCACGATCACGACGATATCGGACGGGCCAGCGCCGTCCACCCTGTGGAGTGGCCACCCCGGCTGCCCTGGTTGGATGGGGGCATGCCCGCCTACGACGCGTTCCTGCTCGTCTCGTTCGGCGGCCCGGAAGGCCCGGATGACGTGATGCCGTTCCTGCGCAACGTCACCAGGGGCCGCGGCGTACCGGACGAGCGGCTCGCGGCAGTGGCCGAGCACTACTACGCGTTCGGCGGGGTGAGCCCGATCAACCAGCAGTGCCGGGACCTGCTGGCCGCCGTGCGCGCCGACTTCGCGGCGAGCGGCGTGTCGCTCCCCGCGTACTGGGGGAACCGCAACTGGTCGCCCTACCTGGCCGACACGGTGCGCGCCATGGCCGACGACGGCGTGCGGCGGGCGGTCGCCTTCGTCACGTCCGCGTACAGCTCCTACTCGAGCTGCAGGCAGTATCTGGACGACATCGAGCGGGCCCGCGCGGCGGTGGGGCCTCGGGCGCCAAAGATCGACAAGATCAGGCGCTTCTTCAACCATCCGGGGTTCATCGAGCCCTTCGCGGACCACGCGCGCGCGGCGCTGGCCTCGCTGCCCGGCGACGTGCGCGAGGACGCCCACCTGGTGTTCACCGCGCACAGCATCCCGGTCGCGATGGCTGAGGCCAGCGGGCCGGGCGGCGGGCGGAGGTACGTAGCCGAGCTGACCGAGGCGGGCCGCCTTATTGCCGAACGAGTCGGTGGTACCCACCCGTGGACGCTCGCCTACCAGAGCAGGAGCGGGTCGCCGTCGCAGCCGTGGCTCGAGCCTGACGTGCGCGACCATCTCGCCGAGCTGGCGAAGTCGGGGACCCTGGCGGTGGTGGTGATCCCGGTCGGGTTCGTGACGGACCACATGGAGGTCCGGCACGACCTGGACCTCGAGGCGGCGCACGCCGCCGACGCCCTGGGCCTGGTGTTCGCGCGCGCGGCCACGCCGGGCACGGACCCGCGGTTCGCCTCGATGATCACCGAACTGGTGCGGGAGCGGCTCGCGGGGCCTAGGCCGAGCGACACCTGCCCCGCAGACTGCTGCTGCGGGTCCCGGTGACTGACCCCGGGGCGCTGCTGCGGATCGCGATGGACGCGGCAGGCGAGGCCGGGCGGCTGCTCGCCTCCTGGCGGGGTCACGAGCGCCCCGAGGTCGTCGACACCAAGTCGAGCCCGACCGACGTGGTGACGGAGATGGACCGCCGGTCCGAGGCACTGATTACCGAAAGCATCCGCGCGGTGCGCCCGGGCGACGCGGTCCTCGGCGAGGAAGGCGGTCTGGTGACTCTGGGCGGCCAGGGTCACCCGGCCCGCGTGCGCTGGATCGTGGACCCGCTGGACGGCACCGTGAACTACCTCTACGGCCTGCTCGACTGGGCCGTATCGATCGCCGCCGAGATGGACGGGACCGTCCTGGCCGGAGTGGTAGCCGTGCCCCGCCGCGGCGAGACGTTCACCGCGGTGGCGGGCCAGGGCGCCTGGCTCCGCCAGGATGGGGACCCGGCGAACGCGATCTCGCTGCACTGCACGACCGGCGTGCCGCTCGGCCAGGCGCTGGTCGGGACCGGCTTCGGGTACGCCCAGGGGCGTCGTCGCGTGCAAGGCGAGGTGGTCGCGGCCTTGCTGCCTCACGTGCGCGATATCCGGCGCGGCGGATCCGCCGCGGTTGACCTGTGCTCGGTCGCCGCAGGCCGCTTGGACGCATTCTTCGAACGCGGCCTGAACTACTGGGACTACGCGGCGGGCGGCCTGATCGCGAGCGAGGCCGGCGCGCGGGTTGGCGGGCTGTCCGGCCGCCCGGAGAGCACTTCCATGGCGGTTGCCGCAGGCCCCGATCTGTACCCTCAACTCGACGAATTCCTCGCTGGGCTGAACCCCGAGCGCGATGAACCGTTAGCCCGCGGGAACCGTGATTGTCTGCGGGCAGAGTTTCGGCGTGGCGCGTGTGCGCTGGGCGCGAACGTGACAGAATTCCCCGCCGGAATCGGGCACAACTAGGGCTTCCAAAGCGTTACACCCGCGCAGTGAGTGCGCACTACGGATGAAGGGGGATGGAGTACTCAGATGGCTACCGACTACGACAGCCCGCGGAAGACGGACGACGACCTGACCGAAGACAGCCTTCAGGAGCTTCAGGCGCGCCGGATGGACAAGTCATCGAGCACTATCGATCTTGACCCCGACGATGTTGCCGAGTCTCTGGAGCTGCCGGGGGCCGACCTGTCGAACGAGGAACTCTCGTTCCGGGTGATACCGCGTCAGGCGGACGAATTTACGTGTTCGCGGTGCTTCCTTGTACACCACCGGAGTCAGCTTGCCGAGGACCGCAATGGCCAGCTTGTCTGCCGGGAGTGCGCGGCCTAGGCGTCCGCGGCGGTGATGGGTTCGCTGTCCGGGCCGCTGCGCGTCCTGCGCGCCGCAGCCCGGGTCGCGAGCAGCTTCGCGGCCCCGACGGTGACGCCGGTCAGCATGGACCAGCCCAGCGCCTCGGAGAGTGCCACCTGCGGATCCTCGGGATGCGTGGGAGGCTCCTTGCCGGTGGCCTTGGTCCAGGCGAACGTGACCACCTTGCGGGCGAGGAACGCGGCGATCATTGCCGCCAGCCCGCTGATGAGCTTGGTGCCGAGATCAGCCTTTTTATCTGCCATCGTTATCTGCCATCCCACTGCCTCCTTCTAGCCCCCGTTCGCGCAATCATGCCACTGGCTCGGGCCCGGTTTTTATCCGGCACCTTTCGATGACGGCCGCGAGCTCCGCCGGATGCCTGGTGCCGATCAGCCAGTAGGGGACTCCGGCCGACGGCTCGACCGCGAGGTACACCGATTCCTTGAGATAGGGCCGCGAGTACAGGTACGCCGCCGGATCGGCGCGAGGGCCGCGCAGCGCGATGGTCTGCGGTTCGTCTAGGGCGACCACCTCCCTGACGGCGGTCAGGGGCAGCACCGCGCCTCCGGCCCGGACCGCGCCGGCGCTCACCTCGACGCTGCCCCGGCCGAGGCTGATCAGCATCGCCGCGCAGCCCGCGAGCAGTCCGCCGACGATGATGAACGGCCACGGCCCTTGGAAGCCGGCGTAGACAGTTACCCCGATGATCAGGGCACTCGGCAAGGACAGCAGCCACCAGGCGAGCGGGACGCGCAGGCGTTCGCGGTACTCGGGCATGCTGTCGAGCGTAGTTGGTCCGATGCGCCGCACAGTCGCGCTATTCTCACCCTTCGTGCGAGGAACCGGCACAGGAAGGAGCCATCGTTGGCCGGCTCAGACCCCGACGTGCTGATCAAGCGCCTCGATCCTGGCGTACCGCTTCCTTCGTACGCCCATCCTGGAGACGCGGGCGCAGACCTGACGGCCGCTGAGGACGTCGAGCTGGCTCCCGGTGAGCGCGCGCTGGTGCGGACCGGGCTGGCGATCGCGCTGCCCGCGGGGTACGCCGCGTTCGTGCACCCCCGCTCCGGCCTGGCGGTGAAATACGGGGTGACGCTGGTCAACGCGCCGGGGACGGTTGACGCGGGTTATCGGGGGGAGATCAAGGTGACCCTGCTGAACACGGACAAGAGCCAGGCCGTCAGCTTCAAGCGGGGGGACAGGATCGCGCAGCTGGTCATCCAGCGGGTGGAGCGAGCGGTATTCCATGAGGTAGAGGTGCTCCCCGGCTCGGTGCGCGGCGACGGCGGGTTCGGCTCGACCGGCGGGCACGACCCGGTGGGGACGACAACGCCATGACCATCCCAGAGATACCCTGAGTGAAGGTATTCAAGGAGCGTGTGTTGTGTTTCGTCGGCGTCGTTCAGCAGACGCGGAACCTGAGGATGAGTTCGAGGACGACGAGTCGTTCGAGGACGAGCCAGGCCGCCCAGCGCAGCCTGCAGCGCCCACGCGCGCCGGTGGCGGCCCGTGGGACGCCGCGGAGGCGCATCCCGACACGGACCGCGTAGACCTCGGCAGCCTGCTCGTACCGCGCGGCGATGACCAGGAGTACGAGATCCAGCTCGTCATGGCCGAACACCAGGGTGCCTGGGTCCGGGTCACGCACGGTGAGAGCGACATGCTGGTCCAGGCGTTCGCCGCCGCGCGCCGGGGCGCGCTGTGGGACGACATCCGGGCCGAGATCGCCGTCGATGTGGAGGGCGCAGGCGGGACGAGCGAAGAATCGCCTGGGCCATTCGGCACGGAGCTGGTCGCCCAGGTGCCCGCCGAGCCCAACCGGCCAGAGTCTGGCCTGCGGCCGGTCCGGTTTGCCGGCATAGACGGCCCGCGCTGGTTCCTCCGCGCCATGTTCCAGGGCCCCGCCGCCGATGGCGGGGCGCCCGCCCTGGTGCTCGAAGCCGTGCTCAGGGACATCGTGGTCGTGCGCGGCGAGCATCCGGTACCGCCGCGGGACATCCTCGAGCTGCGGCTGCCCCCCGAGGTGCGTCAGGCCCTCGAGGCGCAGATGGAAGGGGAAGAGGAGGGAAGCAGATTCCGGACCGATCTGAACCCCTTCGACCGCGGCCCGGAGTTCACCGAGACTCGTTAGCGCTCAGCAGGCGCGCCAGTTCGTCCTCGACATCCTCACTGGTCACGAAGAACATCTCGTCGCCGGCCTGGAGCGGGTCATCGGGATGCGGGACCAGGACCCGGCCCTCGCGCAGGATGGCCACCAGCGCGGTGTCCGCGGGCCACTCGATCCCGCCGACGCGCTCGCCGACGAGCGGGGCTTCGGCCGGCATGGTCAGCTCGACCAGACTGGCTTCGCTCCGCCCGAAGGTCATCAGGCGCACGAGGTCCCCGACGCTGACCGCCTCCTCCACCAGCGCCGACAGCAGCCTCGGGGTCGAGACGGCGACGTCGACGCCCCACGACTCGTTGTAGAGCCACTCGTTGCTCGGGTCGTTGACCCTGGCCACGACCCGCGGTACTCCGTACTCGGTCTTGGCGAGCAGCGCCACGACGAGGTTCACCTTGTCGTCGCCGGTGACCGCGAGCACCACGTTGCACCGGTACAGCGCGGCGTCGTCGAGGGAGCTGATCTCGCACGCGTCGGCGAGCAGCCATTCGGCGCGCGGTACGCTCTCCACCGCGATCGCCTTCGGGTCGTTGTCGATGAGCAGCACCTCGTGCCCGTTCTCCAGCAGTTCGGTGGCGATGGAGCGGCCGACCGCCCCGGCTCCTGCGATCGCGACTCGCATCAGTGCTCGCCCCCTGGCCCCGTGAAGGCCCAGGTGATCCGCTCGAGATCACTTTCCTTGGCGATCACGTGAATCACGTCCCCTTCTTGCAAGACGGTGGCCGCGTCGGGCACGAACGCCTGGCCGAGCCGGTCGATGAAGGCAATCCTGGTGGTGGCGCGGGTCTCGAGGGACTTGACCTTCTCGCCGATCCAGGCCGGCGAGAAGGCGACTTCGGCGAGCACGATCTTTCCCGTGGGATCACGCCAGAGCGGCTCGCTGCCTTCCGGCAGCAGCTTGCGCATGACCTGGTCGGCGGTCCACCGCACCGTGGCTACGGACGGGATGCCGAGCCGCTCGTAGACCTCGGCCCGTCGCGAGTCGTAGATCCGGGCCGCCACCCGTTGGATCCCGAAGGTCTCCCTGACCACCCTGGCCGCGATGATGTTGGAGTTGTCACCGCTGCTGACCGCCGCGAAGGCATCCGCGCGCTCGATACCCGCCTGGATCAGCACCGCCCGGTCGAAGCCGATGCCGGTGACGCGCTCGCCCTTGAAACCCGAGCGGAGCTTGCGGAAGGCCTCCTGCTCCTTGTCGATGATCGCGATGCTTTTGCCCCGGTCCTCCAAGATGTGGGCGAGGGTTGACCCGACCCGCCCGCAACCCATGATCACGATGTGCACGACCGTCCTCCACGGTGAGAGGGGGTTCCCCCGATCAGGGGTGCCTCGCCAAAGCTATTCCCTGCAGGTGCCAGAATCCATCCTCATGACTTACCAGACCGGTCAGGTCGTGGACGTGACGGCGGGCGAGGTGGCTCACGGAGGCTGGTGCGTCGCCCGGCCGGACGAGGGGCCGGTTATCTTCGTCAGGCATGCGCTGCCCGGCGAGCGGGTCCTGGCGCGCATCACCGACGTCACGACGCGCCTGGCCCGTGCCGAGGCGATCCAGGTCCTAGCCGCGTCACCCGACCGCGTGGAGCCGCCCTGCCCGCACGCGCGGCCCGGTGCCTGCGGCGGCTGCGACTGGCAGCACGCCGCCCTGCCCGCCCAGCGTTCGCTCAAGGCCGCCGTGGTCCGTCAGCAACTGCGCCGGCTGGCAGGCTTGGAAATTGCGGTCACCGTGGAACCCCTGCCCGGCGACGCGGATGGCGACAGCGATGCGGGCCTTGGCTGGCGGACGCGCGTCCAGTTCGCGGTGCGGGCGGACGGCGTGGCCGGGCTGCGCGCGCACCGCTCGCACGAGGTGGTCGACATCGGCCGGTGCCTGATCGCGCACCCCGCGATCACCGAGCTTGACGTCACCGGCCGACGCTGGGAGGGCGTGGCCTCCGTCGAGGCGGTGGTCTCGGCTGGATCGGGGGAGCGGGCCGTCATCATCTCGGGGCCGGGTAAGCGCGGCGGTGGTGAGGAGGCGGTGAGCGCGATCGGCGCCGATTCGGTCTTGCGCCGCTCCGGGCCTGGCCTGACCCCGTTGCGCGGCCGGGCCTACCTCAGCCAGCGAGCGGCCGGGCGGGACTGGCGGGTCAGCGCGGGGGCGTTCTGGCAGGTGCATCCCGGCGCGGCCGACGCCCTGGCCGGCGCGGTCACCGCCTGGCTCGACCCGCGGCCCGGCGACGTGGCGCTCGACCTGTACTGCGGCGCAGGACTGTTCGCCGGCGTGCTGGCTCCGGCCGTCGGGCCGAGCGGGACCGTGATCGGCGTGGAGGCCGACCAGGCCGCCGTCAGGGACGCGCGGCACAACCTGCGGGAGTGGCCCTGGGCGCGGGTGCATCGGGGCGACGTGGCGGCGCTGCTGCGCCCGGAAGGAACTCGGGTCGCGCTGCCCGCGGCCGGCCTGGTGGTGGCCGACCCGCCGCGGTCGGGGCTGGCCCGGGAGGTCGTGGAGTACCTCGGCGCGCCGGAGAACGGCGCCATCCGCTTCGCGTACGTGTCATGCGACCCGGCGACGCTCGCCCGCGACATCGGGCTGCTCACCGCGCGGGGCTGGGCCCTGCGCGGCCTGCGCGCGTTCGACGCGTTCCCGATGACCCACCACGTCGAATGCGTCGCCAGCCTGGGGCGCGCATAGGGAAATAGCCGGCCGCGCTCCGTCGGCGCGGCCATGGGGCAGAGTCAGGAGCCGGGCTGGGCCGGCCCGCCCTTCCCCGTGACGTAGTAGCCGAGACCGGGGATGCGGCTCAGCAGGCCCTCATCTTCCAGGATGCGCAGCGCCTTGGCGCAGGTCTGCCGGGCGTGCCCGTACTCCTGGCTGAGGGTAGTGATGGACGGCGTCGGCATCCCGGTCGCGAGGGTGCCCTCGGCGATCTGCCGACGCAGCATCGCGGCCAGGCGCACGTACGCCCTGGGATCCGATTCGTCGCTTATCGACACTCTCGTACCGTACTCGATTGGCAATATTGCCAATCGCAACGCTTCGACACTAGTCGAGATTAGACGAGGAAGCAAGAGTGCGTTAACGTCTGAATTCGTCAGGGCCGTCACGGCCACGCGGAGTCAGACCCCAGGGCAGATCATGATCTTCTACTCTTGGACAGCGCTGAGCGGTACCTCCGAATCCTCCGTCGCGATGGGCATCACGGACGACCGCGGGCGGGCCATGCGGGCCGGTGAGGAGAGCCTGGGGTCGGGCCGGGCCATCATCGTCATCATCGAGGCGGTCCGGCCGGCGATGGCCCCGCGGACGCTGGCCCCGTGCTACGTCCGGACCGGGGTGGGCTGGCTGGGCCGGTATACCCTGGTGGGCCGGGTCTCCTGGGACAGGTTCTTCATCCCCGGCGGTCCTGATGATCCGCCGCCGCCTGGCAGGATGGACCCATGAAACTCCGGATCTTCACCGAACCGCAGCAGGGCGCGGACTACCAGACGCTGCGCGCGGTGGCCTTGGCGGCGGAGGAACTCGGCTTTGACGCCTTCTTCAGGTCGGATCATTACCTGAAGATGGGTGACGTCTCCGGGCTTCCGGGACCGACCGACTCGTGGGCCACGCTAGCCGCCCTGGCCGTGGAGACCAGTCGCATCAGGCTCGGGACGCTGGTGACCGCCGCGACCTTCCGGCTGCCCGGCCCGCTGGCGATCACGGTGGCGCAGGTGGACCAGATGAGCGGCGGCCGGGTCGAACTCGGGCTCGGCACCGGCTGGTTCGAGGGCGAGCACGCGGCGTACGGCATCCCGTTCCCGCCGCTCGGTGAGCGCTTTGACCGGCTCGAGGAGCAACTCGCCATTATCACGGGACTCTGGACGACGGCCGAAGGCCAGACATTCTCCTTCGAGGGGGCGCATTACCGCGTGGCCGACTCGCCAGGCTTGCCGAAGCCCGCGCAGCGCCCGCGCCCGCCGGTCCTAGTGGGCGGCTTTGGCGCCCGCCGCACGCCGCGCCTGGCGGCCAGGTTCGCCGATGAGTACAACGTGGCGTTCCGGTCCATCACCGACTCGGCGGCCGGTTTCGCGCGTGTCCGCGAGGCGTGCGAGGTCGCCGGGCGCTACCCCGATTCCATGACGTACTCGGTGGCCCAGACGGTGTGCTGCGGGAAGGACGAGGCCGAGTTCCGTCGCCGGGCGGCGGCCATCGGACGGGAACCGGCCGACATGCGCGAACACGGGATCGGCGGCACGCCAGGCGAGGTCGCGGCCAAGATCGCGGAGTTCGCCGAGATCGGCGCGGAGCGCGTCTACCTGCAGGTGCTCGACCTGGGCGACCTTGACCACCTGGAGCTGATCGCCTCGGACGTGGTGCCCCAGGTCTAGCGCCCTGGGTCTAGCGCGGCAGTCAGCGTTCAGCCGAAGGCGCGGATCGCGGCCTTCCGGCCCACGGCGCTGGCCGCCTGATAGCCGTAGGTCCCCTGCTCAAGGAGTTCGGTGGCGGCACTGACGAGCCCGCCGAGCGCGGCAAACGCGAAGGAGCCGCCTACCGAGATCCGGCTCACGCCCGCCTCGGCCAGTTCGGACACGGCCGGAGCGCCGGCCATGGCGAGCACGTTGACCGGGCGGTCCACCTCGCGGATCACCTGGCGGATGTCCTCGATGTTGCGCAGGCCGGGGGCGTACAGGACATCGGCGCCGGCCTCCTGGTAGGCCTGCAGCCTGGCGATCGTGTCGGCGAGGTCAGCCCGGCCGTGCAGGTAGTTCTCGGCCCGGCCGGTCAGGACAAAGGGGACAGGGCGCGAGTGAGCAACCTCGGCGGCCGCGGCGACGCGCTCGGCCGCGAGCCTGGTGTCGTAGATCGGGTCATCGTCCCGGCCGGTGAAGTCCTCCACCGAACAGCCCACCAGACCGACCTCGATCGCCAGGCCGATGGTCTCCGCGACCCCCGCTGGCTCGTGCGCGTAGGCGTTCTCCAGGTCGGCCGAGACGGGCAGGTCGGTCGCCGCGACGATGATCGCGGAATGTACCAGGGCTTCCTCCCGGCTCACCGAGCCGTCGTTCCGGCCCAGCGTGGCCGCGAAGCCGGAACTCGTGGTGGCCAGCGCCTCGAAGCCCAGACCGGCCAGGAGCTTGGCCGAGCCCAGATCCCACGGGTTCGGCATGAGGAGCGGCTCACCCGCCCGGTGCAGAGCCAGGAACCTGCGAGCCTTATCCGCCTGGGTGATCATGTCCTTAACGTATCGCCACGGGGACCAGAAGTGACGGGCGGACCTGCCCATATGGCTTGCGGGGCGGTAGGCGCGATGCGATCGTTGAGCGGTGCGCTCAGATTCGGCCACCCTGAGGGCGCGGCTTGCCCTGCCCGGGGCGGTCGCGGGTGCAGTGCTGGTCCTGTTCGGCGCGCTCAGCGTCGGTGCCAGCATCACGAGGCGCCTGGGCAGCAAGCACCCCACCGGGCGTATTGCCACCCTAGGCCTGCCCGTGGGGCTGGCCCTCGTCGCGGCCGGGCTAATCATCCTCTTGGTCTGCGCCCTGGCCAGGCGCAGCCGATCCAAGCCGGCCCGGCGGCGCTCAGCGCATGCGGCGAAGTCCCGGGGCCAGGCGAGCCATCAGCGCCGGGCCGCGGTTTCGGGGGAACACGACCAGGAGCGGGTCCGAGCCGCCGCGCCCGCGGGCGCGGCCGGGCGGCCCGGGCGAGATCCTGGCGCACGCTCTCGCCGGGAGCGGGAGCAGGTGCTAAACCCGACGACCGTGTACTCGCCGGGGGGCCTGCTCGACATTCCCCGAGATACCCGCGAGCCGGAGTCTGCGGGAGCACCTGAAGGTTCCTGGCCGGAGGGGACACCGGGCTCGTATGCGCCGGGACCCTTGGGCTCCCAGGCCTCCCCAGGACGAGCGGGAGCGCCCCCGCGGCCCGCTTACCAGCCGGGCATGCACCCGGCGGGAGCCGGTTGGGCGCCGCCGCCCCAGGGCGGCCGTCCGCCACAGTCACCAACGCCACAGCCACCCATGCCGCCTGGTGAGCAGGCACGCCCCGGCTACGTCAGCTCGCCTGGTCAAGCCGGTCCGGCGCGCCCGCCGGACTCCGGCCAGGCGTTTCCGCCCCGTCCGGCCGATGCTGGACCGGCGTTTCCGCCGCGTGCGGCTGACTCTGGGCCGAGGTTCCCGCTGCACGCAGCGGCCGCCGACCCGGGCCACGTCGGCGCGCCCGGCTGGCCCACCCCGCCACCCGGTCCAGCCTCCGGGTCGCGCGAGGCCGGCCCGAACCCCTTTCCTCGCCCGTCCGCCCCGGGCCGCGGAACCGCGCCGCCACGCGAACCGCAGTGGCCAGGCGGTCCCCAGCCACCGCGCGAGGCCGGTCCGGCTGGTCAGGCAGGTCCGTCTGGTCAGGGACCGCGATACGGGCACGAACGACAGCCGCCCGGGCCAGGAAGCGGCGGATGGCCGCCACCCGGCCCCGGCTATGCGCCGCCGGGTGGTCCTGCCTTCGCGCAGCCGGGGGGTACCGGCTCCCCCTCTCGCGGCGGTGCCGGTTACGCCCCTCCGAGCGGCCCTAGCCACGTTCCCGGCGGCCCCGGCTACGCGCCGTCAGGCGGCCCGGACTACGCCGCGACCGGCGGTCCCGGCTACGCTCCCGGCGGTCCGGGTCCGATCCCGGCGGGCGGTCCTGCTTACGGGCCGGGCGGTCCGGGTCCGATCCCGGCGGGCGGTCCTGCTTACGGGCCGGGCGGTCCGGGTCCGATCCCGGCGGGCGGTCCTGCTTACGGGCCGGGCGGTCCGGGTCCGATCC
>JBOHCK010000062.1:0-23795 GCA_050698755.1 Streptosporangiaceae bacterium | reverse complement strand
ACCTACATGGCCACAGTGACGCCGCCCACCACCCCGCGCATCGCGAACCCGCCGGACTACACCAGATCGGCACCGTCAACGGCACCACGCACCCGCCCCACAGCCACCCTCAACGGCGCGTGACACGCGGCAGGAGCACTCGTCCGCGCGCTCCCGTACCTGACGGTGGTGATCGCGGCGTTCGCTCCGCTCGCGGCCGGGGTTTACCTGGTCACCTCCACGGCCTGGTCGCTGGGCGAGCGGACCCTGTTCTGGCGTTCCCGCGGCCGCGGCACTGGGGCATGGGTGCCACAGGCCCCGATAGCCGGGGCCGGGGGTCCCCAACGCCCGCTAGCCGTGACCCAGGCCGCCCGCACCACCACCGCCCGGGTGGCCAGCAGCCGATCAGGGCGTCAGCAGGGTGCGAAGCAGCCGCACCGGCGGTGAGCCGTGGGCCAGCATGGCGTCGTGGATCTCCCGGTCACCCTGGCCGGGGTCCGCGGCCCGCAGGTCGCGCGCCAGGTCGGAGACCTCGGTGTAACCGACGTAGTAGGTGGATAGCTGGGCGGAGGTGAGCAGCGCCCGGCGCCACTTGCCTGCCGCCTCGCCCTCTTCCTGGTGACCGCGCCCGGTCATCAGGGCCATCGCCTCGGTCTCGGTCATGCCGTGCCCGTGGATGCGAGCGTCGAGGATGGCGTTGATGATCGTCCGCAGCTGCATCTTGAGCTGCTGCATGCGGACCGTCCGGAGATCGCCGTCGCCCGGGTAACCCTGTTCGGCCATGATCCGCTCGGCGTAGACGGCCCACCCCTCGACGAACGCGCCCGATCTGAGCACGGCCCGCATGGCGGTGCCCGAACCTCCGAACCGGCGGGAGTGCTGCAGCTGCAGGTAGTGGCCCGGCATCGCCTCGTGCACCACCAGGTTGTGCACCAGGTGCCGGTTGTACTCGCGGTAGAACGAGGCGACGCGCTGCGCAGGCCAGTCGGCCGGCGCCGGCGAGACCGCGATGAACGTGGGCAGCGGCGCCGACTCGAGCGGGCCGGGCGAGTCGCAGTAAGCGACGGCCACGCCGCGGTCGATCTCCGGCATCGGGATCACCTCGACCGGGTCGTCGAAGACCGAGACGAGGCGGCGGTCGGTCACGAAGGCGGTCTGGGCGGCGAGGGCGTCCCGGCAGAAGTCCAGGATGGTCGCCTCGTCGGGCACGTCCTCCGCCAGCCGGTCGAGTACCTGCCGGACGACGGCGGGGCCGGCCTGGGCGCCCGGGCCTGCGAGCTCGGCGGCCAGTTCGGCGATCTGCTCGCTGACCAGGTCCAGGTCGGCCTGCGCCCGGCCCAGGATCACGTCCGCGTCGGCCGCCGCGCTCAGGCTGAGCGAGAGCTTGCGGGCGAACCGCTCGGGCCCGATCCGAGGGTCCCGGTCGCCGTCGGGCCCGGGCGCGGCCTCGTCCAGGCGCGCGCCCAGCCACGCGCGGTGCCCGGCCAGCGCTTCGAGCGCGGCGGGGCGCACCTCGGCGATCCGCGGGGCGCTGGCCGGAGCGTCCTCGAGCGCCGCGTCGATCTCCTTGCTGACCAGCGCGATCGTGCCGTCGAACTGTCCGATGGCCGTCTCCAGGTGCACCCTGGGCATCGGTCCGAGCTGCCGGCGAGCCTCGGCCAGCGCGCGCGGGATCTCGGCCAGCCGGGAGGCCACCGAAGCGAGCCGGTCGGGCAGCGGGGCGAAATCCCTGGCCAGCAAGGTGTAGATGGCCTTGCCGGGGTTCGTGGGGAGCGGGTTCCACGTGTGCTCGCGCAGCTCGTCGAGCTCGAATATCCGCCGCGCCACGCTGTCCGCCATGATCGCCGCGTCCACCCGGTGCTCGGCCGAGAGCGAGCCGAGGTCGAGCGCGTCAAGCCCGGCGGCCCACCGACCCAGGGCGCGCCGCTCGTCGGCCAGCGCGGCCTCCGTCGGATCGGGCAGGCGGCCGTCGAATCTATGGTCACCGAGGCCGGTGGCGAGGTCGGGGTGCCGTTCCGCCCGGTCGTCGAGGTAGTCTCCCGCCAGCCTCACGAAGTCCCGATCGGCTCCGCCGTCCATCGCGCCTCCCGTCCACGGTCCGTTCTGCCTACCGTAACGAACATTGCGATGACTGTCCGCTGCCGGTCGGAGGTACGGGCGGCGCTGGTGGACTGGGGCGGCCGGGCCTGGCGCCGCGCTAACCCTCTAGAATGCGACACCGCGCTCAGGGGGGACTAACGTTGGGACCCGTGAAGGCATCACCGGAGTCCCAGCTACGCCTGCTCGAACTGGCCGAGCTCGACGCCGAGCTCGCCCGCCTTGACCATCGCAAACACGCCCTGCCGGAGATCGCCGAGCTGGCCCGCATGGAGGCGAGGACCGGCGAGCTCAAGGACGCCGTGGTCGTGACCGAGACCGAGCTCGGCGACCTGGCGCGCGAGGAGAGCCGGGCCGAGCGGGACGTGGAGCAGGTCCGGACCAGGATCGACAGGGATCGGGGCCGCCTGGACGCCGGGCAGGTGTCCGCCGCGCGCGAGCTTGCCAGCCTGCAGTCGGAGATCGAGTCCTTGCGGCGTCGGCAGGGTGACCTTGAGGAAGTCGTGCTCGAGCTGATGGAGCGCCGGGAGGCATTGACCTCACGGCTCGACGAGCTCACCGTCGAGCGCGACCGCCTGGGCACCGAGATGACCGCCGCGGCGGCCCGGCGTGACGCAGCCACCAGCGAAATCGACGAGCAGGCGGGCCAGGCGTCCGGCCATCGCAAGGAGATCGCCGCCGAGGTGCCCGCCGACCTGCTCAAGCTGTACGAACAGATCCGCGACTCGCGCGGGGTCGGTGCCGCCATGCTGCGGGCGGGCCGGTGCGAAGGCTGCCACCTGACCCTCAACCGGGTGGACCTGAACCAGATCAGGTCCTCAGCTCCCGACGAGGTCATCAGGTGCGAGGAGTGCAGGCGCATCCTCGTCCGCGCGCCCGAATCTGGCCTTTAGGCGCGCAGATAGATGCGCGGCCGGACCTCGTGGACCCAAGCCCAGGGCGAGCCCACCGTCACCCTCCTGCTCCGGCACGGGCAGACGCCGATGTCGGTACAGAAACGTTATGCGGGCCTATCCGACGTCCCCCTGACCGAGGTCGGCGTGCAACAGGCGGCCGCCGCGGGGAAGCGGCTGGCCTCGGCGGGCCTTACGGCCATCGTGACGTCCCCGCTGGCGCGGACGACTCGGACGGCGGAGGAAGTGGCCGCGGCCACCGGGGCCCCCGTCGAGGCCGACGAGGGTTTCCGTGAGACCGACTTCGGCGCGTGGGACGGCCTGACCTTCGCGGAGGTCAGGGAGCGATGGCCGGCCGAGCTGACCGCCTGGCTGGCTGATCCCGCCGTCGCGCCGCCGGGTGGGGAGAGCCTGACCGACGTGAGCAGCAGGGTCGACAGCGCGCTGCGGCGCGTGCTGGCCGGCTACCAGGGCCAGACGGTGCTTATCGTCAGTCACGTCACCCCGATCAAGACGCTGGTCGCGGCGGCTCTGCTCGCCCCGCCGCCCTCGCTGTACCGGATGCACCTCGACGTGGCCGCGCTATGCCAGGTCGACTGGTACGCCGACGGTCCGGCCGTGCTCCGGTCGTTCAACGACACGGGCCACCTGTCCGACTGAATAAACTGCACAATTATGAGGGACCGAGGGCGGCTGACCGCGCCAGGCAGCTTGTCGAACACGGCCATGCTCGCGCCGGAAGCCGAGCTGCCTGCTCCGCCGTCTGTTGACCTGGCCGCCCTGGCGGCCGAATTCGGCCTGCGCCCGAGCTCGGTCCGCCCGCCCCTGATCCCCTACCTGCGCCTGGTCTGGCAACGGCGGCACTTCATCCTCGCCTACGCCACCGCGCGCAACGTGTCGATGTACACCGAGGCCAAGCTCGGCCAGCTCTGGCAGGTGCTGACGCCGCTGCTGAACTCGGCCGTCTACTACCTGATCTTCGGTATCATCTTCCAGGCCAATCGCGGCATCGAGCACTACACCGCGTACCTGGTCATCGGGGTGTTCTTCTTCTCCTTCACGGAGCGGTCGATCGTGGTCGGCTCCACCGTGATGCGCGCGAACCTTCCGCTCATCCGCGCGCTGCACTTCCCCCGGGCCTGCCTGCCGCTGGCGTATGTGATAGTCGAGTTCCAGCAGCTACTCGTGTCCCTGCTGGTCGTGATCGCCATCGTGGTGGCCACCGGGGAATACCCCACCTGGTACTGGTTCCTGCTATTGCCGGTGCTGCTGGTGCAGGGCATGTTCAACGTGGGCGCCGCGCTGCTCATCGGCCGGCTGGGGGCCGGTGCTCAGGATTTCAGCCAGCTGATCCCGTTCCTGACCCGCGTCTGGCGGTACTTCTGCGGGGTCATGTATAGCCTCACTTCGCTTCCGTCTTTTCTCACGCTGCCGACGTGGGCGAGGGACCTCATCTCCCTGAACCCGGCGGCGGTCTACATCTCACTCGCCCGGTTCGCGCTCATGTCCACCCAGCGGGCCAACGCGCCGGGAGCCAAGCCGTACAACGCGGCGAACTGCGCCTTGTTCAACGCCCATCATTCCCCGCCGCTCCAGGCCTATTGCCACCCGATCGTCGTGCCGAGCCAGCTGTGGATCGCCGCCGTCGGCTGGGCGGTCGTCGCGCTCATCGCGGGCATCGTGTTCTTCTGGCAGGCCGAGACGCGCTACGGCCGCGGCTGATCCGTTACCGCGTCACGCGGCCCGTCCGTTACCGCGTTACGCGGCCCGGGTCGTCGCTCGGGGCCAGCGGGTCCGGAACCGGACCGGAGCCCAGGACCGGCTCGCGCGCGTTCCGCCAATCGCCCGAGGTCAGCGCGGCCAGGGTGGCCAGCGCCCAGGCGGCCTCCGCGTCGGCGTGCGGAGGGCGCAGCACGGCCTCGGCCGCGGGCCTGCGGACGGTATCGAACAGCCCGCCCGCGTCGCCCATGTCCAGGGCGTAGTCGCGCAGGAAGCCAGCCATCTCGTCGCCGTAGTTTCGCCGCCAGTCGCCCGTGGCCGCGGACCCCGGCCCGGCCGCGGACCCTGGCCTGGCATCGGATCCCGGCGCGGCAGGGGGCAGGCCCGGTGTGGGTCCGGACTTCCACCCGCTGCCGGCCAGGGGCAGCTCGAGCAGGTCGGGGCGCAGCGCGGCCAGCACCCCGCGGTGCAGCCGGTCGGTGATCCGGTCCTCCAGCGGGACCGACCGCGCGGCCCGGACGACGCGGTCGGCGAAGAAGGGCTGGACGAGCGGCGAGCGCATCAGGTAGCCCTGCCGCGCGGTGGCGGACCACCGGCCGGCCCGGTTTATCAGGTAGAAGTCATCCAGCGCGCGGAGCGGCCCGGCCGGGAGCCTCGCGGCGTACGGGGCCAGGGCGGCCAGGTACTCCCGGCTTGCGGCCGGGCGCAGCAGGCCCAGGCGGCGCGTGGTGAGGCGGCGGAACAGCTCGGGAGCACGCGCTGCGCTCCGGACCCGGGCCAGCCGGCCGTTGCGCCAGGCGGCCGCCGCATACCCGCCGCGCAGGAGTTCACCGCCGTGACCGCCGACCTGCACGGGCTCCGCAGCGTACTGCGGGTCGGGCCACCCGACGTTCTCGAACGCCGATAGCGTGCCGTCGGAGACGAGCACAGCCGACCGGAGCCTGCGTATCACGCTGGCCTCGTCCGGCGCTGGCCCGGCACCCGGCGGTTTCGGCTCGGTGACCACGTGCTCGACGCCGAGCCGTTCGGCGATCATGGCCGCGATGACGACATCGGGATGGCGGGCGGACCCGTGCGTGCGGGCCCGGAACGGCACCTTGGCCGCCGTCAGCGCGGCCGCGATCAGCCGGCTGTCCTTTCCTCCGGTCAGCGACAGCTCGACCAGGACCCCGGCGTCGCGGAGCGGGGCCACCGCATCGACCAGGGCCGCAGCGACCGGCTCGTACGGATCCGCGCCGCCCGGAGCCCCGGCCCCTTCGCCGCGGTCGGCGCCCCCGGCGCCGCCGTCCTCACGGCCGGCGTCACCGTCACGCGAACGGGTCACGACCGGGCGCCCGCCTGCCACGGTCAGGCTCCGGTCACGCCCGAGGGCCCGGACGCCGCGGAACGGGGTCGCTGCGCCGATGGCGTAGCCCATGCTCAGGAAGGCGCCGATCATGACCGGATCGTGATCGCCTGACGCCCCCGCGACCGCGGCGGCCCACGAGGCCCGGTCGCAGACCAGCACGGCGCCGGGGATCTGGGTCAGGTAGACGGGATCGACGCGCGCCGGGCCGGTGCGCGCGTGCACCGCCTCTGCACCGGCCCAGATCGTGCCCTCGTGCGAGGCGACGGCGGGCCCGTGATCCGCCCGCAGGCCCCACGTGAGCACGGCCGCGCGCTCGTCAGGCGCGCGCCACGCGACCGCCGCCGGGCCGGGGATCGGCAGGACCCGCGGATCGGTACCCAACGCCGCGGCGATCAGCCCGGCGCACCCCTGGCGTGTCGCCGCGCTGATCGCCAGCGTGAAGTACGTACCGATCAACGCGAGCCGAGCAACTCAAGCGCCGGCCCGGGCGTCGCCGGGTCCAGGTCGGCCGTCAGCACGGCGCGCCAGGCCTCGCACACGAGCGGCAGGTCGTAGGCCGCCGCCACCTGCGCGTGCGCGGCGTCGCCGGCCTCCCGCCAGTCGTCGGGCGCGGACAGCCCGGCGATCGCGGCGGCCATGTCGACCGGATCGCGGTGAATCCAGCGCATGTCGTAGATGGTCTCGGCGCCCGGCCAGTGCCGCAGGACCGGGACCGCGCGTGACGCCATTCCCTCGGCGGGCCCCACGTGGAAGCTCTCGCCGTCGCTCGTGGACAGCACGAAGCCGACCCGGCGCAGCCAGGCCGCGACGTCCGGTCCCGCGTCGTCGAACACCACCGCGCCGCGCAGCAGGGGCGACCGCTGGACCCGGCGCAGCGCGGTCGCGTAGTGATCGCGTTCGGCCGGGTTCTGCCACACCCACCAGTGCTCCCACGGCATGCCCGACTTGACGAACAGCAGGTACCTGTCGTCCTCGCGGCGCAGTTCCTCGAGCACGTCGAGGGCGAGATCCAGGCGCTTGCGGGACGGGACGATGCCGACCAGACCGAGGTGGAACCGGGCGCCGTCGAGCTTGGGCCGGTCGAGCTGGGACACGTCGATCGCGTTGGGCACGGTCGCGACCTTGGTCTCAGGCCAGCCGGTCCGCTCCCGGGTCAGCCGCGCGTAGTGCCTGCTCACGCAGACCACCTGGTTTACCGCCCCGATCTTGACCTTCGCCGGGTAGGGCGACTCCAGCTCGAACCTGTGCAGCCGGACCAGGAGGCGTGACCCGCGCCGCTTGTGCCTGCTGTACCAGATGGCGTTCGGGCCGCACCATTCACAGACCACCACGTCGGCCCACCCGGCCAGCTCCCGGCTAGCGGCCGGGTCGTGCTTGCCCAGCGCGGCCCACTGGTCGCATCTGACCTCCAGGTCGGGCTGGAGCCGCAGGTAGTTCAGCAGGGGCCCGAAGAACTTCAGGTCATGCCCGGCCACCACCACCTTTAGCCTCGCGGCGCTGCTGGCCCCGGGGGGGCGACCTCCCGGGATCCCCCCGCTCACGGGGGGGCTGCCCGCCCCCCCGTACCCCCTTGGGGGAACCGCCCGCGCCAGGTACCCGCGCAGGCGCTCCGCCGCCTTCTCCAGGGTGAACTGCACGGCGGCGCGGCCCGTCCGGTCCGCCGCCAGCCGGAACAGAACCGGATCGGCGGCCGCCGCGGCCGCCCCGTCCGCGACGTCGGCCAGGCTGGCCGCGAACAGCGGGTAGTCGGCCCCCAGGAGCCCCTCGTGCATCGGGGTGCGGTTGAGGATCACCGGCAGCCCGAGGGCGCCGTACTCAAGCACCTTCGTGGACAGCTCCAGGCTCGCGTCCAGGTCGGGGTGACGCCAGCCCAGCCCGATGTCGCACGAGGCCGCGAGCCGCAGCGCGTCCTCCCGCGAGTGCCCGCCGTGCCACGTCACGCCCGGCCCCTCAAGGGCAGCCCGCATCCGCTGCTGATAGTCGTCAGGACCGTCGTGGATCTTGTCGCCGACCATGTGCAGCTCGGCGGTGACTCCCCGCTCGGCGAGCAGCCCGGGCAGTTCGGTCATCTCCAGGGTGTTCCAGCGCGGCGCGAACTTGCCGGAGTAGACGAGCCGCAGCGGCGATCCGGCGGCGGTGGCGCCGCGGGAGGCCGGGATCTCGGCCAGGATCGGCGGCAGCAGCACGCACTTGCCGCACGCCGCCGGGATGCTGCCCTCGAGGAAGCAGCGCAGTTCCTCGGTCTGGCAGAGCAGGTAGCGGGCCGCGGTGGCGATCGTCCCGAGTTCTTCGGCGACCGCGGGCGTGAGCCCGGGGACCGACTGCGGAACGTCGGTCAGGTACGGCCAGAGCCGCCCGGCGAACAGGCCGCTATTGGCCGCCGCCGCGGTCACCGCCCGGCCCCGCAGCACCACCAGGTCGTGCGGCGCCTCCACGTCCAGGCGGGCCAGCAACTCGGGAGCCGCGGCCGCCCGGATGGGACCGGGACCCTCGACGAGGTGCTCCTCGAACGGCCTGCGCACGGTCACCCCCGGCTCGGCCAGCAAGGGCGCGATCAGACGGCTGGTGCGGACCGTCGCCTTGAGCACCAGCGTCACCGCGCAGCCGGCCCCCGCCAGCGCCTGGGTGACGGACTGCAGCCAGATGGCCGAGCCGTCGATCAGGTTCAGGTCGATGTCGCCGTAGACAAGCGCGCGCGTGGTCAACGCGGACAACTCCTAACTAAGAGAAAAGAGGCGCAGCCCAGCCCTGGAGCCGTCCGAACCGAAGAACTCGCGCCGGGCCAGCGCCGGCTCGAGCGAGGTCACGTACCCGAAGGTGACGCCGGCGGGCCCGACCGCGTCGGCCTGCGAGCACTCCCGTGCGCAGGCCAGGTCGAGCAGGTAAGACTCCTCGTAGTCGTGGTCCCGCTGCCACGGGACGACCCACGGCGAGCGGGCCTGCCGCGCAGCCCGCGGCACCCAGGAGGCCCCGCCGGGGTCGGCCGCGATAGGAGCCGAGGGGACCACCGTGATCATCACGCCCCGCGCGGCCAGGTCGCCTAGCGCGGCGGTGACGGAGCCAACCGCTGCGCCATCGCCCGCTGACGCCGGGAACGTCACGACGACCTCGGCGGGCGCCATCTGCTGCCGGGCCAGGCCGGCGGACAGCGCGGCCGCTTCGGCGGCGTCCTCGACGCGGGCCAGCACCGCGACCTGCCGCCCGGTGATCAGGTGACCAGGCAGGCCGGCCAGCGACGCGAGCGCGGCGAGCCGCACCGCAGTCGCGTTCTTGGTAAAGATCTCCCGCAGTACGGGCAGGGCCTCGCCTTCGGTCAGCGGGCGGTCGGCGCGCGCCGAGTCGATCTGGTCCCGCAGGGCGGCCGGCTCGCCCGCGACCATGATCACGCGCGCGCCGCACGCAAGCTGCTCGCGCGCCTGGTCCGCCGAGACCGTGACAAAGACGGCGTGCTCGCGGTAGAGCCCGGGCCGCGCGCGCCACCCGACGTCCCCGGTGAGCGTCACCGACCCGGCCAGGAAGTCGAGCAGGGCCCGCACCGCCGGCGTTTCGCGGGGATCGCGCGAGCCTGCGTAGACGGGGGAGCACGGGCGGTAGCCGGGCAGCCCGATCGGATTGAACCGGGCCAGCTGCACGCCGAACCCGTCATCCGACACCGCGTCGCAGGTCGCCGCCACCCAGTCCAGGCCCGGCGCGAGGTGCGCGGGGACGTTACGGATGAAGATCACCGGCTTGCCGAGCGCGCGCGCGGACGCGATCAGCCGCCCGAGCCGCCTGCCGCGGTCGGCCGCGGCCGGATCCCCGGCGTAGGCCCAGGGCGAGCCGGCGAGCATCGCGGCGGCCTCGATGAGGACGAGGTCGGCGCCCTCGCTCTCCAGCACTACGTCCGCGTCGTGCGGCAGCACCGGGTGCACGGCGGCGTCCGGGGCGAGCGTCGCGCACGCGTGGGCGGACAGCACGCCGGTGATCACCAGCCCGGGCGGGGTGAACCGGGCCGAGGCCGCACCCGGCGCGCCCAGGCCCGGCGCGGTCAGCGCGGAAAGGAAGCGCTCCCCGCCGCCGGCCAGGTCGCCGAGCTGCGCGGAGGCCAGCGCGAGGGTGGCCGCCCCGGGCCCGGTGAGGGCGCCGCGGTCGCGCCACATACGGACCAGGTCCATGGGCAACTGCACGCCCCGCGACCACGGGCGCCGCGCGGCGCGGACCAGCGTCCGGCCGAGTTCCATCGTCGCGGAGTCCTCAAGCGCGGCCAGCCGCGCCTGCGTCATGGCCAGCTGCAGCCGGGTGTCCCGCAACGTCCGCGCCAGCCGGTCACGCTCGGCCGCCAGCCCCGGATCGCCCGCGGAGTCACCGTCAACCCCGGCCAGCCCCGGATCGCCCGGGTCTTCGTCAATCCCGGGCCGCTCCGAATCTTCCGGGGAGCCCTCGTCAACGCCGTTCGGGCCAGAATCGCCCGTGAGATCCTCGTCCACCCCGGCCAGCCCCGGCTCCTCAGGCGAGACCGTGGGTTCCGGCTCACCGGTGACCGCGTTCACGGGCGGCCCTCCGGGTCGAGCCAGGCCGCGATGATCCTGGCGATCCGCGGCCCCGCCTTCCCGTCCCACAAGGGCGGCAGCTCTCCGGCGTAAGGCCCGTCGTGGCAGGCCTTGAGCACCGCCGCGGCCAGCTCCTTGTGGGTGACCAGGCGGTTGCTGCCGCTGGTGATCGTGATGGGCCGCTCGGTGTTCGGCCGCAGGGTCAGGCAGGGCACCCGCAGGAGGGTGGTTTCCTCCTGTACGCCGCCGGAGTCGGTGATCACCGCGGTGGCGCCCTTGACCAGCGCCATGAACTCCAGGTACCCGAGCGGGTCGCAGGCGCGCAGCCGGGGGTGCGAGCCCAGCCCGGCGGCCTGCAGCGCCGCCCGGCCCCGCGGGTGCACCGGGATGATCACCTCTATCTCGTCGGCCACCTCGTGCAGGGCCTGGACCAGGACGGCCGCCGCGTGGGGATCATCGACGTTCGAGGGCCGGTGCAGCGTGGCCACCACGTACCGGTCCGGCAACCCGGCCGCGGCCCGCGCCGAAGCGGTATCGAACCGGTCCAGGTGCGCCAGCAGCGTGTCGATCATCGGGTTGCCGACCATGTGTATCGCGGCCGCCGGGCGGCCCTCCCTGGCCAGGTGCCCGATGGCTTCCGGCGAGGTGACGAACAGCAGCGCGCACAGCTGGTCGGTCAGCCGCCGGTTGATCTCCTCGGGCATCGAGTCGTCGAAACTCCGCAGCCCCGCCTCCACGTGAGCCATCGGGACCTGCAGCTTCGCGCCGGCCAAGGAAGCCCCCACGGTGGAGTTCACGTCCCCGTAGACCACGGCCAGCGCGGGCGGGTGCTCGGTGAACTCCTGCTCCATCCCGGTCATCACCTCGGCGGTCTGCCGGGCGTGGCTCCCGGACCCCACCCCGAGGTTCAGGTCGGGCCGCGGCAGGCCGAGCTCGACGAAGAACACCTCCGACATCCGTTCGTCGTAGTGCTGCCCGGTGTGCACGACCCGCTGCGCGAGCCCCAGTTCCGCCAGGGCGCCGATCACCGGCGCGGCCTTCATGAAGTTCGGCCTCGCGCCCAGCACGTGGGTGATAGGTGCGCGCATCGCGTCCTTTCCTCGTCCCTGAACCGATATCATCTGCCGTGATGACGTCCGCCCCGCGTCGGCCGGGGCCCAAAGAGCCCAGAGCCTCCCGCGACACGCATGTATCCCCGCGCGCGCTTACGCTCGCGGCGTCGATCGCCTGGCATCACGCGGCCGCCGATCCGGTCCGCGCACTGGTCTTGGCCCAGAGAGTACTGCCAGAACGCCTGCGCGGGTGCCTCCGGCTCGCCGGCCCCTACGGGCGGGCGGCGCTGCTGTGGGGCGCGGGGGACCGGGACCAAGCCCAAGCGGCACTCGAAACGACGCCCCGCCGTCTGGCGGCGTTCAGCCTGGCCGTTGACCAGCCCGCCATCGCGGCGGCGGCCCTGCAAAGGGTGCCAGAAGACGACCGCGCCCGGCCGGTCCTGGCCGCCCGCCTGGCCTGGCGCGAAGGGCGCCTCACCGACGCCCTCGAAGCTCTGCAAAAGGCGCCCCGCGGCGCGCGGCGACGTCTGCAAACCAAGATCATGGCCAGTTCGGGCCAAATAGCGACCATTTCTGGCCACGATCATGAACCATCCAAAGCCCGAACCCCCGGCCGCGTCCTCCACCTGGTCAACGACGCGCTCCCCGCCACGAGCGCCGGCTACACCATCAGGACCCACGAGATCGTCCTCGCCCAGCGCACCAACGGGCTCGACCCGCACGTGGTAACGAGAATCGCCTACCCCGTAACCCAGGGCCAGCTCGACGGCAGGCGCCTGGTCACCCTGGACGGCATCCCGTACCACCGCCTCCTGCCCTGGCACCAGCCCGGAAACGCAGACCAAGCGCAAGGCCAATGGCGAGACCAGGCCGCCCAGCTCACAGAAAAGATCGGCCCCGCCGTACTCCACGCCGCGAGCAACTACAAAAACGCCACGATCGCCCTGGCCCTGGGGGAGCGGTATAACCTGCCCGTCGTCTACGAGGTGCGCGGGTTCTGGGAAGACACGTGGCTCTCCCGCCACGCAGACTCCAAAGAACTCGCCCATAGCGAACTGTACCGACGGAACCGTGACCTGGAGACCGAGTCCATGCTGGCGGCCGACCTGGTAGTCACGCTGGGCGAGGCCATGAAGGACGAGATCGTGGCCCGCGGCGTCCCCGCCGGGAAGGTCCTCATCGTCCCGAACGCCGTCTCCGACGAGTTCCTCCAGCCCCTCCCCGACGCCACGACCCTCCGAAAAGCGCTGGGCATAAGCCCCGACGAACACGTCGTCGGCGAGGTCTCCACCCTGGTCCCGCACGAGGGCATCGGCACGCTGCTCGAGGCGACCAAGCTCCTCAGGGACCGCGGCGTAAAGATCAGGGCGCTCATCGTCGGCGACGGCCCCGAACGCGCCGCCCTGCAGCGCCAGGCGGCCGCCCTCGGACTGGGCGAGGCGGCGATCTTCACCGGCCGCGTCCCGGCGGCGAAAGTACGGGAATACCACGCGCTCCTCGATGTTTTCGTCGTCCCCCGCACCCCGGACAGGGTATGTCAGCTGGTTACCCCGCTGAAGCCGGTGGAGGCGATGGCCAGCGGGCTCTGCGTAGTCACCAGTGAAGTCAGGGCGCTGGCCGAAATCATCAAACCCGACGTGACGGGCGCGCTAACAATGCCGCAAGATCCGGGGGCCCTAGCCGATACTCTTGAACTCTTGGTTTGCAGTCCGGATATAAGACGGAAACTCGGAGACAATGCGCGCGAATGGGTCGCCAGGGACCGGACCTGGGCTCATAACGCGGCACGGTACCGGGAGGCGTACGCCCTCCTGGGCGCGATCTAGGTAGGGGACATGCCTGCGCAGGACGTACTGGTGATCGGGCTCGGCTACGTCGGCCTCCCGCTGGCCATCCAGGCGGTGCGTTCGGGTTTCCGGGTCACCGGATACGACACGAGCGAGCAGAAAGTGGCCGGTCTGATGGCCGGGCGGTCGCACATCGATGACATGACCGACGCCGAAGTGGCTGAGATGCTCGCCGCGGGCTTCCGGGCCACGGCCGACGCGGCCGCGCTGGAAGCCCAGGACGTGATCGTGATCTGCGTCCCGACGCCGCTGTCCGAGGCCGACGGCCCCGACCTGAGCGCGGTCCGCGCCGCCGCGCAGACGGCGGGCCGCCTGCTGAAGGCCGGGACGCTGGTCTCGCTCGAGTCGACCACCTACCCGGGCACCACCGAGGAGATCGTCCGCCCGCTGCTGGAGAAGGCGTCCGGGCTGACCGCCGGGATCGACTTCTCCCTGGCCTTTTCGCCGGAGCGGATCGACCCGGGCAACCCCGTCTACGGCTTCCGCAACACGCCGAAGATCGTCGGCGGCCTGACCCCGTCCTGCACGGACGCGGCCGAGGCGTTCTACGCGCGGATCTGCGACCAGGTGATCCGGGCCAAGTCGTCCCGCGAGGCGGAGATGGCCAAGCTACTGGAGAACACCTACCGGCACGTGAACATCGCCCTGGTCAACGAGATGCTGATCTTCTCCAGGGAACTGGACGTCGACCTGTGGGACGCGATCCGCTGCGCGGCGACCAAGCCGTTCGGGTTCCAGCCGTTCTACCCCGGGCCCGGCGTGGGCGGCCACTGCATCCCGATCGACCCCAACTACCTGTCCTACAAGGTCCGCACGCTCGGCTACCCGTTCCGGTTCGTGGAGCTGGCCCAGGAGATCAACGGCCGGATGCCCGGCTACGTCACCGACCGCGCCGCCGAACTGCTCAACCGCCACGCCCAGGCGGTCAATGGCGCCAAGGTGCTCCTCCTCGGCGTGACCTACAAGCGCGACATCGCCGACCAGCGCGAATCGCCGGCCCGCCCGCTCGCCCGCAAGCTGCTCTCCCGCGGCGCCGAGCTCAGCTACCACGATCCGTACGTGCCCGACTGGCAGGTCGACGGGCAGGCCATCCCGCGTGCGGAAGACCTGGAGGCCGCCCTGGCCGGCGCCGACCTGGTCATCCTGCTGCAGGCCCACCGGGCCTACGACCCGGCTCAGCTGGCCAGCACGGCCCGCCTGCTGCTCGACACCCGCGGCCTCCTCCCGCCGGCGCTGCACGTCGAGGCCCTGTGATCCGAGGCAGGTCTCGATGCGGGTCGTAGTGTGCACGATCGTCCACCACCCCGCGGACGCGCGCATCTACCACCGCCAGATCCGGGCCCTGCTGGACGCCGGTCACGAGGTGACGTACATCGCCCCGTTCGAAGCAGAAAACTTTTATCCCGAACGCCGCGACTCTAACCTTCGCGCCGTTCCAGTCCCGCGTGCGGTGGGTCGGCGCAGGCACGGCGCGCTACTCGCCGCACGCCGGGCCCTCGCCGCAAACAGTGCCGGCGCCGACCTGCTACTCATCCACGATCCCGAGCTGCTCCTGGCGCTGCCTCCCAGGCGCAAGCGCCCGCCCACCGTCTGGGACGTCCATGAGGACACCGCCGCGGCGCTGAGCACCAAGCCCTGGCTCCCGCGCCCGCTGCGCCCCGCGACGGCCCTGGCCACCCGCGCCGCGGAACGCAGCGCCGCGAAGCGCGTGCACCTGATCTTGGCCGAGCAGGGGTACGTCTCGAGGTTCCGCCGCCCGCACCCGGTGGTGCCGAACACCACCTACGTGCCCGAGACCCCGGCCCCTCCGGCCGCTCCCGGTGACGACCAGCGGGTCATCTACGTCGGCCACTTGTCCCTGGACCGCGGCGTCGGCGAGATGATCGACCTGGCCGCCCTGCTGCGCCCGCACGGCATCTCGGTGGAGCTGGTCGGCCAGGCCGACGGGCAGGCCCGGGCGCGGATCGAGCCCGCGCAGGCGCAGGGCCTGATCCGCTGGCCGGGGTTCGTCCCGAACGATGAGGCCATGCCCATGATCGACGGCGCGGTGGCTGGCCTTTCCCTGCTCCAGGACGAGCCGAACTTCCGGCACTCCATGCCCACCAAGGTCGTCGAGTACATGGCGCGCGGGGTGCCGGTAGTGACGACGCCCCTGCCGGCCGCCGTCGAGCTCGTCACCCGCTACGAGTGCGGGCTCGTGGTGCCGTTCGGCGACCCCCGCGCGGCGGCGGACGCGGTGCTCCAGCTGGCCGGGGACGCCTCGCTGCGGGCGAAGATGGGCAGCCGCGGGCACGAGGCCGCCCGCGGATTCCTCGGCTGGCCGACCGATGCCCGGGCCTTCGTCGCCCAGCTGGAAGCCTGGGCGAAGAGCGTCAAGTCTTCCCGCTGATCGGCACGGGGCGCGCCCTTAGCCGTCGGCGTCGAAGCCGAACTTGGCCACCTGCTCGGCGGCGTCCGGGCTCGCGCTGGTCCGGACCGGACGGCTGGCCAGCGCGGCCCAGGAGACCTCGTCGTCGTGCCAGGGCAGGCCGGGCAAGTCGTGTCCCATCCGGTCCCGCTTGACCCGCAGGTAGCGCAGATTGTGATTGTTGGGGCGCACGGGTAGCGCGACCCGGCCGACGATCGAGAGGCCATAGCCTTCCAGCCCAGCGCGCTTGGCGGGGTTGTTGGTCAGCAGCCGCATGGTGCGCACGCCCAGGTCGGCCAGGATCTGGGCGCCGGTGCCGTAGTCCCTGGCGTCGGCGGGCAGCCCGAGCTGAAGGTTGGCGTCGACCGTGTCGGCCCCGTGGTCCTGTAGCTGATAGGCCTGCAGCTTGTGCAGGAGGCCGACGCCGCGACCTTCCTGTCCGCGCACGTAGAGCACGACGCCGCGGCTCTCGGCCGCCACGGCGTCCAGGGCCGCCGCTAGCTGGGGACCGCAGTCGCAGCGCAGCGAGCCGAACCCGTCGCCGGTCAGGCACTCGGAGTGCACCCGGACCAGGACGTCCTCGCCGCCGGACAGGTCACCCATGGTCAGTGCGATGTGCTCGGAGTTATCGAGCAGGCTGCGGTAACCGACCGCGGTGAAATCGCCCTGCCGCAGCGGCATGCGGACCTCGGCCACGCGCTCGACCTGCTTCTCCGTCCGTCGGCGGTAGGCGATGAGGTCCGCGATCGAGATGAGCCTGATCGAGTGGCGGGCACAGAAGCTGGCCAGTTCCGGCAGCCGGGCCAGGGTCCCGTCGGCATTCATGATCTCGCAGATGGTCCCGGCGGGCCGCAGCCCGGCCAGCCGGGCCAGGTCCACCGCGGCCTCGGTATGCCCGGACCGCCGCAGCACGCCACCGGGGCGGGCGCGCAACGGGAAGATGTGCCCCGGCCGGACGATGTCTTGCGCCGTGATCGCCGGGTCGGCCAGCAGGCTGATCGTCCTGGCGCGGTCGGCAGCGGAGATGCCCGTGGTCACCCCGGTACGCGCGTCGACGGACACGGTGAACGCGGTCCCCATCCGTTCGGTGTTCTGGTTGACCATCTGGTCCAGGGCCAGCCGGTCCAGATCAGGACCGGTCATCGGCACGCAGATCAGGCCGCCGCACTCCCTGATCATGAACGTCACCAGGTCGGCGGTGGCCTTCTCGGCCGCGAGGATCAGGTCGCCCTCGTTCTCCCGGTCCGCGTCGTCCACGACCACCAGCGGCCGGCCGGCTGCGATGTCGGCCAGGGCCAGCTCGATCGGGGCGAATTCGGCGGGCGGTTGATCCAATTGATGCGTCGTCATCGGCTTGCTCCCTGCACCAGCCTAGTTCTCGTCTGCGGGCGGCGGCAGGTGCATACGCTGGTAAGCCTCGCTCATGACCGACCGCGCGATGCCGACATCCAGCACCCGGACGCCGCCGGACGCGGCGAAGGCAGCCAGCCCGGCGTGCAGTTCATCCATGGTGCCGACCCGCAGGGCGGCAGCGCCCACGGCCCGGGCGACGCCGACCACGTCTGCGGGGCGGTCGAAGGCGCCCGCGGCCGGATCCAGGCCCGCGATGCCGAGCTTGTAGAACTCCGACCCGTAGGCGGCGTTGTTCAGCACGATCACCAGCAGGTCGGCGCCGAACCGGACGGCGGACTGGAGCTCCTGCGGGTTCATCCAGAAACTGCCGTCGCCTTCGATGGCGACCGTGGGACGGTCCGCTCCGGCCGCGACCGCCGCTCCTATGGCGAGCGGGAGGCCCTGGCCGATCAGGCCGAAACCGTAGCCGAAGTGGAAGGTACGGTCGGGCCGGGCCGACAGGTAGGGGGCGGCGAAGTACCAGAAGTGGCCCACTCCGGTCACGACGTGCGCGCGGTCGGGGACGGCGGCGTCGATCGCGGCCATCACGGCCCACGGGTTCAGTCCGTCGGGGGGCTGGGCGGCCTCGAGGGCGGCGAGCCTTGAGGACTCGCTGGCTAGCAGCTCGGCGGTCTGGGGAATACGCAGGCCGGGCCTGGGACCGGGCGGAAGGTGCGCGGCGAGCTCGGTGATCGCGGTGGCGGCGTCGGCGGTGATCTCGATGACGTCGTCCGCTGGGTGCCACATCTGGGCCGGGGGGCGAATGTCGACCCGGATCAGCCGTGCGTCGCCGAAGAAGGAACCGCGGAAGGTGTTATGCGCGTCGAGCGCCGCGCCGACCACCAGGACGACATCGGCCGCGCCGGCCAGGCGACGGGCGGGCGGGTGTGCCATCGTCCCGGCCAGGCCGAGGTCAAAGGGGTCCCGCGCGTCCGCCAGGCAGCCCTTGGCCGGGACGGTAGTGAGGAAGCAGCCTCCCATCCGGCGGCCGACCTCGACGGCGGCCTGGACCGCGCCGCTGAGTTCGGCCCCGCGCCCCAGGAGCACGAGCGGGCGGCGGCTGGCGGCCAGCAGGCGGGCGGCCGGTTCTAGCCCGGTCATGTCAGTTCTGCCCGGGCGGGGTGCGGGCGGGGGCTCACTGTCGCGTTCGCCGTCGTACTCGCGGTCCATCAGGCTCACCGCCACGGCCAGCACGGCGGGGTGGCCCGACCGGGCGCAGGCCATTGTCTCGGCCAGCGCGCCGCTCAGGTCGCCGGGCTCGGTCACCAGCCGGTACCGCGCGCCCGCGGCCGCGGCCCACGACCGCTGGTCGACGTCCTGGGCGTTCGGCGGGGACACGTGATCCGGCTCGGCGGTGATGACCAGGACCGGGGACCGGGTGCGGACCGCGGCGGTAAGCGCGGCCAGGCCCTGGGCCAGGCCCGGTCCCATGGTCACGGTGGCCACGCCGACGCTGTCCCGGCCGGCGGCGCGGGCGTAGCCGTCGGCCATGCCGACCGCGCCAGCCTCGTGCCAGGCCGGGCACCAGCGCACGCCCGGCAGGGCCGCGTACTCGGCCAGCCAGTGCATGTTGCCGTCGCCCATCACGCCGAAGACCACCGCGACGCCCGCGTCTCGCAGTCGGCGCGCGATGATCTGGGACACGTTCAAAGCTGGCTCCGGTTTGGCCTGGATCCGAGTCTGGCCTTTCAGTGTGCCCTGTCTCGTCACGCCGCCAGGCAGGAGTTTCCCGGTAAGCAGGACACGGGCTTGGTACCGGCCCATTCGTGGTCGAACATGAATCCACCGGAGCCGTCGTGCGGGCGGCTGGACAGGAGGCGGGATGGATTTCGGTCTGCTCTTCGAAATGCAGGTGCCCAAGCCGTGGGGCCCGACCACGGAAGCCGACGCGTACCGCAACAGCGTCATCCAGGCTGTCGCGGCCGAACAGGCTGGCTTCACCCACGTATGGGCGGTCGAGCATCACTTCCGGGAAGAGTTCTCGCACATGGGGGCGCCCGAGGTCTGGCTGGCCACGGTGGCGCAGCGGACCAGCCGGGTCCGGATCGGGCACGGGGTGGTGCTGCTCCCGACGCCGTTCAACCATCCGGTCCGGGTCGCCGAGCGGATCGGCGCGCTGGACGTGCTGTCCGGCGGCCGGGTCGAGTTCGGCACCGGCCGCTCGATCGCCGAATTGGAGATCGGCGGGTTTGGTATCAACCCGGGCGACACCAGAGACATGTGGGCCGAGTCGGTCGACTTCCTGCGCCAGCTGTGGACCAGCGGCGAGGCCGAGGTCGAGGTCGAGTTTCACGGCAAGCACATAGAATTGCCGCCGCGGAAGGTCTTCCCCCGCCCGATCCAGAAGCCGCACCCGCCGATGTGGATGGCGGCGACTAGTCCGATGAGCTACGCGCTGGCGGGTGACTACGGGCTGGGCGTGCTCGCGTTCGGCATGGCCGTCGACCGGGACGCGATGGGTCGCCGGCTGGCCGAGTGGCGGGCCGCCATGGCCGCGTCCACCCGTCCCCTGGCGGTGAAGAACGAGCAGGCCGCGGTGTTCATGATGTGCTTCTGCGCGGAGTCGGAGGCGGCCGCGCGGAAGATCTGCCAGAACGCGTTCATCCGGTACTTGGATGTCACCGTGGACAGTTTCCTGCGCTGGGGTGAAAAGCGTGAGCTGCCCCCCGGCTACGAGTGGTACGCGACCGCGCTGAAGAAGGGCCCGGTCAGGTCGGGGCCGGTGAAGTTCGAGTACCTTCTGGAGAACGGCATGATCCTGGTCGGCTCTCCGGAGACCATCGTCGAACAGATCCGCGGCTTCCAGGCGGCAGGGGCGACGCAGATGCTCGTGGCCATGCAGCTGTGGGACATCCCGCACGAGGAGACGATGAAGTCCATCGAGTTGTTCGGCCGGGAGGTCATCCCCGCGTTCAGGCCTGGCCTGATGTGACAGAGCCGGATGTGACTTCGCGGCCTTCGCCCAGCGGCCCGCTGAGCGACGTGCGGGTCCTGGACGCGTCGAATCTGATCGCAGGCCCGCTGGCCACCATGCTGCTGGCCGACCTGGGCGCCGAGGTCGTGAAGATCGAGCATCCGGCCGCGGGGGACTCGCTGCGCAACCACGGCGGGCAGAAGGATGGTCACGGACTGTGGTGGAAGGAGCTGGGCCGGGGCAAGCTCTGCGTCACCCTCGACCTCGGCCGGCCCGCGGGCCAGGACATCTTCCTACGGCTGGCCAGCCGGGCCGACGTGGTGGTGGAGAACTTCCGACCGGGCACGATGGCCAGGTGGGGCATTGACTTCGCCGCGCTGCAAGCGGTCAACCCGTCGCTGGTGATGGCGCACGTGACCGGCTTTGGGCAGTCTGGGCCGATGTCGTCGCTGCCGGGGTTTGGCACCATCGCCGAGTCGATGAGCGGTTTCGCGCAGCGCAACGGCACGCCGGACGGACCGCCGACGCTGCCCCCGTTCGGCCTGGCGGACACGGTGACCGGCATCACCACCGCGCTGGCGATCATGACGGCCCTGTGGGAACGCCGGATTAGCCGAACGGGTCAGGAGATCGACGTGTCGATCATCGAACCGCTGCTTACCGTGCTGGAGCCTCAGATCATCGAGCACGACCAACTCGGCCGGGTGGCACAGCGGGTGGGGAACCGGTCCACCGTCAACGCGCCGCGGAACATGTACCTGTCACGGGATGGGCGGTGGCTGGCCCTGTCGACCAGCACCCAGTCGACCGCCGACCGCCTGCTGACGCTGATCGGCAGGCCGGACGTGGTGGCCAAGCCGTGGTTCTCCAGCGCCTCCGAACGGGCCAAGCACGCCGACGAACTGGACGAGATCGTGGGCGGCTGGGTGGCCGGCCTCGACCATCAGGAGGTGCTGGCGGCCTGCCGGTCCGCGGGCGTGCCGATCTCCACCGTGTACGACGTCGGTGACATCGTGACCGACCCGCAGTACGCCGCCCTGGGTGCGATCGCCACGGTGGCGGACCCCGACCTGGGGCCGCTGCGGATGGTGGCCACGCCGTTCCGGCTGTCCCGGACCCCCGGCCGGATCCGCTGGGCCGGGCCGAGGCTGGGCGCGCACAACGATGTCGTGTACGGCCGCCTCGGGCTGACCGAGGCCGAGCTTGGCTCGCTGCGCGAGCAGGGCGTGATCTGATTGGGCGCTCCCGCCGGCTGGACACCGGACCTGCTGGCGGAGTTCGACGGTTACGCTTCGACCCTGGCCAACTGGGGCCGGTGGGGGCCCGATGACCAGCTGGGGACGCTTAACCTGCTTACCCCGCAGCGCCGCGTGGCCGCGGTCGGCCTGGTCAGGACCGGGACCTGCCTCGGCCTGGGCCGCAGGATCGGCGGGTCGCCGACGCCGGACAATCCGGTGCCGCCGCTCCAGCACATGCTGGCGACCGGCGAGGCCGCGCGAGCCCGAGGCGGCAGTCATGCCAGCGACTGGCTCGGGCTGGCGCCGCACGGGTTCGCGATCACGCACGTGGACGCGTTCTCACATCAGTTCTTTGACGCCGCGATGTACAACGGACGGCCTGCCGCCCTGGTGACGGCGGCCACCGGGGCTGCGGCGGGGTCGGTCGAGGCCTTCGCGGACGGCATCGTGGGCCGCGGCGTGCTGCTCGACCTGCCGCGCGCTTACCGCCGACCCTGGCTGGAGCCTGGTGAGGCGGTCCATCCGCCCGACCTGGACGCTGCCGCGGGGGCGCAGCGCACCGAGATCCGTCCCGGCGACATCCTGTTCGTCCGCGTCGGCCGCGATGCGCGAGCCGAAAGGCACGGCAGGCTCGACCCGCTCACCGCCGGGTCGCCGGGCCTGGCCGCCGATTGCCTGCCCTGGCTGCGCCGGCACGACATCGCGCTGCTCGGCAGCGACGCCCAGTCCGATCAGATGACGCCGGGCGGCGCCCCGCACCCGGTACCCGTGCACGCAGGCGCGCTGGTGCTGCTCGGCCTGCCGCTGCTGGATAACGCCTGGCTGGAGGACCTGGCCACCGCGTGCGCGGCCGAGGACAGGTGGGAGTTCCTGGCCGTCATCTGCCCGCTGCGCCTGCGCCGGGCCACGGGGTCGGCGGTTAACCCGGCGGCGGTGCTGTTACATGGCGCGCGTTCTCGTAGTTGGCGTGGGGGAATCGGAGTATGCCCGCGGCACAGACCGTTCGGAGTGGGAACTGGCCGTAACCGCGGTCACGCGCGCGCTGGCCGATGCCGGGCTGACGGCCGGCGACGTGGACGGGCTGGTCCGCTATTCCTACGACGAGGTGGACGAGGCCATGCTGGTCCGGTCGCTTGGCCTGCGGCTCCGCTATTACTCCCAGACCGGCTACGGCGGCCTAGGCGCGCCCGCGGTCCTCGCGCACGCGTACGCCGCGGTGGCCAGCGGCCTGGCCCGGGTCGTGGTCTGCTACCGCTCGCTGAACGGCTACTCCAGGACGAGGTACGGCCGGGCCGAACGGACGCTCGGCAGGTCCGCGGACGTGATCGCCACCGGTGACCGCGCCCCGTCCGGTGCCTTTGCCGCGCCCTACGGCCTGCTCAGCCCTGGGCAGGTCATGGCGCTGTGGGCCCGGGAGTACCAGTGGCGGGCCGGGCTGACCGACGCGCAACTGGCGGCCGCGCTCGGCCGGGTGGCGATCGACCAGCGGCGCTACGCCGCGTCCAACCCGCGGGCCATCATGCGGGACCGTCCGCTGGATGAAGCCGGATACCTGGCCGGCCGGATGATCTCCACGCCGCTACGGCTGTTCGACCTGGCCCTTGAATCCGACGGCGCCGCAGCCGTGGTGGTGGCCGCGCCGTCGGTGGCCGCGGGTCTGGAACGGTCCCGGGTTAGCCTGCTGGCCGCGACGGCGGGACTGTTCCCGTACGCCGAGTCGATCTCGGTCTACGGCGAGTTGCGCAACGGCCTTCAGTACCGTCGTGTCGGTCATGAGCTGCTGCGGGACGCGGGCGTTCGGCCGATTGACATCACGGCTGCGATGATCTACGACGCGACGACCATCGCGGTGCTGCTGGGCCTGGAGGCGTACGGCTTCCACGAGCCGTTCACCGCGTGGCGGGGGGTGACCGAGCACGGGATAGGCGCACCGAGCCCACTCCCGGTGAACACGAGCGGCGGCCACTTGTCCGAGGCCTATGTGCACGGCATGAACCTGGTCGTCGAGGCGGTCCGGCAGTGCCGCGGTGAGTCTGCAAGCCAGGTCAGCCGGAGCGGACCGGTGCTGGTCAGCTCCGGCCCGAGCGCCGTGGTGCTCGCGCCGTGAGCGGGCAGACCGGTACCGGCGCGGGAGCCTACGGTGCGCAGGCCGGTGCGGGCCGGATTGTCCCTGCCGAGACGGCGTTGACGGCGGAGTACTGGGCGGCGGCGCGACGGGGGGTGATCTTGCTGCAGCGCTGCGGGGATTGCGGCACCGTGCTGCACCCGCCGGCGCCGGTATGCCCGGGTGGTGCCGGGCACGAGCTTGAGTGGTCCGAGGCCTCCGGCCTCGGGCGGCTGGCGAGCTTCACGAGCGTGGTGCACGCGGCCCACGCTGCGG
>JBOHCK010000061.1:0-23834 GCA_050698755.1 Streptosporangiaceae bacterium | reverse complement strand
GACCGTATCCACGCCGAGTTCGGTCGACCCGTAGACCTCGAACAGCGACTCGGGCGGGAAATCCGCCACGTACTGCTGCTTGAGCGCGTAGCTCCACGGCGCGGCGTTGGCGACCATCACGCGCATCGAGGAGCGGTCGTAGCGGTCCTTGACCTCCTGCGGCAGCCCGCAGATCATCCGGACCAGCGCGGGCGCGGAGAACGTGGAGCTGATCTGGTACTTGTCCACGAGGCGCAGCCAGTCCTCGGCGTCGAACCTGCGCTGAACGACGATCGTCTGGCCGAACAGCAGGCCGGCGCCCATGAACGCGCTGGGGCCGCTGTGGTACAGCGGGCCGGAGGTGACGTAGATGTCGTCCGGCCGGTAGCCGAACAGCATTAGCAGGGCGCCCATGACTTGCGGGTCCGGCGGGCCAGCCCGGACCGCGCCCTTCGGCCTGCCGGTAGTCCCGGAGGTGTAGATCATCGCCCCGCCCGTGCCGACCGCGTCCCCGACGTCGGGCGCATGGGCCGGCGCGGCGGCGATGTCGGCGTCGGCCAGCATGCCGTGCCGGACAGTGCCGCCTACTGCGATGATGTGCCGGACCTTCGCCAGCCGGTCGCGGATCGCCGCGAACATGGGCGCGTGCTCGTGGTCCACGTAGGCGATCTCGGCGTCGCTGTGGTCGACGATGTAGAGCGCCTCCTCCGGCGTCAGCCGGTAGTTCAGCGGAACGGCGATCGCCCCGATCTTCCTGGCGGCGCCCATGACCGCCAGGACCTCGGGCGAGTTCGGCCCGCACCACAGGACCTTCCGGCCCGGTCCGGCCCCCAGGGAGAGCAGCAGGTTCGCCACCCGGTTCGACCGCGCCTCAAGCTCGGCGTACGTCCACATGACGACGGTCCCGTCCGGCCTGTCGTCGATGACGCCCGGCTTGTCCGGCTGGCTCTGCGCGTAGATCGAAAGGATGTCGTCCGGCATCGAACCCCTGCCCTCTAGAGACCGTCCATGGCCAAATGTACGGAACGGGTGCCGGCGAGGCCAGAGGCGCCGGCGAGATTGACAACTCCCATGGTCCTAGTGATAGTAGTTCCATGGCTGAGGCGGGCCAGCGGCAGACCAGCCTGGCGGTCACCGACCCAGACGCGGCAGACGGCTTCGAGGCGCGGATCCAGGCGCTCTTCAAGCAGGCGCACCGTCGCCGTCAGCGGCGCCGTCTGGCGTATGCCCTGATTAGCGCGGTATCCGTCATCGCCGTGGTCCTCGGCCTCACCGCCGGATGGCCGAGTAACCGGAGCCCTCTGGCCCGCCACGGGAACGCCCGGCCGGCCCGGACCGGCGCACCGCGGTTCACGCTGCCGGCGGCGATGGTGGCCTGGGTGGACTACAACGGGCAGGTGCACCTGGGTGACGTGGCCACGCTGACCCAGCGCGTCGTGGCGACCGTTCCCGCGCTGGCCGGGATCAGCTCGCTCGCGCAGGTGGGCGGGCGGCTGTACGCGGGCGGGTCATCGGTCATCAGGCAGGTCGACCTGGCGACCGGAGCGGTCCGGCGCGTGGCGCCCGGCACCTCCGTCTTCACGTCCGCGGACGGGCGGCACCTGTACGTCGTCCAAAGCGACACCAGCCTGCTCGAGGTGCCCGCGGTCGGGAACGGCGCCGCCCGGCGGCTGACCGTCCCGTCCGGCTGGTACGTCGACCCGCCGGATCAGGCGGTGGCCGGCGGTGTCGTCGTGGTTTCGCGCCCCGGCGGGCCTGCCGCGCGCTCGTGGAAACTGGCCGTCTGGAATCCTGGCCGCGGGGGCGTCAGGATCGTCGGCCGGGGCGCCGGAGCCGAGGTCATGGGCGCCTACACCCCGCCCGGCGCCCGGTACAGCCTGCTCGCCTGGCAACCGGCGGGATGCCCGTCGGGGGATTGCCCGATCGAGATCACCAACACCGCGACCATGGCGACCGTTACAGTCCGCAGCCCGCTGCACCACGGGTTCACGACGTTGCGGGCCGCCTTCTCACCCGACGGCTCGCGGCTCGCGGTGTTCGCCAGGACGGCCAGCCTGGACTCGCTCCGGGCCAACGGGTCTGAGCTGGGGCTCGCCGACACCAGGACCGGGGCTGTCCGGCTCGTCGGCGGGGCCAGCCTGGACACCCCCGAGGACGCCGGCTGGGTGCTCTGGCTGCCGGGCGGGACCAGGCTCCTGGCCGGGGCCCTGAACTACAGCTACGCCGTGGACGCGGCCACCTACGCGGCCAGGCCGTTCTTCTTCTTCCCCGGGAACCCCGACCACGACATCATGGACACCCCCGACGTCAATTTCTCCGTTACGTTGACCGGAAGTGGCTGAGGATCTGGCGCGCGTAGTAGCCCTCCCAGGGCTCGCCGGGTGCCTCGGCCATGTACTGCTTGTCGAGGGTGACGAGCAGGTAGATCAGCTCGCTGCGGACGGGCTTGACGGCGAGCAGGTCAGGCAGCTCGGACAGGTCGATGAGCCACTGCGCGTACCAGGAGGCCCAGTCGTCGTCGGCTCCGTCGACGATGCGGAACACGCGATGGTGCGTCTCGCCCGCTTCGTGCAGCAGGCCGCTGATCCGCCCCAGAGTCTCAGTCATGCCGGCCTCCCGTCAGCGCCCTAGCCGGAGACGGCTACGGCGACCGGATAGTTTCCCACCGTGACCGGCGCGAAGACGTGCCCGGTCGCGGCGTCGATCAGCGAGATCTGGCCAGCGTAACTGTCCACGATTACGGCGGTGGAGCCGGAGACGACCAGATCGGTGGGGTAAGAGTACAGCCCGACCGAGATCGGGCGCCGGCCCGCCCGGACGCGGCCGCCAGCGGCGTCACCGTACCCGCGATGCTGCTGACCACGTAGGCGGTCGCCCCGGACGTCTCCACCGCCACTGGTGAGTACCCGACCGCCACGGCCCGCCCGGCCCGGCCGGTGGCGGTCACGATCGGCGTGACCTCGTCCGAGTTGCCGTCGACCACGTACACCACCTCGCCGGATGGCGCGATGGCGAGGGCATCCGGGTTCTCCAGAAGGCTGACGCCGGACGTGGCCTGCCCGGCGAACAGCAGCAGGACGGCGGGGATGCTGACACGCAGGAACCGGCCGGATGCGATCATCAAGACCTACTTACCGAACGAGCGGTGTGTTACGTCACGACGCTAGGGAGCACGGACCGCCGCCTCCACCGTCACAACAGAAACTCTCGCATACCAGCCGGTGAACGACGGCCCCCGATAACTGAAAGGACAGACATGACCACCGTGCTTGACCGCTTCCGCCTCGACGACAAGGTCGCGATCGTGACCGGGGCCTCTTCCGGCCTCGGGGTGGCGTTCGCTAAGGCGCTGGCTGAGGCGGGGGCCGACCTCGTGCTCGCGGCGCGGCGCGCGGAGCGCCTCGAGGCGACGCGCGCGATCGTCGAGCAGGCCGGCCGGCGTGCCATCACGGTCGCGGCCGACATGGCCATGCCGGAGAACGCCACGGCCGTCGTCGAGGCCGCCATCAAGGCGTTCGGGCGCGTCGATGTCCTGGTCAACAACGCGGGGAAGGGGACCGCGGTGCCGGCCACGCGCGAGACGCCCGAGCAGTTCCGCGAGGTCATCGACATCAACCTGAACGGCTGCTACTGGATGGCTCAGGCCTGCGGTCGCGTCATGCAGCCCGGCAGCGCGATCATCAACGTCGCCAGCGTCGCCGGGCTCGCCAGCGGCGGCCTCCCGCAGGCCGCCTATTCGGCGAGCAAGGCCGGCCTGATCGGGCTGACGCGAGACCTGGCCGTCCAGTGGACCGGGCGCAAGGGCATCCGCGTGACGGCCGTCGCGCCCGGCTACTTTCCCTCGGAGATGACGGACCAGTTCCCCGACGGTTACCTCGAAAGCCAGCTACCGCGCGTGCCCGCGGGCCGGGCCGGTGACCCGGAGGAACTCGCGGCTACCGTCGTCTTCCTCGCCAGCCCGGCCGCCGGCTATATCACCGCCACCACCCTGGTCGTGGACGGCGGCCTGACGGCGCTGTGATATCCCCGCGTCAACTGGCCCGGCGGTAGGCGCGGATCGCCAGCGGCACGAACACCACGAAGATCGCGGCCAGCCAGACCAGGCTCTTCCACAGGTTGGTCTCGATCGGGCCGCCGATGGCCATCGCGCGCATCGTGTCGATGACGATGGTGACCGGCTGGTTCTTGGCGAACGCCTGCAGCCAGCCCGGCATGGTCGCGATCGGCACGAACGCCGAGCTGAGGAACGTCAGCGGGAAGACCCAGATCAGCCCGAACGCCTGGACCGTCTCCTCGTCGCCGATGGCCAGGCCGGTCCAGGCGCTGATGCAGCAGATCGCCAGGCCGAACACGGTGGCGAGCACGACCATGGCCACGGCGGGCAGCACGCCGTTGGAGAAGCGGAACCCGACCGCGTAGCCCACCGCGATGAGGACCAGGATCGTGATGAACATCCGCAAGGTGTCGGCGACCAGGCGCCCGGCCAGGACCGCCGACCGCGCCATGGGCATCGACTTCAGCCGGTCGATCACGCCCTTCTTCAGCTCCTGGGCCAGCGCGATCGCGGTCGCGAACGAGGCGAACCCCGCGGTCTGGCCGATGATCCCCGGCATCAGGAAGTCGACGTAGCCGCCCTGGTTCCCGACGTGGATCGCGCCGCCGAACACGTAGCGGAACAGCAGCACGAAGATCACCGGCTGGAACAGCGTGAACATCAGGTAGGCAGGAATCCGCATCCACACGATCAGGTTGCGCCGGGTGATGGTGAGCGTATCGGTCACCGCCCAGCCGGCCCTGACGCGCAGGCTGGGGATGTCCCTGGTGCCCATGGCGGCGGCGGTCATGACGCTGTCTTCGCGGCTTCCGCGCGGTCAGGGCGCCGAGGTCGCCGCCCGCGCTTTCGCCCGCCCGGCTGGTCCTCCTCCTCGGTGACGTGCCCGGTCAGGGTCAGGAACACGTCATCGAGCGAGGGCCTGCGCAACGCCAGGTCGCGGGTCATCACGCCCGCGCCGTCCAGGCTGCGCACCGCGTCGACCAACGCGTCAGAACCGCGCCCGCCGACGCCGACGCTGACCATCCCGGTTTCGTAGTCAGCGTGCGGCGAACTCCCGCCGATCGCGGCGATCGCCGCGACGGCGTCGGCGATCCGCCCGCGGTCGGGGACCGTGAATTCGACCACGTCCCCGCCCGCCCGGCTCTTGAGCTCCTCGGCCGTACCCGCGGCGATGACCACCCCGCGGTCGACGACGACGATCTCATCCGCGAGCTCGTCGGCCTCGTCCAGGTACTGGGTGGTGAGCAGGATCGTAGTTCCCTTCGCCACCAGGGACCGGATGATGTCCCACATGCCCAGCCGCGACCTCGGGTCCAGGCCCGTGGTCGGCTCATCGAGGAACAGCACGTGCGGCTCGCCGACCAGGCTGGCGGCCAGGTCCAGGCGCCGCTGCATGCCGCCCGAGTAGGTCTTGGACGGCCGGTCGGCCGCGTCGGCCAGCCCGAACTGCTCGAGCAGCTCGACGGCCCGGCTCCGGGCCAGCGGCCAGCTCAGGTGGTAGAGCCGGCCGACGAGCTCCAGGTTCTCCCGGCCGGTCAGCTCCTCCTGGATGGCCGCCGACTGCCCGGCCAGCCCGATCGACCGGCGGACTGCGGCTGCGTCCCGGACCACGTCGTAGCCCTCGATGACGGCTCGTCCGCCGTCGGGGCGCAGCAGGGTGGTCAGAATCCGGACCGCGGTCGTCTTCCCCGCGCCGTTAGGGCCCAGCAAGCCGAGCACTGTCCCGGGCGGCACCGACAGGTCGATGCCGCGCAAAGCGTGAACCTGCCCGAACGACTTGGTCAGCCCCTCGACCAAGATCGCCGGGCCCCCGTTGGCCAATGACATGCCCTCCACGTTACCGGGGCGGGAACCACCGCTCGTTCGGCATAATCTCGCCAGGAATCACCAGGAGCCAAGGAGGATACGCATGCTGCCAGTGGCCGAGCTGCACATTCACATCGAGGGCACGCTCGAACCCGAGCTGCTGGTCCGGCTCGCGGCGCGCAACGACATCCCGCTGCCGACCACGGACGTGGGCGAGCTGCGGGCCAGGTACAAGTTCGACAACCTGCAGTCGTTCCTCGACATCCACTACTCGAACCTGCGGGTCCTGCGGGCCGAGCCGGACTTCTACGACCTGGCCAGCGCGTACCTGGCCCGGGCGGCGGCCGCGGGAGTGCGCCGCGCCGAGCTCTTCTTCGACCCGCAGACGCACGTGGCCCACGGGGTGCCGCTGGCCGACGTGTTCGGCGGGCTGAGCGCCGCCCTGGCCGACGGCGAGCGGGAGCACGGCGTCTCCGCCGCCCTGATCCTGTGCTTCCTGCGTGACCAAGGCGCCGGGGCCGCCGAGGAGACGCTGCGAGCCGCGCTTCCGTTCCGTGACCAGTTCATCGGGGTCGGGCTCGACTCGACCGAAATCGGGTACCCGCCGGCGCTGTTCGGACGGGTCTACGACATGGCCGCCGCCGAGGGGCTGCGGCGGGTGGCGCACGCGGGGGAGGAGGGCGGCCCCGACTACGTGCGCGAGGCGCTCGACATCCTCGGCGTCCAGCGCGTCGACCACGGGGTCCGGTCGATGGAGGACTCGGGGGTGGTCGCCGAACTGCGGGACCGGCAGGTCGCGCTCACGGTGTGCCCGCTGTCGAACGTCGCGCTGCGCGTCGTCGACGCCCTAGGCGACCACGTGCTGCCCGCGATGCTGGACGCCGGGCTGCTCGCGATGGTGAACAGCGACGACCCCGCCTACTTCGGCGGGTACGTGGACGACAACCTGGCCGCGGTGCGGGCGGCGTTCGGCTGGGGGGACGAGCAGATGGCGCGGCTGGCGAAGAACTCGTTCGACGCGTGCTTCGCGCCCGAGGCCGAAAAGGAGCGGTGGAAGGGCGAGGTGGACGCCTGGCTGGCCGCGGCGGCGGGCTAGCCAGCCGGGGCCGTCCCGGTGAGCGCGTCGAGGAACTTGGCCACGATCGGGCCGCAGGTCGGCCCGCCGTTCCCGTCGGAGTCGACCACCAGCGCCGCGAACGCGACCTTGCCGTTGAAGCCCATCAGCCAGGCGTCGGTCTTGAGCGGGGCGGTCGTCCCGTACTGGGCGGTCCCGGTCTTGGCGAAGGTGCCCGCCGGCAGGCCCTGCCCCGCCGCGGTGCCGCTGGCGACTACGGAAGCCATCATCTCGTGCAGGGCGCTGACCAGCGCCTGGGGCAGCTGGCTGGTGGCCGCGGTGCCGTCGGGCGCGCCGTCGACCAGGAGCGGCGCGCGGACGGTTCCGGTGTCGACGGCCGCGGCAACCGTCGCCAGGCCAAGCGGTGACACCAGGACCCGGCCCTGCCCGATCGAGGTGGCGGCCAGGTCCGCCTCGTCGGTCGGCTGCGGCACCGAGCCTCCGAACGCGACCAGCCCGATTTGAGGAGCCTTGGTCAGCCCGTACATCGTCGCGGCCGCCGGGAGATCAGGCGCCGACAGGTTGTGGGTGGCCAGCTCGATGAAGGCGGTGTTGCACGACTCGGTGAACGCCTGCAGCAGCGTGCTGACCGGTGCCTCGCCCTCGGCGTTGTGGAAGACCTCGCCGTCGACCGTGGCGGTGAGCGGGCAGCTGGCCGCCGACTGCGGGGTGAGCCCGTGAGTGATCAGCGCGGTGGACGTGATGACCTTGAACGTCGAGCCGGGCGGCTGGGCGCCGTCGAGGGCCAGGTCGAAGTCGCCGGCGTTGACCGAGACCGCGGCGAGCACACCGCCGGTGGCGGCGTCCACGGCGACGAGCGCGGCGGTCTTCTGCTCACCGGCCAGAGCCGCCTCGGCGGCCTGTTGCACCGTGGGGTTGATCGTGGTGCGGACCGGGATGCCCGGATGCTCCGGCAGCGTGGCCACCGTCGCGACGCTCGCGCCGTTGGGACGGACGACGGAGATCGTGGCGCCCGGGGTTCCCGCCAGCTGCTTTTCCGAGGCCCCCTCCAGGCCGGTCTGGCCGACGGTGCTCTGCGCGGTGTACGGCGCGCCGAGCTGGCTGAGCTCCTGCGCGGTGATCGGCCCGACCGTGCCGACGATGCCCGCGGTCAGGCCCGGGGTGACGGCGCTGAGCGCGGTCCCCGCCTGGAACACGGTGCCTGGGATCGGGTAGATGGTCGACTCGATCTGGTTGTACCGGTCCCTGGTCACCGTGAAGACCGGCTCGAAGTAGGTCGGGTGGGCCTTCGCGGCGGCGATCGCGTCGCTGGCCTGCGCGGCGGTGGCGCCCACGGAAACGAGCGCGGACTGCACCGCGGCGGCGTCCTTGATCCGCAGGCCCTCGACGCCGATCGTCACGACCTGGCCCTGGGTGGTGAGCGAGACGCCGCCCGCGCCGAGGATCGGCGCGCGGGCCGGCCAGGTGGTCCGCAGTGACAGCTGGTCACCCAGCCGCAGCTGCGGCGCGATCGTGGCGGGCGTCCACTGGACCAGCCATTTCCCCTGGACCTGCATCAGGTGGAGCGTGGAGGAGATGCTGATGGTACCGAGGCCGGTCAGCGTGAGGTGCTCGGTGAACGGCTCGCTCGCCATCGATCCCGAATGCGACAGCGTGCCCGCGGTGAAGTTGGCCTCGTGGACGGACAGGCTGGCGAACGCGGCCCGGTTTACCGAAGTGAAATCCGCCGGGGGGTTGGAGACGAGCTGCTGCATCGCGGCCCAGTCCTGGGAGGCCCAGGCGGTGAGGTACGCGCTGGCGGCCGAGTTCGGCGTGGGCCCCGAGCTGCAAGAACTCAGCGCCGCCGCGAGCAGCGCCGCGCTGACGACGGCGGCCGTCCGCGACCTCCGCCGGGGTGTGAGCAAGCCCAGGCTCATGTCGAGCTAGGTTACGCAACTCTGAGGAGCGGCAAGCGCCATATCGCCGCGTAATGTCGGTGCCCTCCGCTATGGTCCGGGCCATGCTGATGCTGCACACGTCAGACTGGCACCTCGGGCGGTCGCTGCACCGGGCCGACCTCCGCGAGGCGCAAGCGGCATTCCTCGACCACCTGGTCGCCACGGTGCGCGCGGAGCATGTGGACGCGGTGCTGGTCGCCGGGGACATCTACGACCGCGCGGTGCCGCCGGTGGACGCGGTCGAGCTGTTCGAGGACGCCCTGCAGCGGCTGCACGCGGCCGGCGCCGCCGTCGTGCTGATCAGCGGCAACCACGACTCCGCCCGCCGGCTCGGGTTCGGCAGCCGGCTGCTGGACCAGGCGGGCGTGCACCTGCGGACCCGCGCCAGCGCCCTGGCCGAGCCGGTCGTCCTGGGGGACCGCCACGGGCCCGTCGCCGTCTACGCCGTGCCGTACCTGGAACCGGACGCCGTCCGCGGCGAGCTCCCTGAGGCCCCCGGCGGGCACGCCGGGATCCTCGGGCACGCGGTCCGCCGCATCCGGGCCGACGCCGACGCCCGCGGGATGCCGCGCCGGGTGGTCATGGCGCACGGGTGGGTCACCGGCGGGGCGGCCAGCGACTCCGAGCGTGACATCACGGTCGGCGGCGTCGGGCAGGTCCCGGCCGAGCTGTTCGACGGGTTCAGTTACGTGGCGCTCGGCCACCTGCACGGCCAGCAGACCATCGCCGGGCACCTGCGCTACAGCGGCTCGCCGCTGCCCTACTCGTTCTCCGAGGCCTCTCACCACAAGGGCAGCTGGCTGGTCGAGCTGGACGGCCACGGGGTGGTGCGGGCCGACCGCGTGCCCGCCCCCGGTTACCGCAAGCTGAGCGTGCTCCGCGGGCACCTCGCGGACCTGCTCGGCTCGCCCGCCTACGCCGGGCACGTCGGCGACTTCCTTTCCGTCACCTTGACCGACCCGAGCCGCCCCGAGGGCGCGATGGACGCGCTGCGGGCCAGGTTCCCGCACATCCTGGTGCTCGCGTTCGAGCCGGAGGGCGCCGTGCCCGATGGCTGCGGCTACCGGGCCAGGATCGCCGGGCGCGACGACGAGTCGATCGCGGCCGAGTTCGTCCGCCACGTCAGGAATGCCCCGGCCACCGAGGGCGAGCGCCGTCTGCTCGCGGGCGCCTTCCAGGCCGCCCGCGCCGAGGAGACGCAAGAGGCGGAAAGGATGGCAGAACCCGTGGGAACGCAGGTCGCCTGATGCGCCCGCACCGGCTGCGCATGACGGCGTTCGGCGCGTTCGGCGGCACGGTCGAGGTCAGCTTCGATGACCTGGGTTCCCACGGGCTCTTCCTGCTGCACGGCGACACGGGCGCGGGCAAGACCACGCTGCTCGACGCCATCGGCTTCGCCCTTTACGGCCGGGTCCCTGGGGAGCGGGGCAAGGCCCGGCGGCTGCGCTCCGATCACGCCGCGACGGGCACCAGGACCGAAGTCCTGCTCGAGGCGACCATCGGCGGCCGGCGCGTGCGGATCACGCGCAGGCCGGAGCAGGAAAGGCCGAAGCTCCGGGGCGGCGGGACCACGACCGAGCAGGCCAAGGTCCTCCTCGAGGAGCTGTGCGGTGCGTCCTGGCGTTCGGTCTCCACCCGCGCGGGCGAGGCGGACGAGGAGATCAGGGACCTGATGGGCATGTCCGCCGAGCAGTTCTTCCAGGTCGTGCTGCTCCCGCAGGGGAAGTTCGCGGACTTCCTCCACGCCGAGGCCAAGGCCAGGCAGGACTTGCTTGAGAAGCTGTTCGGCACCCATCGATTCGAGGCGGTCCAGGAATGGCTCGCCGAACGGCGCCGGGCGACGGCGCGTGACGTAGACGAGGCCAAGGGCGCGATCAGGGAACTGGCCGCCCGCGTCGCGCAGGCGGCAGGCTCCCCGGGCTGGACCGACGGCGACGTGGATGCCGTGCCCGCCCCGCGCCCCGGCGAGCCCTCGCTACCCGACCCGGCCTGGGCCTCGCAGCTGGCCGCGGACGCCGCCGCCGAAGCGGCCGCCTGCGCCGCCCAGGTCCGCGCCCGCCGGGCCTCGCTCGACGAGGCGCAGGACCGGCTGCGTGCCGCGGAACGCCTGGCCGACCGCCAGCGCCGCCGCACCGAGGCCCTGCGTTCGCGCGACCAGATCGACCTGGACGAGCCCGGCGTCGAGGAGCTGAGATGCGAACTCGCCGCGGCCCTGCGGGGCGCCGAGGTAACCCCCGCGCTTGACCAGGCCGAGCGGACCGCGCACGCGCTGGCCGGCGCCCGCGACGGCGAGACCCGGGCCCGGTCCGCCGTGGCCCTGATACCGGGCGCCCGCCCCCAGGCCACCGCCGCCGAGCTGCGCTCCGACGTCCAGCAGCACGTCACGAACTCCGGCCGGCTCGATGGCCTGAGGTCGGTATGGGATCGGGCGGCTGAGGAGGACAAGGCTGCGGCTGCGGCCCGCACCGCGGCGGCCGCGGTGGCCGCGAGGATCGAGGCGGCCGAGCAGGAGGCTGCCGCCCGGCGCGAGCAGCGCCCCAGGCTGAGCCTCCGGCGCGACCAGGCCCGCGAGGCGGGCGAACGACTCCCGGGCGTTCAGGCCGAAGCCGACCGCTACGAACGGGCCGCGGCCGACATGTCCGCGCTGGTCCAGGCGCGAGCTGACAAGGCCGACCAGTCCGACGCCTACATCAACGCGAAGCTAGAGCATGCCGAGCTGGTCAACGAGGCCGCCCGGCTCCGGATGGCGCGCATCGACGGGATGCGCGCGGAGCTCGCGGCGGCACTCGTCGACGGCACGCCGTGCCCGGTCTGCGGCTCGCTCGACCACCCGGAGCTGTGCGAGCTCCAGGGCGAGCGCGTGACCCGCGAGCAGGAAGAGGCCGCCGACGCCGAGGCCGCGGCCGCCGGGGAACGGGCCGAGACGACCGGGGCCAAGCTGGGTGCCGCCGTCGAGCGCGTCACCGACCTCACGGCCCGGTTGCAAGCCGCCGACTTCACGGTCGCCGCCGACCTGCCCACGGTGGACGCCGACGCGAGGAGGCTCGCCGCCACCTCACGCCAGCTGAAGGCCGAGGCCGAAGCCCTGGCCGCCATCCGCCTGCCCGACGTGCAGGCGGCCCTCGAGGATCTCGACCACTCGATCGCCCAGGCCGACCAGGGCCTGGTCGAGCTGACCGATCAGCACCAGTCCGAACTCCGCCGCGCCGCCGACGCCGACCTGCGGGCCGCGCGGCACCGTGACGCGCTGGCGGGCCAGCTCGACGGTGCCCCCGACCTGGACACCGCGCTGGCCCGCGAGCAGGCGGCGGTCGGCGCGCTGACGGAAGCCGCCGACGCGGCCGAGGCGGCCGAACGCGCCGGGGCCGAGGCCAGCCGGGCCGCCGACCTGGCCGCCAAGGCCGCCGCAGGCGCCGGATTCCAAGACCTCGGCGCGGCCCGGCAGGCACGCCGCCCGGCGCAGTGGCGGGCGGCCGCGGACCACCGTATCCGCGACCACGAGGCCAGGGCGAAGGCCGTGGCCGAACTGCTCGCCCACCCCGACCTCGACGTCGCCGTCGATCCGCCCGCCGACGTGGCCGGGGCGTCGGACGCGGTGGATGCGGCGCGCACCGCCCACGACGACGCGGTGACCGCGCAGGGCCTCGCCCGCGGCCGGGCCGAACAGCTGGCCCTCCTCGCCCCCGACCTCGGTCGCCAGATCGACGCGCTGCGCCCCCTGAGTGCCAAAGCCGATGAGGTGCGCGGGCTCGCCGACCTCGCGGCCGGGCAGGGCGCCAACACGTTGCGGATGACGCTGTCGTCCTTCGTGCTCGCCGCGCGGCTGGAGGAGGTGGCGGCGGCGGCCAGCCAGCGGCTGCTGCGGATGACCTCGGGCCGCTACTCGCTGGTGCACACCGACGCCCGGCGGGGCGCGGGCCGCTCCGGGCTCGGCCTATGTGCCCAGGACGCGTGGACCGGCGTGGACCGCGACACCAGCACGCTGTCCGGTGGTGAGACGTTCCTGGCCAGCCTGGCCCTGGCGCTTGGCCTCGCCGACGTCGTCACCGCGGAGGCGGGCGGGACCAGGATCGAGGCGCTGTTCGTCGACGAGGGCTTCGGCAGCCTGGACGAGGACACCCTGGAGGAGGTCATGACCGTCCTGGACGGCCTGCGCGAGGGAGGCCGGATGGTCGGCATCGTCAGCCATGTCCCCGAGCTGAGGCAGCGCATCCCCGCCCAGATCCGGGTGCACAAGGGCCACTCGGGTAGCCACCTGACCGTACGTGCTCATTAATAGCAGGCAAAATATCGGCATCGCCGCGATAAACGTTATATGTCGGACAAGGCGCCTATTAGGTCTATTTCCTCCCCAAGACCACTAATAACGATACGATGACACACGGGTCCCTTCGAGGACCCAGATCGTCTGCGAAAGTCGGCACCCACCCCTCGTCGGGGACCGGCTCGCGGTTTACGATCGGAAACTGTCAGTCAAGAATTGGGAAAAGTCTCTGATGAGCGGCTGTGGCGGGACGGACGTGTGTGTCAGAGGTGGCGAACAGGTAGGAATTCGTCATGACAATAGATCCCGATGTTCGACGCATCGTGGTCGGTGTCGATGGTTCAGCGGAGTCCGTGGCCGCCTTGAGATGGGCCTGCCGGGAAGCCAGCCTGAGCGCCGCTGAGGTCCACGCGGTGCTCGCCCTGGAGGCTGCGTGTCACCGGGTAGCAAGTTACGCAGTTCCGGCGCCCAGGCAGATCAGCGGGAGCTGGGGCGCCGCCCGCGAGGCGCTGCGCCTGGCGGTCAGCGAGGCGGCCAGCCTGTTTCCCGGCGTGAGCGTGCGCACCGAGATCACCGAAGGGCTCGCGGCGCGCGTCCTGCTCGACCAGGCGGCGCATGCCGACATGCTGGTCCTCGGCCGGACGTCACACGGCCCCGACCTGTACCGCGGGACGGGCCCCGTCATCCGGGCGTGCCTGCGCGCCGCCCCGTGTCCCGTCGTCGTCATCTCTTCACCGGACGTACCCGCGTCGTGGCAGCGGCACCTGGAAGGCTCGGGCGCCAGGTAACTGCACCCCGCCGCCCGGGCCCTGGGGCGGCCCGGATTGCCGATAACCTCGCCGTCATGGCGTCCCTTCCGATCAGGGTATGGCTTCCCGCTCCGGATTCGGCTGAGCTCATGGGCGGCCTGCCCGACGGGATGGCCGCCGACGTCTGGACCGGCGGCGCGGAGCTACCGGACTCGGCCGGCGAGGTCGAGGTCCTGGTCATGCCGTTCGGCGTGCGGAGGTCCCGGCTGCCCGTGCTGGCCACGCTGCCCAGGCTGCGGCTGATCCAGCTCATGTCGGCGGGCGCCGAGCGCATCATCCCGCACGTCCCGGCCGGGGTCACCCTGTGCAACGCCCGCGGGGCGCACGACGCGGCGGTGGCCGAATGGATCGTGGCCGTCATCTTGGCCCAGGTCCGTTCGCTGCCCGCCCTCATGGCGGCCCAGCAGCGCGGCACCTGGGAGTTCACCCAGATCGGGCCGCTGGCCGGGCAGACCGTCCTGATCGTGGGCTACGGCTCGATCGGCGAGGCCACCGAGCGCCTGCTGACTCCGTTCGGCGTGACCGTCGAGCGGGTCGCCCGGCAGGCGCGCCCCGGCGTGGCCGGCTCGGAGGAGCTGCCGGCCATGCTGCCGCGCGCGGACATCGTCGTCCTGCTCGTCCCGGCCACCGCGGCGACCGTCGCCCTGGCCGACGCGCGGTTCCTCGGCCTGATGCACGACGGCGCGCTGCTCGTCAACGCGGCCCGCGGCTCGATCGTCGACACCTCGGCGCTGCTCGCCGAGCTGCAGTCAGGCCGGCTGCGCGCCGCGCTCGACGTCACCGATCCCGAGCCCCTCCCGGCCGGGCACCCGCTCTGGTCCGCACCGGGCCTGCTCCTCACGCCCCACGTGGCCGGGGCGACCACGCAGGCCATCCCGTGCGCCATGGCCATCGTCCGCGACCAGCTGGCCCGCTACGCGGCGGGCGAACCCCTCCGCAACGTGGTCGGCCCGCAAGGGTACTAGCCGCCCGCCCAGGCCCGCGTCAAACCAATGGTTGTGGCAACGTAACGGTTCTTCTTGGCACGTTGCCACTTTCATTGACTCCGACCCGGAAGCCGGGGCTAGCCGGTCACGTCGCCGCGGCGGTGAGACAATCATGGCGTGTCCTCCCTGGTAGAGGTTTCACCGAAGGTCAGCGAGGCGCTCGCGGCCGGAGCGCCGGTCGTCGCGCTCGAATCGACGATCATCTCGCACGGCCTGCCCCGCCCGGGCAACCTGGCCGCCGCGCACGAGTTCGAGGCGATCCTCACTCGCCAGGGCGTGACCCCGGCCACGATCGCGCTCATCGACGGCGTGCCGAAGGTTGGCCTCAGTTCCCTGGACCTGGAGCGCATCGCAACGGACGAGTCCGTGGTCAAGGTAAGCAGCCGCGACATCGGAATCGCGATGGCGCGGAAGGTCATCGGCGGGACCACGGTGGCGGCTACCTCCGTGCTGGCCGCCCGGGCGGGCGTCCGCGTGTTCGCGACCGGCGGGCTCGGCGGCGTGCACCGCGGCGCGGCCGAGAGCTTCGACGAGTCGGCGGACCTGACCGTGCTGTCCCGGACGCCGATCACCGTCGTGTCGGCGGGCGTCAAGGCCATCCTGGACATCCCGGCCACGCTGGAGCGGCTGGAGACGCTGAGCGTCGCGGTCGTCGGGTACCGCACCTCCCGCTTCCCCGCCTTCTGGCTCTCTGATTCCGGCTGCGACCTGGACTGGCGGGCCGACACCCCGGAGGAGATCGCCGACATCATGGCGGCCAGGGCGGCGTTCGGCGAGCAGTCCGCCCTCCTGGTCGCCAACCCGCTGGCCCCGGCCGACCAGCTCGACCCGCAGGTGTTCGGCGACGCGCTGGCCGACGCGCTCGCCGCCGCCGCGAGCTCGGGCGTCCGCGGCAAGGCCGTTACCCCGTTCCTGCTCGACCGCATCCAGCGGGCGACCGGGGGAGCCAGCGTCACGGTCAACCTGACCATCGCGCGGGGCAACGTCTCGCTCGCGGGGCAGATCGCCCGGGCGTGGGCCGAACGCGCCGCCGAGCCCCTTGACGGCTAGCCGCCGGGTCGTCGTCTGCGGCGACGTGATCAACGACGTGCTGGTCAAGCCGGCGGGCGAGATAGCGCCAGGCAGCGACACACCGTCGGCCATCCGGGCCTGCCCGGGCGGTGCCGCGGCCGCCCAGGCCGCGTGGATGGCTCACCTCGGCACGCCGGTCACCTTCGTGGGGCGGGTCGGCGCCGGGGACGCCGGCTACCACCGCCGGGAACTGGCCCGCTTCGGCGTCGACGCTCACCTGGCCGAAGATGACCAATCGGGCACCGGCACGATCGTGATCATGGTGGCGCCGGACGGTGAGCGGACCATGTTCACCGACCGCGGCGCGAACCTGCGGCTGCGACGATCCGACCTCCCGCCCGGCCTGCTCGACGACGCGGCGGTCCTGCACCTGACCGGCTACACGTTCTTCGAGCCCGCGCTGCTCGAGGTGGCGCTCTGGCTGCTCGAGCAGGCTCGTTCCCGCGGCCTGGCCGTCACCATCGATCCGGCGTCGGCGGCCTTCCTGGCCCGGCTGGAACCGGGAGCGTTCCTGGGCTGGACCAAGGGCGCCGCGGTCTGCTTCCCCAATCGCGACGAGGCCGCCGTGCTGGCCGGGGAGGCGGATCCGGTCACGATGGCCGCCCGCCTGACCCGGCACTACGGTCTGGTGCTCCTGAAGCTCGGAGCCGATGGCTGCCTCCTGGCGGTGCCGGGCGAGGCTCCGGTCGCGATCCCGGCCCACCCGGCGCAGGCCCGGGACTCCACCGGCGCGGGCGACGCGTTCTGCGGTGCCTTCATGAGCCGCTGGCTGGCGACCGGCCAGGGTCCGCAGACCACGGACCTCGACCTGATCGCGGCGGCGGAGTTCGCCGCGCGGATCGCCGCCTCGGTGGTCACGCGCCTGGGCGGGCGCCCGTGGTAGGAAAGTCACCGGGCGATGCGAACCCTCAACATCGCACGCCCGGGATGATCAAGGCGCTATGATCGCGGCGCAACGCGGTACGGTCTGAGCCGCTCTGTCACCAAACGTCACAAATGGAGGTCTTCCCGTGACGACCGCAGGATGGGTCCCTGCAAACCGACGGCTCGGCTGGCTAGCGGTACTAGTCGGCTCGGCGTTGATGCTGGCCGCGATCCTCACCGGGTCGGCCGCTCCCGTGGCGGGCGCCGCGCCAGCCTCGGCGAGCCCGTCGTGCGGCAAGGCCACCGGGCCGTTCACCGTGCACGGCACCCGGGTGCTTGGTGCCCACGGTAAGGTCTTCGTCTCCTACGGGACCACCGTGGCTGGCCTGCAGAACCTGGACTGGCAGTCCTCCATCAACCAGGACCTGCAGCAGATCGCGGCGACCGCTGATGACTGGTGCGCCAACACGGTCCGGCTCCAGCTAAGCCAGGACAACCTCGTCGGACCGACCGGGACCGTCAACGACGGCTACCTGGCCGCGATCCACGCTGAGGTCTCCGCCGCCGAGAGCAACCACCTGGTCGTGGTCCTCAACGATTCCACCGAGCAGACGACCTCGGCCTGGAACTCCGAGCTGGGGCCGACGTCCGGCACCGAGACGTTCTGGCAGTACCTGGCCCAGGCCTACGGCGCAAACCCTCAGGTAATCTTCGACCTGTTCAACGAGCCGCGCCTGTACTTCGGCGGCATGTCGGCGGCCCGGGAGTGGAAGCTGTGGCTGGATGGGGGCAGCTTCGCCGGGGTCGATTACCGGTTCGGCATGGCGCAGCTGGCGGAATACGTGCGGGACACCCTTCACGCGAAGAACCTGTTCTGGATAGAGGGCCCACGCTATTCGATCTCGTTCGCAGGGATGGTGCGCTGGGGGGCCGTGCTGAAGGTGAGCGGAGTGGTCTACGCCGTGCACCACCCCAACGCCCCGCACTCCAAGAGCGGCTGGTACGCCGACTTCGGCTACCTGATCGCCACCCACGTCGCTCCGGTGGTGGACGGCGAGTGGACGAACTACGAGCCGGCGCCGACCAGCACCCCGACGGTGGTGCCCACCTCGTGCTGGACGGATGCGCCGGCCACGGTTCCCGAGTACCTGGCCTACCTCTCATCCCTGGGCGTCGGCCTGAACGTGTACGACCTCCAGCCCGGCTACATGGTCCAGTCCGACGGCAACCTGGATGATCCCACCACGATCAACGCGGCGACCTGGAGCTGCCAGTCCGCCAGCGAACCGGTGCCAGGGCAGGGCGCCGGATCCCTGGTCATGAGCTGGTTCAAGCAGCACAACGCCTAACAGGTCACCGCGGTGATGATGGACGGCATGGGAACTGAGCCGGGACACGCGCCGTACCTGCCCGAGCCGACGGGGCCATCCTCGGTCGGGACCACGTCCGTGTACCTCAAGGACGTCTCCCGCCCCGATCCCTGGGCCGCGGGGGTGAACGCCCGAGAGCTGATGGTCTCGCTGTGGTACCCGGCGGCACCGTCGGACGGGCCGCGAGCCCGGTACATGACGCCCGCGGAGTCGGAACTCCAGCTCACCAGCAGGGACATCGCAGACGTCCCGCCGGACGTGCTGAGCACGACCCGCACCAACGCCATCAGCGACGCCACCCCGGCCGGGCCTCAGCGTGCCCTCCCGCTCGTCGTGTTCTCGCCCGGCTTCACCAACGCCCGCAGCGTGCTCACCGCGCTGGCGGAGGACCTGGCCAGCCACGGCTACTGTCCCGGCCGTTCCTGTTCCTGGGCAAGCAAGCCAACTACACCCCGGGCGGCGAGGGTTCCGTGACGACCTGGGAGCGCGACTGGAAGCATCTGACCGCGTGGAAGCGGTGGCTCGTGGTGGCCGGCGCGGTACACGCCTCCTTCACCGACCTCGCGCTGCTGGCGGATCAGATCGGCATCGACGTCGCCCCCCACCTCCCCGGAGCCCGGTCCCTGGAGATCACCCGCGCCTACGTCCTGGCCCATTTCGACCAGCACCTGCGGGCCGAACCGCAGGTGCTGCTGGACGGACCGTCACCGCGCTACCCCGAGGTCACGTTCTGTTCCCCGTTATCCCGACTCCCTCGCGCCCGGGACGACCAGGCCCGACTCGTACGCGGTAACGACCGCCTGCGTCCGGTCCCTTAGCCCGAGCTTGCTGAGCATCCGGCTGACGTGCGTCTTCACCGTCTCGTCCGTGACCACCAGGCGGACGGCGATCTCCGGATTGGACAGGCCCTCCGCAACCAGCCGCAGGACCTGCGTCTCCCGCGGCGTCAGCGTGCCGAGCGCGGCCGCGGGCGCGCCGTCTGGCCGCGGTCGCAGTCGCGCGAACTCGCTGATCAGGCGGCGGGTGACGGCGGGTGCGAGCAGGGCCTCGCCCGCCGCGATGACCCGCACCGCATCGAACAGCCGCTCGGCGGTGACGTCCTTGAGCAGGAATCCGCTGGCCCCGGCGCACAGCGCGTCGTAGACGTACTGGTCGAGGTCGAACGTCGTCAGGATGAGGACGCGCGGACCGGGGCACGCGGTGAGCTGCCTGGTCGCCTCGATGCCATCCATCACCGGCATCCGCACGTCCATCAGGACGACGTCGGGCGACAGCTCGCGGGACATCCGTACCGCCTCCGCACCATCGCTGGCGGTAGCGACGACCGTGAAGTCCGGCTGAGTCTCCAGCAACGTGGCGAAGCCGGTGCGCACCACGTGATGATCGTCCGCGACGATGATCCGGACCGGGCTGGTCGTGCTGGTCATCAGGGCACCTCCGCCACGGCGGGCAGCGTGGCCTCGATCAGGAAGCCGCCGCCCGGTGCCACGCCGATGCTCAGGTCGCCGCCCGCCGCCGCCGCACGCTCGCGCATGCCGGTCAGCCCGTGGCCATCGTCCTGAGTACCCAAAGGCGGCCCTGGGCCGTTGTCCCTGATCCGCAGCCGCAGGGCGGCGTCGGTGAATCGCAGCTCCACGTCGACCGCCGCACCGGGCGCGTGCCGCCGGGCGTTGGTCAGGCCCTCCTGGACGATGCGGTACGCGGCCAGCTCCACGCCGGGTTCGAGCCGGGCGAGCGGCCCCGACACGATCAGCCTGGTGCCCGCGCCCGAGGCCTGCCTGGCCTCGTCCAGCAACTCGTTCAGCTGCTCCAGGCCGGGCTGGGGGCGCCGGTCCTCGCTCAACAGCGTGTCCGGGTCCGCCGCCTGCGCGTCCTCGCGCAGCACGCCGAGCAGCCGCCGCATCTCGGTCAGGCCGGCCCGCGCCCGGTCCCCGATCTCGAGCAGCCGCTGCGCTCCCGCGTCGGGCATGCCAGGCGTCGCCAGCCGGGCCGTCTCCGCCTGTACGGCGATCATCGAGATGTGGTGGGCCACCACGTCGTGCAGTTCCCTGGCAATGCGCGCGCGTTCCCCGCGCGCCGTGTGCTCGACCAGGCTGTCCGCGATGACCTGGCGCGCGGCGCGGTGCGCGTGCGCCTGGACGCGGGCCTGCCGTGCGATCCCGGCCAGGGCCGCCGCCGGGGCCAGCGCCGCCAGCAGCACGGCCAGGACGGCTTCCTCGGTGCCGGTGGAGAGGGACTCAGTCAGCGCCACGATCAGGAACGGCACCGCGAGCACCGGAGCCAGCAGCTGTCCAGGTCCGCCGTCCCGGCCGAACCGGTACAGCACGATGAGCACGGCCGCCAGGCCCGCCACGGTCAGGATCCTGTCCACGGTGAGGGACAGGACCCCGGCCACGCAGACGCAGATGGCGGCCGCCGCGGGCCCGAGGAAGGCCAGCGGCACGGTGGTGCACAGGGCGAGGACGACCGCCGTCAGCACGCCGGTCACGCTTGAGCCCCCGCGCGCGGCCGCCTCGGTCACCGCGGCCAGGCCCAGCACCACCCCGGCGATGACGGGCGCGTGCCGGGTATACGGTCCGCCGAAGACGGCGGCTACCCGCCTGCCCCGGTCGGTCCAGCCGCCCTGCCAGTCAGCCACGATGCCAGTCAATCATCACTCTCCGCTGCCATTGTCTGACGACCCGGCCCGGCGGCGCGTCACCCTGGCCGGGGATCTCGCCGTCCCCCGCAGGGGGGATGCGAAGACCGCTCCCCGGCGTGACGACGTGACCAGGCCCCGCTCCGTAGCGTTTCGTGGCATGGAGGCAACTATCGAAGTCAATGGCCTGCGCAAGCGGTTCGGGCCGGTCATGGCCCTGGACGGGATGACGTTCACCGTCCAGCCCGGCCAGGTCACCGGGTTCGTTGGCCCGAACGGGGCGGGCAAGTCCACCACCATGCGGGTCATCCTGGGCCTGGATTCGCCAGACCAGGGCAGCGCGCTGATCGGCGGCCAGCGGTACCAGGACCTGCGCTGCCCGCTGAGTCACGTCGGGGCGCTGCTTGACGCCGGTGCCCTGCAGCCGAGCCGGTCGGCCCGCAACCACCTGCTGTGGCTGGCCCACTCCCAGGGCCTGCGCAGCAAGCGGGTCGACGAGGTGATCGGCCAGGCAGGTCTGGAGTCCGCCGCCCGGCGGAAGGCCGGCGGTTACTCCCTCGGCATGCGGCAGCGGCTGGGTATCGCCGCGGCGATGCTCGGCGACCCGCCGGCCCTGCTGTTCGACGAGCCGTTCAACGGCATGGACCCCGAGGGGATCGTGTGGATGCGGGGTTACCTACGTTCCCTAGCGGCCCAGGGCCGCGCCGTTCTGGTATCGAGCCACCTGATGAGCGAACTGCAGGACGCCGCCGACCACCTGGTCGTGGTCGGCCGCGGGCAGGTCATCGCCGACACGAGCGTGGCGAGCCTGATCGCGTCCGCCTCCGGGGACCGGGTGCAGCTACGCACCAAGGCGCGGACCGAGGCGATGACGGTGCTGGCGCACGCGGGGGCCACCGTCGCCGTCACCGGCCCCGACACCGCGACCGTGTCCGGGCTGGCCGCGGAGAAGATCGTCACCGTGCTGACCGAGAACGCGATCCCGTTCTCCGAGGTCTCGGCCCACCGTGCCACGCTCGAGGAGGCGTACATGGAACTGACCCGCGACGCGGTGGAGTTCCGCGCCGCCGCCCCCGAGGAGGCCGCGCGATGACCGCTCCGACCATCACGCCGTACCGCTCGGACCTGCCCCCCAGGCGCGACGGATTCGCGCAGCTGATCCGCGCCGAATGGACCAAACTCCGCACCGTCCGGGGCTGGATCATCGGCGCGATCATCGCGGCCCTGATCACCATGGGGCTCGGGTGGTTCGCCGGCTTCGGCGGGAGCAGTTCGTGCGGTTCGGTGGGCGGCGGCCCCGCCCGCAGCGGCCGGTCCTGTGCGCCCACCTTCACCGAAGGCCCCGGCGGCGAGCCGGTGACCGACAACTTCTACTTCGTACGCCAGCCGCTGGCGGGGAACGGGAGCATTACCGTCCGGGTGACCTCGCTGACCGGCGAGCTCCCGATCATGAACAACCACCTGGTCAACCCGAACCAGCAAGAGCAGTTCCGTCCCGGGCTCCAGCCGTGGGCCAAGGCCGGCCTCATCATCAAGGACGGCACCACGCTGGGATCGGCCTACGCCGCCATCATGGTCACCGGGGACCACGGGGTGCGCCTGCAGTCCGACTACACGCAGGACACGCCGGGCCTGCCCGGAGCCGTCTCGGCGGCCAACCCGCGCTGGCTGCGCCTGACCCGCTCCGGCGACACGATCACGGGCTACGATTCGGCCGACGGCACGCACTGGACGCAGGTCGGCAGCGTGGGGCTAGCCGGGCTGCCCGCAACGGTACAAGCGGGGCTGTTCACCACGTCCCCGATCTACCAGTCGCTCACCGAGAACTTCGGTGGCGGGGCCAACGGCAGCGAGGAACCCAGCCAGGCCACGGGGGTCTTCGACCAGGTGGGTCTGCAGGGTTCGTGGCCCGCTAGCGCCTGGACAGGAAACTACATCGGCGGCGGCGATTTCGCGCCGGGCATCGGCAGCTACCACCAGGCCCAAGGCGGGTTCACCGTGACCGGGTCCGGCGACATCGCGCCGGTCGTGTCCGGACCCAGCGGCCCGGGCGGCCCCGTCATCACGATCGCGAACCTGCTCATCGGCACGTTCGCCGGGCTGATCGCGCTGATCGTGGTCGCGACGCTGTTCATCACGGCCGAGTACCGGCGCGGCCTGATCCGTACCACGCTGGCCGCCAGCCCGCGCCGGGGCCGCGTCCTGGGGGCGAAGGCCGTCGTGATCGGCTCGGCCAGCTTCGTGACCGGGCTGGTCGCCGCGGCCGCCGCGGTCTTCGTGGGCGAGGTGATCGCCCGCAGTCGGCAGTTCGTCTTCCCGGTGTCCTGGGTGACCGAACTCCGCATAGTGGTCGGCACCGCGGCGCTCATCGCCGTCGTCGCCGTCCTTGCCCTCGCCGTGGGCGCCATGGTCCGGCGCAGTGCCGCCGGCGTCACCCTGGTCATCGCGATCGTCGTCCTGCCCTACTTCCTGGCCATCATCGCGGCCCTGCCGGACAGCGTGGCCGACTGGATCGTGCGCCTCACCCCGGCGGCCGCGTTCGCCGTCCAGCAGGCCCTGCCCGCCTACCCGCAGGTGGAGGCCATCTACTCGCCCGCCGGCGGCTATTACCCGCTGCCCCCGTGGGCCGGCCTTCTCGTCCTCGTCGGCTGGGCCGCGCTCGCCCTGACGGCCGCCATCGCGCTGCTCCGGCGGAGGGACGCGTGAGGATGTCCGCTGCGCTGCACGCGGAATGGACCAAACTGCGCACCGTCGCCGGGCCGGCCTGGCTGCTGGCCGCGGTGGTCACGCTCACCACCGCGGTCAGCGCCCTAGCGGTCCAGGCGAACAGCTGCCCGGCCGGCGCCGTCTGCGCGGTCGACACCACCAAGCGCAGCCTGACCGGCGTTCAGCTCGGCCAGGCGGTGGTCGCCGTCCTGGCCGTGCTGGTCATCAGCAACGAGTACAGCACCGGCATGATCCGGGTGACCCTCGCGGCGATG
>JBOHCK010000060.1:0-23856 GCA_050698755.1 Streptosporangiaceae bacterium | reverse complement strand
GTGCTCGTGGACGTCCCGGGCTACCTGCCGGGGGTCGGGCAGGAATGGGACGGCGTGGTCCGCCGTGGCGCCAAGCTCCTGCACGCCTTCGCCGAGGCCACGGTCCCCCGCGTGACGCTGGTGACCCGCAAGGCGATCGGCGGCGCCTACATCGCGATGAACTCCCGATCCCTCGGTGCGACGCGCGTGTACGCCTGGCCCGGGGCGGAGATCGCCGTCATGGGCGCGGTCGCGGCCATCCGCATCCTGCACCGCCGCACGCTCGCCTCGGTGCCGGCCGACCGGCTCCACGAGGCCGAGGCCGAGCTGGCCGCCGAGCACGAGGCGACCATCGGGGGCCTGCAGCGGGCCATCGACCTCGGCGTCGTCGACGCGATCATCGAGCCGAGCCAGACCCGCCAGGAGATCGCCCGGGCCATAGCCGAGGCCCCCCAGCACCGGGGAGCGCACGCCAACATTCCGCTTTAGTACCCGAGCGCGTGTACGACGCGCACGAGCGGACGGCGGGACCGGCCAGGTGACCAGCGCTCGGCCCGGGGACCCACCCACGGCATATAGGCGGAGTCAGCTGCGGCGACCTGCTCCAGTACGCGCCGGACTACAGGCCATCACCTGGTTAGTCCGGCCTTCTTCTGACGGGTGCTGGGGCGCTCCCACGCCGGGCCGTTTCATGGCCAGTTAGGGCCAGAAATGGCGCCATTTCTGGCCACGATCATGATCGGCGCCCGAAATGTCTCAATTTCGGATTGCCGCATAAGCGAATATAGCGGACACGCCCTGCGGCTATCGCTGGGGTGCGTGGGCCACAGGCCTCGCGTATCGGGGCCGGAGGGCCACGTGCCCCAGTCGTGGAGACGGTCCCGACCGGTGGTGCGTATGCCACGAGGCTCGCCTGCCGGACGCCGGGGGACCTCAATTCCCATATAGCGGGAGGTAAGTGCCACGGCACCCGTTCCGAAATACTTGCGTGGCACGACGCGAAACGGAATTGTATGGCGTGCCGGAACACCAACCGTCACCAGTGGGAGGACACCACATGCGGGGATTCAGAAATTTCCTCATGCGGGGAGACGTGATCGTCGTCGCGGTCGGGCTGGTTGTGGCCCTGGCGTTCAGCACGCTGATCAGCTCGTTCACGACCGACGTCATCAACCCGATCGTGGCCAGGGCCGAGGGGAAGTCGGCCATCGGCCTAGGCTGGCAGCTCGGCCAGGCCGGCAACACCAAGACCTTCGTGAATCTCGGGTCGTTCATCTCCGCGATCATCTACTTCTTGATCTTCCTGGCGGTGGTGTACTTCCTCATCGTGCAGCCCTACAAGCACGTCCAGGCCCGCCGCGGGCAAGTGGTGTTCGGCGACCCGCCGGCGCTCAAGACCTGTCCCGCGTGCCTTTCTGGCGATCTGCCTGCGGCCGCCTCGAAGTGCAAGTACTGCGGGACCGACCAGCCGAGCGATAAGCCGGCGGCGGCCTGACTACAGGGGACTGGACGAGGTGTCGCCGCCGTCGTCCACTCCGCTGCCGCGGTCCGAGCTGGCGGCGTCGGGACCGACCGAGGGTCCTGAGTCCGCCGGCTCGGGCTCGGCTGAGGCCTCAGCGGCCTTAGCCGCCTCAGCAGCAGCCTCAGCGGCCTTAGCCGCCTCGGCCGCCTTCTGGTCGGCCGCGCGGACCTCGCCGATGAGCTCCTCGAGCCTAGCCGCCCTGATGCGGCGGAACGTGCGGTGGTCGCGGGCCCGGTCCAGGACGGCCACCTCAAGCTGGGCGGCCACGGCGTCGGGGCGCTGCTCGCCGTTGGACGGCGCGGCCAGCGCGGCCAGCGCGGCTGCGAACGCCTCGACGAGCGACAAGCCGTCGCGGTACCGCTCCTTCAGCAGGGTGGACACTTGTTCCGCCTGCCCGCCGAAGGCGACGAAGCCGGGCTCGTCGGATACCGACCCGTCGAACGTGATCCGGTAGATCTGGTCGTCCGCCGCCTGGTGGCCGATCTCGGCGACGACGATCTCCACCTCGAACGGCTTGTTGCTCTCGGTGAAAATCGTGCCCAGCGTCTGGGCGTACCAGTTGGCGATGCCGCGCGCGGTCACGTCGTGGCGGTCGAACTGGTAGCCGGTGATGTCGGCGTACGTGACTCCGGCCTTGCGCAGGTTCTCGTACTCGTTGTACCGGCCGACCGCGGCGAACGCGATCCTGTCGTAGATCTCGCTGATCTTGTGCAGGGCGCTCGAGGGGTTGGGCGCCACCATGAGGATCCCGCCCGCGTACTTCAGCGCCACGCAGCTGCGGCCGCGCGCGATGCCCTTCCGCGCGTAGTCGGCCTTGTCCCGCATGGACTGCTCTGGCGACACGTAGAACGGCATGGACACCGCGGGCGCTTCCTTTACTTGTGGGTGGTAGGCGGGGCCTTAGGGGTCTAGGTGACGGGCCCGGGCTAGCCTGCGTTTCGCAGCGGCGCCTGCGGTCCGTCAGGCTCGCTCATCCGGCCCTGCACGACCTGCTGGGCGTAGTCCTCGGACTCGCTCTCGGACAGCCGCCGGAAGCCATCGGCCGTCACCGTGGCGATGACCGGGAAGATGCGCCTGGTCAGGTCCGGCCCGCCGGTCGCCGAGTCGTCGTCCGCGGCGTCGTAGAGCGCCTGCACGGACGCGAGCACGGCGTCGCGCACCGGCATGTCGTCGGCGAAGAGCTTCTTCAGCGAGCCACGGGCGAAGATGGAACCCGAGCCGATCGAGTAGAACCTGTGCTCCTCGTAGGGGCCGCCGAGCGGGTCGTAGCTGAAGATCCGGCCGCGGTCGCCATCTTCGTCGTAGCCGACGAACAGCGGCACGACGATGAAGCCCTGCATGGCGGCGGCCAGGTTGCCCCTGATCATCCAGGCGAGCCGGTTGGCCTTGCCCTCCAGGGACAGCGAGCGGCCCTCCATCTTCTCGTAGTGCTCGAGCTCAACCTGGAACAGGCGGATGACATCCATCCCCAGGCTCCCGGTGCCCGCGTAGCCGATGGCGGAGAACTCGTCGCTGCGGAAGACCTTATCCACGTCGCGCTTGGAGATCATGCTCCCGGAGGTGGCGCGGCGGTCGCCGGCCAGCACCACGCCGTGCTCGCACACGGCGGCCACGATCGTCGTGGCGTGCGGCAGGTCGCGGAGCGCCTGCCCGTCCCCCGCGGGAACGCCGGGTCCTGGCATTCGGCCCGGCAGCAGCCCCGGGGAGTGGGACCCGAGGAAATCGGCGAACGATGAGGTCTGCCGGTCCATGAAGTCCGCCGGCGGCCTGGACCCCGATCCCCTAGCGCCGTGAATCCGCCCGGGACCTCCGTCTCCCCCGCCGAACGGACCGGGCTGGCTGCCGTCGAAGTACGAGCCCAACGCGAACCTCCTCCCGAGGTGGTCATCAGCACTGCCCTGTTAGGACCCTACTGCCGCACCGGAGCAGGGCGGCACGCCAAAGGCGCTGGTGCGTCCGCCTACGGCGAACCGGACTTGCTGGCTACTGGCCGCCCTTTTGCACGTACGACCTGACAAACTCCTCGGCGTTCTCCTCGAGGACCTCGTCGATCTCGTCGAGTATCGCGTCGACGTCGTCAGAGAGCTTTTCGTGCCGCTCCCTGGCTTCCTCACTGGTACCTGGCTCGGCCTGCTCGGTCTCCTCGGCGCGCTTCGTGGTCTGCCGCTGACCGCCTGAGTCCTTGGATGATGCCATGTCGCTACCTCCGTCTGTCCCAACGCTATCGTCACCCGTGGGAGTCCCGCGCAATCCCACCGGGCCGAAATCGGTACGAACTCGCGACCCCGGACCCAGGGCCCTGCTAGTCCTGGCCGGTGAGCGCGGCGACCAGTTCGGCCGCGCTGCGGCAGCGGTCCAGCAGCTCACCTACGTGCGCCCTGGTGCCGCGCAGGGGCTCGAGCGTCGGGACGCGCTGGAGCGACTCGCGCCCCGGGATATCGAAGATGACGGAGTCCCAGGAGGCCGCCGCGACCGCCTCCGGGTACTGCCGCAGGCAGCGTCCGCGGAAGTAGGCCCGGGTGTCCTCGGGCGGGTTATCGATCGCCCGGTTGATGGTCGCGTCGTCGGTCAGCCGCACCATCCGGCCCCTGGACGCCAGCCGGTTGTACAGGCCGCGTTCCGGCCGCACGTCGGAGTACTGCAGGTCGACGAGCTGGAGCCGCGGATGATCCCAGCTCAGCCCGTCCCTGGACCGGTACCCCTCGAGCAGCTCGAGCTTGGCCACCCAGTCGAGCTCCCTGGACAGCTGCATGGGGTCCTCGGCCAGGCGGTTGAGTACCGACTCCCACCGGTCCAGGACGTCGGCGGTGATGTCGTCGACGTCGTCCCCGTACTTGTCCTCGGTGTACTTGCGGGCGAGTTCCAGGTACTCCGCCTGCAGCTGCACGGCGGTCATCTTCCTGCCGTCCTTCAGCGTGACCAGGCGCCGGCAGGTCGGGTCGTGCGAGATCGCGCGCAGCTCGGCGACCGGGGCGTCGACCGACAGGTCGGTACCGAGGAACTTGTCCTCGATCATCGAGAGCACCAGCGACGTCGTGCCGACCTTGAGGTAGGTGCAGACCTCGCTCATGTTCGCGTCGCCTAGGATCACATGCAGTCGGCGGTATTTCTCCGGGTCGGCGTGCGGCTCGTCCCTGGTGTTGATGATCGGCCGCTTCAGGGTGGTCTCCAGGCCGACCTCGACCTCGAAGTAGTCGGCCCGCTGGCTGATCTGGAACCCGGAGCCCCGGCCGTCGGCGCCGATGCCGACCCGCCCCGCCCCGCAGATCACCTGGCGGGAGACGAAGAACGGGACGAGGTACCTGACGATGTCGGCGAACGGCGTGGAGCGCCGCATGAGGTAGTTCTCGTGCGAGCCGTAGGAGGCGCCCTTGTTGTCGGTGTTGTTCTTGTACAGCTGGATGGGTGCACTGCCGGGCACGGTCGCGGCCTTGGTCGCGGCCTCGGCCATGACGCGCTCGCCGGCCTTGTCCCAGATCACCACCGAGAGCGGGTTGGTGCACTCGGGCGAGGAGTACTCGGGGTGGGCGTGGTCGACGTACAGCCGCCCGCCGTTGGTGAGGATGACGTTGGCCAGGCCGAGGTCCTCGTCGGTCAGCTGCGAGGAGTCCGCCGCCTCACGGGTCAGGTCGAACCCGCGGGCGTCCCGCAGCGGGTTCTCCTCCTCGAAGTCCCAGCGGGCCCGCCGGGCCCGGGCGGCGGTGGCCGCCTGGTAGGCGTTGACGATCTGGGATGAGGTCACCATCGCGTTGGCCCCAGGCTGGCCCGGCACGGAGATGCCGTACTCGGTCTCGGTGCCCATTACGCGAAGAACGCTCACGTCCTCAGCCTAATGCCGTTGCCGACGAAACCGGCATGCGGACACGGTTCCTTAGCGCCAACCACCATCAGAGGTATTGCCCGGTGTTGGCCACGGTGTCGATCGAGCGGCCCGCCTCGGTGCCGGTCTTCCCGGAGATCAGGGTCCTGATGTACACGATGCGCTCGCCCTTCTTACCGGAGATGCGCGCCCAGTCGTCCGGGTTCGTGGTGTTCGGCAGGTCCTCGTTCTCTTGGAACTCGTCCACGCAGGCGGACAGCAGGTGGCTGACCCTGATGCCCTTCTGCCCGGTCTCCAGGAACTCCTTGATGGCCATCTTCTTCGCCCTGGACACGATGTTCTCGATCATGGCGCCGGAGTTGAAGTCCTTGAAGTACAGCACTTCCTTGTCACCGTTGGCGTAGGTGACCTCGAGGAACCTGTTCTCCTCGGACTCGGTGTACATGCGCTCGACCGTGCGCTGGATCATGGCCTCCACGGTGGACCGGGTCGAGCCGTCGTTCGCGGCCAGGTCGTCGGGGTGCAGCGGCAGTTCAGCCAGCACGTACTTGGAGAAGATGTCCCTGGCCGCCTCCGCGTCGGGACGCTCGATCTTGATCTTGACGTCGAGCCGGCCCGGCCGCAGGATCGCCGGGTCGATCATGTCCTCGCGGTTGGAGGCGCCGATGACGATGACGTTCTCCAGGCCTTCCACGCCGTCGATCTCGGAGAGCAGCTGCGGCACGATCGTGTTCTCCACGTCGGACGACACGCCGGAGCCGCGGGTGCGGAAGATCGAGTCCATCTCGTCGAAGAAGACGATGACCGGCTGGCCCTCGCTGGCCTTCTCGCGGGCCCGCTGGAAGACCAGCCTGATGTGCCGTTCGGTCTCGCCCACGTACTTGTTCAGCAGCTCGGGGCCCTTGATGTTGAGGAAGAAGCTCTTGTGCTCGGCCGTGCCGTCCGGGCCCGCCGTCCTCGCCGCGACCTGCTTGGCCAGCGAATTCGCCACCGCCTTGGCGATCAGCGTCTTCCCGCAGCCGGGCGGGCCGTACAGCAGGACGCCCTTGGGCGGCTTGAGCCGGTGCTCCTTGAACAGGTCGGCGTGCAGGTAGGGCAGCTCGATCGCGTCCCTGATCTGCTCGATCTGCCCGGCCAGGCCGCCGATGTCGGAGTAGGAGATGTCCGGCACTTCCTCGAGGATGAGCTCTTCCACCTCGGCCTTCGGGATCCGCTCGTACACGTATCCGGACCGCGGCTCGAGCAGCAGCGAGTCGCCCGCGCGCAGCGGCTGCTGCAGCAGCGGCTCGGCCAGCCGGACCACGCGCTCCTCGTCGGCCTGGGAGATGACCAGCGCCCGTTCACTGTCGGCGAGGATCTCCTTGAGCATGACGACCTCGCCCACCTTCTCGTACCCCTGGGCGATGACGACGTTGAGGGCCTCGTTGAGCACGACCTCCTGGCCGGGGCGCAGCTCGCTGAACTCGACGTTCGGCGAGACGTTCACGCGCATCTTGCGGCCGCCAGTGAACACGTCGGCCGTGCCGTCCTCGCAGGGGTTCAGGAAGACGCCGAACCCAGACGGCGGCTGGGCCAGCCGGTCCACTTCCTCCTTCAGCGCCACGATCTGGTCACGCGCCTCGCGCAGCGTGGCCGCGAGCCGCTCGTTCTGGGCGGTGACCCCCGACAGGCTGCCCTCGGTCTCGCGCAGTCGGTCCTCGAGCATCCGGACCTGACGCGGAGAGTCCGCGAGCCTGCGCCGCAGCACCGCGATCTCCTCATCGAGGAAGGAGATCTGAGCGGTCAGGCTCTTCAGCTCGTCCTCGTGCCGCGAGGAGCGCGCGCCCTCTTCTCTGGCGGCCATGGCCCCACCTCCTCTTGACCCGCTAACTAGACATTACCTATACACGAGCGTTCCCTAACCTCGCGAGGCGGTTCGATGCCGTGTTGCCGCTCATTTATGCGTCATTACGTCATAAACGCATGACTCAGAGTGACTATTTCGCGAGGGCGTAACACAGTGTCGTTCGGCTTAATGTCTTCGTCTTGCGCGCCCTTGGCCGGCCGCCGCCTGCGGGGCGGCGGCACCACGCCGGGCGCCAGGCGCCGCGCGGTCACCAGGAAGCCGGTATGACCCACCATGCGGTGCTGGGGACGGACCGCCAGGCCCTCCAGGTGCCAGCCGCGGACCAGGCTCTCCCAGGCGGCGGGCTCATCGAAGCCGCCGTGGGCGCGCAGCGTCTCGACGGTACGCGACAGCTGGGTCGTCGTGGCCACGTAACAGCAGGCCAGACCGCCTGGCGCGAGCGCCTCGGCGGTGGCGGGCACGCAGTCCCACGGCGCGAGCATGTCCAGGATGACCCGGTCGAACCCGGCGGGCGCCAGCTCGGCCCCGGTACCGAATTCGCCGGTCACCAGCCGCCAGGCCGGGGGCGGGCCGCCGCAGAACAGCTCGACGTTCGCCCGGGCGATCTCGGCGAAGTCGGCCCGGCGCTCGAACGAGGTCACGCTGCCGTGCTCGCCGACGGCCCGCAGCAGCCAGCAGGTGAGCGCGCCCGAGCCTGCCCCGGCCTCGAGCACCGCAGCGCCGGGGAAGACGTCGGCGAACGCCACGATCTGGGCGGCGTCCTTCGGGTACACCACGGCCGCGCCGCGCTTGGCGGACAGGGTGAATTCGGCGAGGAGCGGGCGGAACACCACGTACGGCGTGCCGCCCGAGGATCGCACCACGTTCCCGTCGGGACCGCCGATCAGGTCGTCATGGACCAGCGCGCCCTGATGGGTGTGGAAGGACGCGCCGGGCCGCAGCGTAATGAGGTGGCTCCGGCCCTTCGGGTCGGTCAGCCGCACAGGCTCGCCGGCCGCCAGCGGTCCCCGCCGCGGTTGGGTCATGCCGCAAGGTATCAGACGCCGGAGAAGGCCTGGTCGACGTCCCGGGCGGCGAGCACGCCGTAGACCTGGCCGGAGGGCTCCACCAGCAGGTACTCCGACGCGGGTGCGCGGCGGAGCGCGTCGAGGAGCGCCATCCCTGACAGGTCGGCCGGCAGCACCATGTTCGGCTCCAGCGTCCTGGCCAGCGAGCCCGCATCGATCCACGGGCGGCGCTGGTCCGGCGTGGCCATCACCGCGGACTCGTTGAGGATCGCGATCGGCTTGTCCTCGTGATCGACGACGACGACCGCGCGCGCGTCGCTCTCCTTCGCGCGCCTGATCGCCTCGGCCAGCGGGGTGTTCGCGGTGACCGAGACCGCCTTGCGGGCCAGCCGGCGGGCCTGCAGCGCGGGCAGCCGCTCGCGGAACTTCGCCGCCTTGATCGCCTGCCCCGCCCCGGTCCACATAAAGGCGGCGATCAGCGCCAGCCACAGCACGGTGGTCAGGTCCCCGCCGATCCTGTTCTCGACCGCTGGGTCCAGGACCAGGATGAACAGGCATAGCGCGAGGACGCGGCCCGCCCAGGCGGCGGCGATCGTGGCGGTCGCCGGGCGGCTGGTCACCTTCCAGATCGCCGCGCGCAGCATCATGCCGCCGTCCAGCGGCAGCCCGGGCAGCAGGTTGAAGATCCCGATCACCAGGTTGGCCCACATGAGCTGGAAGACCAGCGTGGACGCGACGACGTCGTTCCCGGGGACCGCGCGGGTCAGGCCGTAGCCGCCGGCCGCCAGCACAAGCGAGGTGGCGGGCCCGGCCGCGGACACCGCGAACGCCCGCCACGGCGTCGGCGGCTCACGCTCAAGCTCGGAGACCCCGCCCAGCGGGTACAGCAGGATGCGACGGACCGGCAGTCCGAACGCGCGGGCCACCAGCGAGTGGCTCAGCTCGTGGACGAGGACGGACGCGTAGAGCAGCACGACGAAGGCCACGGCGACCACGAACCGGGTGGAGCCGTGCAACGTGGAAGCCAGGTCCTGGGCGTACCTCAGGACGATGAAGCCCGCGATGAGGAACCAGTACGGGGAGATGTGCACCGGGATGCCGAAGGGCCGCGCGATGACGATCCCGGAACGGATCATGCGGCGCTGCGGCGGCTTCTCCGGCGTCGTGCTTCCCACATACCGATGCTACGTGCAGTACCGCCCCCGGGGGACGACCCGCGCGGCCGGAGATCCACCCGAATGTCGGTGGGGTGCTCTACGTTGGCCATGTGGAGGAAACCGCAGCGGTCCTTGATGTGCCGCCGCCAGAGCCGGCGGCCGATGAGCCCCGGGGGCCGGCCTTGTCGCCTTCGCGCGCGGCCGACTTCATGACGTGCCCGCTGCTGTACCGGTTCCGCGTGATCGACAGGCTGCCCGAGCCGCCGTCGGCCGCGACGGCGCGCGGGACGCTCGTGCACGCCGTGCTTGAGCGGCTGTTCGACCTGCCGGCCGCCCAGCGGACCCCGGAGGCCGCGCGGGCGCTTGTGGACCCCGAGTGGGACCGGCTGGCCGCCGCCGAACCCGATCTCGCCGCGCTGTTCGGAGACGACACCGAACGCGCCGACTGGCTCGCGTCCGCCACTGCCATCCTCGACGCGTATTTCACCCTTGAGGACCCGCGCAGGCTGGAGCCGACCGAGCGCGAGTCCTACGTGGAGACCACGCTCGATTCCGGGCTGCGGCTGCGCGGCTACATTGACCGGCTCGACGTCGCCCCGGGCGGCGAGATCAGGATCGTGGACTACAAGACCGGCCGGGCGCCCCGGGAGGCGTACGAGGCCAGCGCGCTGTTCCAGATGAAGTTCTACGCGCTCGTGATCTGGCGGCTCCGCGGGCAGGTGCCACGGCTGCTGCAGCTCATGTACCTGGCCGAGGGCGAGGTGCTGCGGTACGCCCCTGACGCCTCGGACCTGCTCGCTACCGAGCGGAAGGTGGCCGCCCTGTGGCAGGCCATCGAGCGGGCCAGGGCTTCGGGCGACTGGCGCCCCAGGCCGAGCAGGCTCTGCGACTGGTGCAACCACAAGGCGCTCTGCCCGGAGTTCGGCGGCACCCCGCCGCCCCTCCCGCTGGAGGGCGGCCCGGTGGTGTCAGGTCAGCAAGGTGATCAGGAGGGCTAGGGCGGGGATGGCGACGGCGGCCAGGGGGAACCAGGCCCAACGGGCGGTGACCGGGCTCCGGCCGGGGACGTCCTGAGCGGAGCTGGCCTGCCTGGCGCGGGCGCGTTCCTTCTCCGCCCGGGTGTCGAGGGTGGCGGCGATGGCCCGGGCGGGCGGGAGAGAGGCGAGGTACCTCGCCTCGGCCGGCATGCGCGACATCCCGTCGGACTCCTGCTGCCCCGGCCCGCCGAAAACGCCGAATCCGCCGAAACCGCCTGTTCGCGCCGGCGGCGGCCCCGGGCGCGCTTCCTTCCGCTTGGTCCGGGCCGAGAGGTAGAGCGCCCAGCATTCGATCGCCTTCCCCGGCACGTCAACGGCCGTCACCGGAGAACCGTCCCTGGTGTGGTGCACCTTGACCCAGTCGCCGGTATCCACGCCCTGGATGACCGCCCAGGGCACACGGTGGTCGCGGAACGGGTTGACGATCGTGACGCCCGCCTGGTCGGCGATGACGCGGGGCCGTCGGGCCAGCGCGTAGGCGAACCCGGTGACCAGGAGGACGATCGCGTCGATGACCAGCTCGGTGTGCACCTGCGTCCGCTGCACGGCGAGGTCGATGATGTTCGCCACGGCGAACGCCACCCAGATCCACCACAAGACCGCAGGCGTGCCCAGGCGGTACACCTCGCGACCGACGGCGGGCGAGCCACGGCCCGGTACCACGCGGGACTGACTCGGCATGGTCAGCTGATCCGGACCCTCGGGTCGAGCAGGGCGTAGGCGAGGTCGACCAGGATGTTGGCCACCACGACGAACGCGGCCGCGAGGAGGACGAACCCGATGATGACCGGGAGGTCTTCGGTCTGGATCGCCTGGACCGCGACCTGGCCGACGCCGCCTAGGCCGAACACCGTCTCAACCACGACCACGCCGCCGAGCAGCTGGCCGACGTCCACGCCGAGCTGGGAGATGACCGGGGTCAGCGCGGAGCGCACCCCGTGCCGGAAGATCACCCGGCGCTCGGAAAGCCCCTTGGCCCGGGCGGTGCGGATGTAGTCCTCGCCGAGGGTAGACAGCAGCTGCCCGCGCATCAGCCGGGTGTAGACGGCGGCCTGGACGGCGGCCAGCGTGATCCAGGGCAGGATCATGTGCCCCGCCCAGGCGACGATCCCCTGCGAGGGCCCGGCGTACTGGTCCTGGATCCAGTGGAACCCGTGCTGGTTCAGCGGCACGAACACGACCAGGAGCAGGAATTCCCCGATGACGAACGTCGGCATCGAAAGCCCGATCAGCACACCGACCGTGGAGAGCCGGTCAAACAAGCTGCGGGCCCTGGTCGCGGACAGGATGCCGATACCCAGGCCCACGATCAGCCAGAGGATCATGCCGCCGATCACCACGGAAGCGGTGGGCGGCAGGTCCTGCTTGATAATCGTGTTGACCGACTCCTGGGTGAAGTAGGAATGGCCCAGGTTCAGGTGCACCAGCCTGTCGAGGAAGTGCCAGTACTGCACGCCGATCGGCTGGTTCAGGCCCAGGTCCTTGATCACCTGGTTAATAACCGCCGGGGTGGCCTCACGCCCCGCCAGGTTGCGGGCGACGGTCGCCACCGGGCGCGCGAAAAACAGCAAGAACGTACCCGAGGCCACCAGCCAGAGCACGACGATGCCGGTCAGGATGCGCCGGATGAGGAAACGGACGATGGTCATGTCGGGCGCCTCCTTCGGCTACTGGGCGGCCGGCGGCAGGATCGCGCCGGGGACCTCGTCGGATAGGACCAGGGGCTTGGCCCGGCGCGGCCGCTTGCCGCGCCTGCGGGCGGCCAGCAGGCGCTCGGTGGTGGGGTCCATCGCGTCCCTGATCCCGTCGCCGAGCAGGTTGAACGCCAGGGTGGTGATCAGCAGCGCGAGCGCGGGGAACACCGTGTACCACCAGGCCACGGTGTAGAAGGGCTGCGCTGCGGCCAGGATGTTGCCCCAGCTGGCCGTAGGCGGCTGGATGCCGAGACCGAGGAACGACAGCGTCGCCTCGAACACCACCGCGGCCGGTATGTACAAGGTGGCGAGCACCAGGACCGGGGCGAGCAGGTTCGGCAGGATATCGATGAACATGATCCGGAACGGCCCGGCGCCCAGCGATCTCGCCGCCTCGATGTACTCCTTCTCCTTCAGCGACAGCGTCTGGCCGCGGACGATACGGGCGATGCCGGCCCACGCGAAGAACGAGATGATCCCGATGATCACCGACAGGGATGGGCCGAACACGACGGCCAGCGCCAGGGCGAGCACCACGTATGGGAAGGCGAGCACGGCGTCGGTGAACCTGGCCAGGATCGCGTCGATGATGCCGCCGAAGTACCCGGCGATCATCCCCACGGTCACCCCGGCGACGGTGCCGATCAACGTCGTGACCACGCCCACGAACATCGAGATCCGCGCGCCGTAGAAGATCCGGACCATCAGGTCGCGGCCGGTGTCGTCGGTGCCCAGCAAAAAGCCGTTGGTGCCAGGCCCGACCGGGTTGCCGACCGCGTTTTCCCCGGTGTTCGGGAAAGCCTGGTTCGCCCCGTGATGCACGAGCGCGGCGATCAGCGGGGCGCCGATGGCGAGCAAGACCATCACGAGGATGACGATCATGCACGCGATCGCCACCTTGTCGCCGCGCAGCCGTCGCCAGGTGAGCTGCCACTGGCTGCGACCTTCAACCGCCTGCACAGGGGCGCTCTCGACGGACGTCGCCTGGAGCTGGATCTCGGTGATACTCATGGGACTACCTCCTGGCAGCAGCCTCGGCGGCGAGGTTCTCGCCGACCTCGACCGGGAAATGGCAGGCGGTCAGGTGGGTGGCCGCGTCGCCTGCCTTGACCTCTAGCGGCGGGTCCTGCTGGCTGCACAACTCCTGCGCCTTCGGGCACCGGGGATGGAACCGGCAGCCGGAGGGAGGATCGATGGGTGAGGGTATGTCGCCGGTGAGTACGATCCGCTGCCTGCTCGCCGCCGCGTCCGGATCGGCGGCCGGCGCTGCCGAGAGCAGCGCCGCTGTGTAGGGGTGCCGGGGTGTGTCGTAGACGAGTTCCCTCGGCCCGGTCTCGGCGACCCGGCCTAGGTACATGACCGTGACCGAGTTGCTGACGTGACGCACGACCTCCAGGTCGTGCGCGATGAACAGGTACGTGAGCCCGTAGTCGCGTTGCAGGTCGGCGAGCAGGTTGAGCACCTGCGCCTGGATCGACACGTCCAGCGCCGAGACCGGCTCGTCACAGATGATCAGCTTGGGCCGCAGCGCGAGGGCGCGTGCGACGCCGATGCGCTGCCGCTGGCCACCGGAAAACTCGGCGGGGAACCTGTTGTAGTGCTCGGGGTTGAGCCCGACCCGCTCCATCAGTTCCTGCACCTTGCGCTTGCGCTCGCCGGTGGGGACGGTCTTGTGGATGGCGAACGGATCGCCGATGATCGCGCCGACCCGCCGGCGCGGGTTCAGCGAGCCGTAAGGATCCTGGAAGATCATCTGGATCTCGCGGCGGAACGGCTGCATCCGGCTCCGGGACAGGTTGGTGATGTCGTGCCCGTCGAAGATCACCTTGCCCGACGTGACCGGCAGGAGCCCGGCCACGCAGCGCGCCAGGGTGGACTTGCCTGAGCCCGTCTCGCCCACCAGGCCGAGGGTCTGGCCGCGGGGAATCTCCAGCGACACGCCGTCCACCGCCTGGACGTTGCCGACGGTGCGGCGGAGGAACCCCGCGGTGCGGACCGGGAAGTACTTGACCAGGTTCTCGACCCGGACCAGGATGTCGTCCCCGCCGCGCGCGGCGCCGGTCAGGATCGGGGCTACGGACTCATCGGTCATGACGCCACCTCCGGAGCCGCAGCGATCGCCTCGGCCACCTCGACCGAGGCCCCCGCCCTGCCCTCGGCCACGGTCTCGGCGCGCAGGTGCTCGGCTTCGCTGCCGGTTCCGGTGGCCGCCGCGGGCAGGAAGCAGGCCGACACGTGCGAGAAGTCTCGTATCTCGCGCAGCTCGGGCTCCTCGGTCAGGCACCGGTCCATCACGTAGGCGCAACGGGGGTGGAACTTGCACCCGGACGGCAGGTTGATGAGGCTGGGCGGCATCCCGGCTATGGGCCGCAGCCGGTCGCCGGCCGCCGAGCTGTTCGGTATGGACTCCAGCAGCCCCTTGGTGTACGGGTGATGCTGCTGGTAGAAGATATCCCGCTTGGTGCCCTTCTCCGCGGCCCGGCCCGCGTACATGACCATGACGTTGTCGGCAATGTCCGCGACCACGCCGAGGTCGTGCGTGATCATGAGGAGCGCGGTGTCCGACTCCCGCTGCAGTTTCAGCAGCAGGTCGAGGATCTGCGCCTGCACCGTGGCGTCCAGGGCGGTGGTGGGCTCGTCGGCGATGATCATCTGGGGCGAGAGGGACAGCGCCATCGCGATCATGGCCCGCTGGCGCATCCCGCCGGAGAACTGGTGCGGGTAGTCGTTCACCCGCTGCGCGGGGTGCGGGATCCCGACCCGGCCCAGCAACTCCACGGCCCGCTCCGCGGCCTGCTTCTTCGAGACGCCCTTCTCGTGGGCGCGGATCATCTCGGCGATCTGCCAGCCCACCCGGTACAGCGGGTGCAGGCTGGTCAGCGGGTCCTGGAAGATCACCGCGATCCGGGCACCGCGGACCTCGCGCATCTGGCCCTGGCTCAGCTGCAGCAGATCCGTCCCCTCGAATACCGCCTTGCCGGTGATGACGGCGCCCGGGGTGAGCCCGAGCAGGGTCTGGGTCAGGACCGTCTTGCCGCTGCCGGACTCGCCGACGATGCCGAGGGTCTGCCCCGGTTCGACGGAGAACGACACGCCCCGCACCGCGCGCACCACACCGTCACCGGTCGGGAAGCTGACGGTCAGGTTCTCTACCTCAAGCAGGGCCAACGCCTACCTCCGCTCGCCGCCTGCCCACGAGACAAGGCAAGCGTGACACATGATCGTAGTTGCCGCTATAGACGGATCTGGCTGGGCGTTTGCCTTCCTCCCAGCCAGATCCGCATCGTGCCGCGATCTAGCTAACCGTTGGCGAGCCAGAGGTTGGTGACGTCGACTTCGCCGATGTTCGGCGTGAACACGACGTTCCTGGTCCGGGCGCTCGCGAAGTTCGGGAAACCCTGGTCCAGCATCGGGACGATCGCCGCGTCCTGCATGATGTCCACGTCCGCCTGATGCCAGTCCGCCGCGGCGGCCGAGAGCGAGGTCGCCGCCTCCGCCTGGCTGATCAGCGTGTTGACGGCCGGGTTGTTGTAGCAGCCGTAGTTGTTGGTGTTGACCGTGCACCGCGGGGCGAACAGTGCCTGGATCATGGTGCGGCCGTTGTTACCGAACCAGTCGGGGATCCAGGCGACCTGGGCCATGTCCCACTGGTTGGGCTTGTTGTTGACCGGGGAGTTGCCCGCGTCGACGAAGAAGCTGGACCCCGGCTCGGGCTTGCTGGTCAGCGTGATGCCGCACTGGGTGAGCGAGGCCTGGATGGCCTCGAAGGCCCGCGTGTTGGTCGAGTCGTTCGGGTACATGTACAGCAGCGTCACGCCGTTCGGGTAACCCGCCTTGGCCAGGTCGGACTTGCACATCGCCACGTTGCCCTGGCCGTTGTCGTCCGGGTACGCGTTGGTGTTCTGGTATCCGGCGTTGCCCGGCGGGATCACCGTGTTGATGATGGGGCCGACCGGCGGGCCGCCGTAGGCCTTCTGCACGGCCACCTTGTCCAGCCCGTACTCCACGGCCTGGCGCACCAGCACCTTGCCCATCGCGCCGCTGGCGTCCGGGCTGCGCAGGTTGAACACGATGTACGGCTGCGTGCTCGACCAGGGCCAGATCTTGAAGTTAGGGTTGCCCGAGGTCTCGAGCGCCGGCAGCGACGCCGGGTTCAGCGGGGTGTCGTTGGTGACGTCCTCGGTGCCCGCCTGCATGTCAGACAGCTGGGTCTGAGCGGAGGTGACGCCGATGGTCAGGACGATCTTGTCCACGTAGGCCTTGCGCAGCGTGTCGGTGGACGCCTTCCACGCGGGGTTCCTGACCAGCGTCATCGACTTGCCGGGAATGTACGAGCTGATCTGGTATGGGCCGTCCGAGATCGTGTGCTGATCCAGCTGGAGGCTGTTCGGCACGTAGGCGTCGTACTCGACCGGGCGGGCCGACGTGAACGGCATGGCCATCATGTAGATGAAGTCACTGGCCGGGGCCATCAGGTTGATCTGCAGGGTCAGCGGGTTCGGCGCGGACAGGCCGCTGATGTTGTTGGAGTTCTGGAAGGCCGCGATGTTCGCCGCGGTCCCCGGGTGCGTCTTGGCGTTCGCGAAGTAAGCCTGCTCGGCGTTGCAGTACGAGTTCAGCCCGGCGATCGTGCTCGCGAAGTACGTGATGTTGCCGACGAACCCGCCTGGGGCCGGGTTGCAGAACGCCTTGAACTCGCGGATGAAGTCGTCCGCGGTGACCTGGCGCGGCGGGGTGGTGTTCCAGTCCACGCCCTGCTTGATGTGGAACGTGTAGGTCGTCCCGCCGTTGGTGATCCCGCCGTTGGCGGCGGTCGGAACCTCGGTCGCGATGTCCGGCTGCGGCGTGACGTCCGCGGTCCAGCCCGCGTCCGACGTGCTGCTGTAGGGCTCGGCCGGGTACTGGAGCATCTGCCTGGCGTAGGCGCGCTCGAACTCGTAGTCCGCCGTGTAATAGGCGGGCACGGTGTCGATGTGGTCCGGGCCGGCGGCGGCGACGACGTTCAGCGTCCCTCCGTATACCGGCTTGTTCGAGCTGCTGGCCGCGGGCGTGCTGCTACTCGATGAGGAGCTACAGGCGGCAAGCCCGGCCGCAGCCAGCACCGCCACGCCCAGCGCGACGTACCGGTTTGGTGCACTGATCATGGGCATGTTCCTTTGGTGACGAACTTCGGTATCAAGGCAGCCGTCGGCGCCCCGATGTGTGATCACTGCCTACCTGGAGAGACTGTGCGCTTCTGGCGCCGAAATCCAGACCAAAGCCGGCGTCGTAGCGTGATTGTGACTAAAAAATTCCTCAGCTGATGCCGTAGGGGCGAAAAATATCCCGCCGCGACCTCAGCTGATCCCGTGCCGGCGCAGGATGTCCTCGACGTCGCCGAGATCGTCGTCATCGTCGTGCCCAGAACCCGTGTTCTTGCCCTTGCGTGCCTTCACCGGCGCCGTGGCCGCGGCGGCCGGAGCCCGGGTGGCCAGCTGTCCCGCGCCGGTTACGGCCGGCACCTTGGCCGCCCCGCCATCAGGCCCGACGGCCCGCTGGTCCTTGCTCGGCTTTACGCTTCGCCGGCGCAGGGGGCCCGAAACGACGAACAGCACCACGGCCACCCCGGCCAGCGCGATCCCGGACCAGACCCGGGGCGAGAACGCGAAGCCCTTCGCGAAGTCGCCGATGGCCACGCCCATCTTCCAGAACATCTCGATCGAGCCGGTCATGTAGGCGGCCAGCGGCAGCAGCGACCAGGCCGCCCCGCGCAGGCCGGATCCGAGGCCGCGACGTCGCATGACCAGGTAGCTGAGCACCAGGCCGAGCCCGGTCAGTCCCCCGCATAGCGGCAACCAGGCGATCTTGTCGTAGGTGGACATGCGTGCCTCCCCGCAGTTCTGCTTAAAGTCTAAGTCGTTTACGGGTGCGTGAGCATTGGGGCTAACCCCCCAAAGGGTTGATACCAGCCCGGACGGATATGCCGTTGATGTCCGCGCGCAGGTCAAGGAGCGAGCGCACCACCGTCCGGCCGGGAGCGGGCCCGATCGGGACCAGGGACGGGACGGCGATGACCCGGCATCCGGCGGCCTCCGCCGATGCCACCCCGTTGGGCGAGTCCTCCAGGGCGAAGCAGTCGCCGGGGGGTACGCCGACCAGCTTGGCCGCCAGCAGGTACGGTTCCGGGTCGGGTTTGGTGACGCTGACGTCGTCGGCGCACACGAGCGCGTCGAACCGCAGGCCGGTGCTGGCCAGCACCTCGTCCATGAACCGGCGCTCGGACGAGGTCACGAGCGCGTGCGGCAGGCCGGCCGCCGCCACCTCGGCGAGCAGCTCGCGCGCGCCCGGCTGGACCGGGACGCCGGTCCGGCGCACCAGCTCGGCGATGCCGGACATCAGCCACTCGCCGACCACGTCCGGCGGCACCGGCTGGCCCGCCCGGCTCAGCATGTAACGCACCGAACGATTCAGGCTGCCGCCGATAAGCTGAGCCTGATCCGCCTCGGTCCACTCCGCGCCCAGCCTGGCCATGACGGCCGTCTCGACCCGGAGCCACAGCGGCTCGGAGTCGATGAGCAGCCCGTCCATGTCAAACAGCACCGCGGTGCTGGCTCGTTGGATCATACGGAGAAGTACTTTGCCTCGGGGTGGTGGACGACGATGGCGTCGGTGGACTGCTCGGGGTGGAGCTGCATTTCCTCCGACAGCTCCACGCCGATGCGGGACGGTTCGAGTAGGCGCGCCACCTTGGCGCGGTCGGCCAGGTCCGGGCAGGCGGGATAGCCGAAGGAGTACCGCGCGCCCTGGTAGTCGACGCGGAAGAAGCCAGCGAGGTCGGCCGGATCCGCGCCGCCGATGCCGAACTCGCGCCGGATCCTGGTGTGCCAGTACTCGGCCAGCGCCTCGGCTAGCTGGACGGAAAGCCCGTGCAGTTCCAGGTACTCGCGGTAAGCATTCTTCGCGAACAGCTCGGCGGTGGCCTCCGATATACGGGGGCCCATCGTGGCGAGCTGGAACGCCACCACGTCCGTCTGGCCCGAGGCCTCGGGCTTGAAGAAGTCGGCCAGGCACAGCCTGCGGTCGCGGCGCTGCCGGGGGAAGGTGAACCGCTCCAGCTCCGCGGTACCGTCCGCCGCGCGCACGATAAGGTCATTCCCCGAGCTCACGCACCGGAAGTACCCGTAGACCACCGCCGCCTCGAGCAGGCCCTCGGTCTGGATGCGCTCCAGCCACATGCGCAGCCGCGGCCGCCCCTCGGTCTCCACCAGTTCCTCATAGCTCGCCCCGCCGCGCCCCCGGGACGGCTTGAGCCCCCACTGGCCCATGAACAGCGCCCGCTCATCCACGTAGGCGGCGTACTCCGCCAGCGGTATGCCCCTGATCACCTGGGTGCCCAGGAACGGTATTTCCGGCACGGGCACATCGGCTGCTATATCCGAACGAGCGGTGGGATCCGCCTCGAGCCCTTGATCGGATCCGGTGGCGGCCACCCGCGTGACCCGCCGGGTACGCCGTTCGGGCAACTTGGCCCCGGGTTCGCCGCGCTTGACTGCCATCGCGGCGTCCATGAGGCGCAGTCCCTCGAAGGCGTCCCTGGCGTACCTGACCTCGCCGTCGAACAGCGAGGCCAGGTCTTGCTCCACGTAGGCGCGGGTGAGCGCGGCGCCGCCGAGCAGGACCGGCCAGCGCGTGGCCAGGCCGCGCGAGTTCAGCTCGGCGAGGTTGTCCCGCATCACCACGGTCGACTTGACCAGCAGCCCCGACATCCCGATCACGTCCGCGTCGTTCTCCTCGGCGGCCGCCACGATCGAGGAGATGGGCTGCTTGATCCCGATGTTGACCACGTCGTAGCCGTTGTTCGACAAGATGATGTCGACCAGGTTCTTGCCGATGTCGTGGACGTCGCCCTTGACCGTGGCGAGCACGATCTTGCCCTTGCCGACGTCGGCCGTCCGCTCCATGTGCGGCTCGAGGTAGGCCACGGACGTCTTCATCACCTCGGCGGAGGTCAGGACGAACGGCAGCTGCATCTGCCCGGAGCCGAACAGCTCGCCGACCGTTTTCATCCCGTCGAGCAGTATGTCGTTGACGATCTCCAGGGCGGGCCGCTGCGCCAGCGCCGCGTCCAGGTCCGCCTGGAGCCCAACCCGCTCCCCGTCGATGATCCGCCGCTTGAGCCTGTCCCAGAGCGGCAGCGCGGCCAGCTCCGCGGCCCGGCTCGCCTTCAGCGCCTCTGCGTCCACGCCCTCGAACAGCTCGAGCAGCCTGGCCAGCGGGTCGTAGCCCTCCCGGCGCCGGTCGTAGACCAGGTCGAGCGCCGCCTGCCGTTGCTCGTCGGGTATCCGCGCGATCGGCACGATCCGTGCCGCGTGCACGATCGCGGAGTCCAGGCCCGCCCGGACGCACTCGGCCAGGAAGACCGAGTTCAGCGCGGCGCGGGCGGCGGGCTTCAGGCCGAACGACACGTTGGACACGCCCAGCGTCGTCTGCACGGCCGGATGGCGGCGCTTCAGCTCCGCGATCGCCTCGATGGTCTCTATCGCGTCCCGCCGGGTCTCCTCCTGCCCGGTGGCGATGGGGAAGGTCAGGCAGTCGACGATGATGTCCTGTTCTCGCATGCCCCAGTTCTGAGTCAGGTCGGCGATCAGCCGCTCGGCGACCGCGACCTTCCAGTCGGCGGTCCTGGCCTGGCCGCGTTCGTCGATGGTCAGCGCGATGACCGCGGCACCGTGCTCGCGGACGACCGGCATGACTCGCGCGATGCGCGAATCTGGACCGTCCCCGTCCTCGTAGTTGACCGAGTTGATGACCGCGCGCCCGCCGGTCAGCTCCAGGCCGGCCTCGATGACGGGGGGCTCGGTGGAGTCGAGGACCAGCGGCAGGGTGGCGGCGGTGGCCAGCCTGCTCACCACCGCGCGCATGTCGGCCGCGCCGTCCCGGCCCACGTAGTCGACGCACACGTCGAGCAGGTGAGCGCCGTCGCGGGTCTGCGCCCGCGCGATCTCCACGCAGTCCTCGTACCTGCCCTCCAGCATGGCGTCACGGAACGCCTTCGACCCGTTGGCGTTGGTCCGCTCGCCGATCGACAGGAAGGCCGTGTCCTGGCGGAACGGGACGTGCGCGTACAGCGACGCCACTCCTGGCTCGGGGCGCGGCTTGCGCCGGGCGACCGGCCGCCCGGCCACCCGCGCGGCCAGCACCGCGATGTGCTCGGGGGTCGTGCCGCAGCATCCGCCCACCAGCGACAGTCCGAACTCCCTGGTGAACCTCTCGTGGGCGTCGGCGAGGCCGTCGGGGGTCAGCGGGTAGCGTGCACCGTCCTTCGTGAGCTCAGGCAGCCCGGCGTTCGGCTCGCAGGACAGCAGTATCGGCGAGTGCGCGGCCAGGTACCGCAGGTGCTCGCTCATCTCCCAGGGGCCGGTCGCGCAGTTCAGCCCGATCATGTCGATGCCGAGCGGTTCGAGGGCCGTCAGCGCGGCGCCGATCTCGCTGCCGAGCAGCATGACGCCCGTGGTCTCGATCGTCACCTGCGCGATGATCAGCGCCCCGGGAGTTACGTCCGCCGCGGCCCGTCTGGCGCCGATGATCGCCGCCTTCGCCTGCAGCAGGTCGTAGCAGGTCTCGATGACCAGCGCGTCGGCGCCGCCGCGCAGCAATCCTTCCGCGTTGGCCTGGTAGGCGTCGCGCAGTTCGCGGAACGTGATGTGGCCGAGCGTGGGCAGCTTCGTGCCTGGGCCTATCGAGCCGAGCACCCAGCGCGGCCTTTGCGGCGTGGCCCAGCGATCGGCCGCCGCGCGGGCGAGCCGGGCGGACGCCAGCGAGAGTTCCCCGGTCCGGTCGGCGATCCCGTACTCACCGAGGTTGGACAGGTTGGCCCCGAACGAGTTGGTGGTTACGCAATCCGCGCCCGCCTGCAGGTAAGCCTCGTGAATCCCGGTCACGATGTCGGGCCTGGTCACGTTCAGGATCTCGTTGCAGCCTTCGTAGCCGGCGAAGTCGTCGATGGTGGCATCGCTCGCCTGGAGCATGGTGCCCATCGCCCCGTCGGCCACCACGACGCGCTCGGCCAGGGCGGACCGTAGTGTGCTCATCACCGACCATCCTATGAGCTTGCCGCGCAATTGGCCCAGCCAGGCCCGGACACGCAAAGGCGATAACCCAACGAGCAAGGCTGACCACGTAGGCTGTAGGGACGGCTTGCGTCGTGCTTGGGGAGGTGGCCAGTCATCGAGTTCAACGACATCGGCGGACTCACATCCCCTGTCGCCATCGCCGGGTTCGAGGGCTGGAACGACGCGGGCGAGGCGGCCAGCGGCGTGGTCAATCACCTGGGCATCGCCTGGCAGGCGACCCCGATCGGCGCTATCGATCCCGAGGACTACTACGACTTCCAGGTCAACCGGCCGGTCATCGAGATCGAGGGCGGTCACACTCAGCGCCTGATCTGGCCCACGACGCGGATCTCGGTCGCCCACGTGCACCCCGCCGACGAGTCCGTGCCGCCCACGGGCCTGAACAGGGACGTCGTCCTGGTGCACGGCATCGAGCCGAACATGCGCTGGCGGGCGTTCAGCGAGGAACTGGTCCAGGGTCTGGAGACCCTGGGCGTGGAGCTCATCATCTTGCTCGGCGCGCTGCTGGCCGACGCGCCGCATACCCGTCCGGTCCCGGTGTCCATCGGCTCGTCCAACGCCAAGCTGGCCGCCGCGGCCGCCGCCGTCGGCGGCGGTAGCCGGGTGGACTACAAGGGCCCCACGGGGATCGTCGGGGTCCTCCAGCACACCTGTGCCGCCGCGGAAATCCCGACCATATCGCTGTGGGCCCAGGTGCCCCACTATGTGGCGCAGCCGCCGAGCCCGAAGGCCACGCTGGCGCTGCTGCGCGGCGTGGAGGACATCCTGGATGCGCCGCTGCCGCTGGCTGACCTGCCCGAGGAGGCCCGCGCCTGGGAGCGCGGCGTCGATGAGCTGGCCCAGCAGGATTCAGAGGTCGCCGACTACGTGCGGACCCTGGAAGAGGCCAAGGACGCGATGGATCTGCCCGAGGCGAGCGGCGACGCCATCGCCCGCGAATTCGAGCGCTACTTCAGGCGCAACGGCGCGGCAGGGGACGCACCGGATCCGGACGGCAGCTGAGGCGGCGGGCCTGGCTCAGATCGGGGGCCAGGGGACGGCGGGCCAGTCCGCGGGCGGGTAGGGGTGGACGCGGTGCTCGAGCAGCGTCTCGATCCTGAGCCGGGTGGCGTCGATCTCGCTCGCGGTCAGCAGCCCAGCCAGTTCCGTGGCCAGGCTGCCCTCGGTGAGCTGGAGGTTCAGGCGGCGGAGCGCTTCGACTGACCGCCGGGGCAGGGTTTTCCCGCGCCATTGCCACAGTACGGTCCGCAGCTTGTAATCCTCGGCGAAGCAGACCCCGTGATCACACCCGAACAGGTGCCCGTCGTCCACCGGCAGCAGGTGGCCTATCTTCCTGTCGGCGTTGTTGACCACGGCGTCGAACACGGCCATGTCGCGCAGGCCGGCGTGATCGGTGCGGCGCGACAGTGCGATCAGGTCCACTTCGGGATCGTGGTCGATCCACAGCTGGCACATGCCGGGGCCGAACGGCCCGTCGCGCATGACCGTCGGCGGGACGACGTCCCAGCCAGCCGCCCGAGATACGGCGTAGGCAGCGACTTCCCGGCCGGCCAGGCTGCCGGCAGGGAAGTCCCAGAGGGGACGCTCGCCCGCAATCGGCTTATAGACGCAGGCAATTATGTCCGGGGGGGCGACCCCCCTGGACCCCCCAGGTTTGGGGGGACTGCCCGTCCCCCCAAACC
>JBOHCK010000059.1:0-23934 GCA_050698755.1 Streptosporangiaceae bacterium | reverse complement strand
AGCAAAGACATGCAGGCCACGACCAGATTGGTGCTGTGGTCAGCGAACGGGAGCGCGGCCGCATCGGCAAGCACCACAGGCACCGCCCGGCTGGCCGCGGCCGCCGCGCGGGCTAGTATCGGCGACCAGTCGGCACCGACCACCCGGTAACCGAGTTTCAGCAGTTCCCGGCCTGCCCGGCCTTCCCCGCAGCCCAGATCGAGCACTGCTCCGGTGGTGGGTGGCGGGAGCAACTGGCGAAGGGCGGGCCACGTTCCTTCCCAGAATCCGTCGTGTGGGGAACTACGCGCCCAGGTAATCCACTCAGCCGCGTGCTCCTCCCAGGACCCGGCGAGGCTCACGCTCCAACGATACTGGCGCGCCGAAGAGCCTCCACCGCTACTGCCTGGTGTCAGCAAGCCGACCCCGGCGGTGTCAGCGCGGTGACTGACGCCTGCGCCGCGCTCCGGCACGCTGACTGCAGTCGGCCAATCCCCCGGCCGACCATCAATGGGGCAGGCGGGAAGGACGGGGTGATGACAGTGCTAGGTACGGTGACTCGAGCTTTCAGGGCGCCGCGCAGGGGTCACGGCCATGGGGACAAGCCAGCCGGTGAGCGTCTCCTCCAGGAACGTCTAGGCACTACCCAGCGAGCTCAGCAGTTCTACGACCATCAGGTCACCGCTCATCTCACGCCGGTCATGCAGCAATTCATCCAGCGGATGGAGATGGCGTTCATCGCTACCAGCAACAGCGCCGGCGAGTGCGATTGCAGCTTGCGTGCTGGGCCGGCCGGCTTCATCAGGATCCTGGACGACCGCACCATTGCCTACCCCGACTACCGGGGCAACGGCGTGATGGCCAGCCTCGGCAACATGGTGGAGAACCCGCACGTCGGCATCTTCCTCGCAGACTTCACCCATGACCTCATCGGGCTGCACGTCAACGGCCGCGCGAGCCTGGTCGCTCCGGCGCGCATGCCGGAATTCGAGCTTGGCCCCCTGGAGTCCGGGCCCGCTGGCCGCCGGCCGGTGCAATGGGTCGTGGTGCACGTCACGGAGGCTTACATTCACTGCTCCAAGCACATTCCCAAGATGGTCCCTCAGTCCCGGGTCCGGCACTGGGAGACAGACCATCCTCGTCACAAGGGCGGCGACTACTTCGGCGTCGCGGCCAGCAAGCAGGCGACGGCCCAATGCCCGCCAGCGGGAGTGCGGGTCTAGGCTGCTCAGCCCAAGGCGGAATCCCACATATCGTGCGCGGTGTAGAGGCGCTCCACTTCGTCCAGCTCGACATCGGCGTCCTCGGCCCGGTCCACGGCTTTGCCGGCGACCCACCACTGCGCGCCGGGCAGGCCTGCGGACAGGTACGCGCGAGTCCCGGGATCATATTGCTGCTGCGGTCGGCGCCGCCGCGCGGCAACTTCGCCATGGGCCGGCTCCCAGAGCCGGACAGAACCCGCGTCGCTGCCAAGCACAACGGCGTCGTACCAGCGCCAGACCACCACGGCGGAGACGCCCGGTGTCACGGCGACGGCTACCAGGTGACCCGGTGATACCCTCTCCCGCCGCGGCACAGGAAACTGCGGTGCGTACCGGACGGATGCCACCTGGCCGTGAGCCACGACCTGGCAGGCACCCTCCTCGGCATTGAGCACGATGCCGCAGTGGAGCCGGCGCCCGCCCAAGGCACCTGGAGCCGGAACAGTCACTTATCGAGTATGCCCCCGGGCGAGCTCACGACAGCCCAGTGTTTTCTTGGGTCTGCTGGACCGTTCGCGGGTTGCCGTTCCGGTCGCCCGCCGGCTGTGATTGGAACATGCCACACGCCCCCGGTACCGATCGTGACGGCGCCGCCGTCATCGCCCACGCGGCCGGTGATCAGCATCCCGCCCGGCGGTTCCGGGTCGACTCGCCGCGCGATCCCCATCCAGGCCGGCCGCCCGCGCTGCATCACGGGGAGCGGCACGTGACCGGCCCAGAGCCGCAAAGCGGCGGCGAGCGGAACGCCGAGTCCATCGCCGCCCGCGTGTCCCAGGCCGCCGCCAGCGTGGGCGCGCACCTCGTGCTCGGTGCAGGTGAGGAGCACATACTCGATGCCATCGCGGGCCATCTGCCTGCTTCGCTGCGCCCCGTGACCACGATCGCCTCCGACCAGGTGTCCACGGAAAGCGACGATCAGCTCAGCGCCCGGATCGGCGCCGCTCTCGACGGGCTCACCGCCGAGGCCATCGACACCGTCGAGGGCCTGGTGGCCGCGTCCGCCGCCACGGCGCAGGATCTGGTCCCGGCGGATCAGCACCGGCCAGGGCGGCGTCAGCTGGGTGACCATGGCCGACCTCGAAGGTAACGAGTTCGATGTGCTACAGCCGCTGACCCCGGGCGAACTGCCTCCCGGGCACGACGCTCTCGGCCGGCGCATCGCGGCGGACGCTGGTCATGGCTGACTACTATGACGAGCTCGCGGCCGATTACGACTGGTTGTTCGACGATGAGGCGCTGGCTCACGGTCTCGCCATCAACCATCCCGCGACGGCGCGCCTGCTGGAGCGGACACCTCATGCCAGCCTCGTGCTGGACGCGGCCTGCGGCACGGGCGTTAACACGGCGGCACTCGCCCGCCGCGGCTATCGCGTGTGGGCAGCCGACGGGAGCAGCGCGATGGCAGCGGTGGCGGCGGCCAGGTTCCGGACCGAGCAGCTGGAGATCCCGCTGGTGGTCAGCCTGTGGGCGGATCTCCCGGCCGTCGTCGGCGAACGGTTCGACGTCGTGCTCTGCATCGGGAACTCACTCGTGCACGCGGCTGGCCGGGAAGCCATGATCCAGGCGCTCGGGGGGCTTCGGGAGATGGTCCGCCGCCGTACCGGCCTAACTGGCCGCTCGCCGCACGCTGGCCAGCCGTACGAGACGCTCGATGGCGGCGACGGCCGCGTCGGCGCCCTGGGAGAAGTTGATCCGGAAGAAGTCATCGAAGCCGGGACCGAACTCACTTCCCGGCGTGACCACGACCGCCTCGCTGTCGGCCAGTTCCCCGATGAAGTCCGCCGCGGCGATCTTGAGCCCGGGCAGCCGGACGAATAGGTAGCTTCCGGCGTCGGGCGTCCTGACCTGACAGCCGTCGAGTTTGCTCAGGACCGCCAGGATCCGGTCGCGGATGGCGCGGTGAGCGCGCACCCGGTCGGCGAGCCAGCCGGGCTCCTCCGCCAGCCAGGTGTCGAGCACCCGCTGGCTGTACCCGGGAGCCCGAAGGCTGGTGATCGACAGCACGGCCTCCATCCGGTCGATGAGCCAGCCCGGCCCGATCGCGGTACCGATGCGGTATCCGCTCAGGGATTCGGTCTTGGAAGGCCCGAGAAGCGTCACGCATCGCGCGCGCATGCCGGGCAGTGTTCTCAGGTGCGTGAACGCTTCGCTGGTGAAAACCTGGCGGCAATACAGCTGATCCATGACCACGAACACGTCGTCCTCGGCGCACATCTCGGCCAGCGCGGCCAGCGTCGCCCTGGGGAAAACGGCGCCGGTGGGGTTGTTCGGGTTGGATAGGCACAGCACATGCGAGCCCGCGGCCCGCAGCACCGCACGCAGGGCCCCTACGTCGAGCACGGCTTGCGACGGGCCGCCGAACATGTCCAAGCGGGCCGGGACCGGCCGCCCGCCCAGGAACCCGACGATGCGCCGGTTGGCGAAGTAATCAGGCTCGATGATGCCGACCGGGTCGCCGTGCTCGACCAGCGAGGCCAGCGCGAGGAACAAGGCGCCCTGGGTACCGGGCGTGATGATCAGCTCGGTCTGCGGATCGACGGGCGCCCCCGTCAGCTCCGCTAGCCGCCCGGCCAGCTGCCGGCGCACCCCGGCGTTACCTCGGTACTGGGTGTAAGCGGCCCGCCCGCCTTCACCCAGGGCGGCCACGAAGGCCGCCCCGGCGGCCGGATGAGGCGGGAAGGCGTCGACGTCCCCGTGGGAGAAGTCCACCGCGCCCGGGCCAGCAGTCAGGTCAGCCGGCCGGGCCGACAGTCGTCTCTGGCCCGGGGAGAACTCGATGTGGATCTCGTTGAGCCGTTGCGGCATGGGCCTCATTCGGTGATCTCTGACTTTCTGGAGCGGGGGGCGACGGGTAACTCCTAGGGTCCCAGAGGTAACACCACCGTCGTTCGGCAGATAAGGGATTTAAGATCCTTGCCGAACGACGGTGGTATTTGCCCTGATCGCAGAGGTGACTGGCCAGTAACGCCGGGGCCTGCCACCTTGTGGGCGCGGATGCGCTATCCGCTCGTACCGGGCGAGGAACCCACGCCGCTCGAGCGCGTACTCACCGTCGCCGACAGCGGCAGCGGCGTGTCCTGGGAACTCGACGCGAGCCGCTGGCTCTTCATCAATCCCGAGCTCACCGTCCACGTGCACCGGGAGGCGGTCGGCGAATGGATCTGCCTGGACGCGCAGACGGTCATATCCACCGGCGGCGCCGGGCTCGCCACCACAGTGCTTTCCGACCAACAGGGCCCGGTCGGCGTAGCCGCCCAGTCTCTGCTCATCACCCCGCGGGCCGTCCGGCCGACCTAGCCTGGAGCTATGGCCGCTGAGACGGATCAGATGCGCGCCTGGCGCCTTCGCGGGCGGGCGTTGTTTGACGGTGTCGCAGACCGCTACCGGGCCTTCCGGCGCGGCTACCCGCCGGACAGCGTCCTGTTCATCATCGATACCGCCCAGCTAGGACCTGGCCGCCCGGTCCTTGAGGTCGGCTGCGGAACCGGCCAGCTCACCGGAGAGCTCGCGGCGTACGGCCTAGACGTGACGGCCATCGACATCGGCGCTGGCATGATCACTGCGGCCAAGCGGTCCCTTAGCGGCCCGCCGGTCCGGTTTCAAGTTGTCTCCTTCGAGGAGCTCGACGCGCCGGACGCATCATTCGACCTGATCATCTCCGCCACCGCGTTCCATTGGGTCGACCCGGAAGTCAAGTTCGCCAAGTCGACGCGGCTGCTGAAGGCCGGCGGCTGGCTCGCGCTGCTGAGCACCGAAGAACGATACGACGACCCTCTCGGCTCGGAACTGCGCGCCATGTGGCTGGCTCGCAGTGAACAGGGCGAAGTCTGGACCAGGCCGCGCACGCCGACTGCGGCCGACCTGACCGGCGCGGCGGGATGGTTCGGGCCGCCTATCGAACGGTCACACGAGCAGCGGATTGTGCTCCCGGCGCAGACAGTGATCGGCGTGGAGACCACCAGGGCTATCTTCCTGAGCTGGCCCGAGCACACCCAGCAGGACTTTGCCGACGACCTTCGCCGTCACCTCAAGCACGGCGCAGACGTTCACCTGACCCAGCAGACCTGGCTGGCCATGGCCCAGGTCCTGCCCCGCGCGTAAGGCGCGGATCGGCCCGGTCAGGACGTCCGGGTGAGCACCTGGTCGAGCAGGCGGCCGCACGGTTCCGGCAGGAACATGAACCCGCCATGATCGCCGGGGAACTCGGTCACCGGCGTACCGAGCCGGTCCGCGAGGGCCAGCGCACTGCGGTTGGCCAGCTGTCCCTTCGAGGTGGCCCCGGCCGCCACCACGATGCGCGTTGATGCGGCTTGCAGCGCCTCAATATCGGGCCGGTAGCGCGTGGTGGGGCGGATCAGGTGCGCGAGAAACACGTCGTTGGCGGCGCGCATCCGGGCCATCTGCTCCGGAGAAGGGTTCCACCGCGGCGCGTCTGCCTGCGGGGGCGGTTCGGCGACCAGCCCGGCATGGGCCATGAACTTGACCATCGCCTGGTCGGCCCCCTCGGCGCGGTAGGTGTCGTAGATGTCCTGGATCTGGGCGCGCATCTGCGCGGCATCGGGCAGCAGCTCGATCACCGGGGGCTCGTGGGCGACCAGCGTGCGCACCTGGTCCGGGTGGGCGGTGACCAGCGCGAGCCCCACGACGGCTCCGCCGCTGCTGCCGAACACGTGCGCTGGCTCGCGGCCAAGCACCGACAGCAGGCGATGCACGTCGTCGGCCTGTTGCTCGGGCGTCACGTCCCCGGTAGCATCCTCGCGGCTGCTGTTGCCGATGCCACGCGGGTCATACGTCACCATCGTGTAGCGGTCGGCCAGGACACCGGCGAACCCGGTGAAGCCGGTGCTGTCCATGGGCGAGCCGATCAGCAGCAGCAGCGGGCCGGTGCCACGCTGCTCGTAATACAGCCGTGCACCGGGCACGTCCAGGGTATGAGCCATCGAGTCTGCCTCAGGAGCTTGAGTTCTCGGTCGTCCCGAGAACGTTAAGGGACGCTACCGCGCTCGGGATGAGTCGGCGCGAAATGCTGGGGGAACGCCAGGTTGCGGCACCGCTCGTGACGCAGCGCGCCGCACACGGGGCACTCGGACTTGCTTACCGCCGGTTCCAGCCGCGCGAGGGTGTCGGCATCCAGCTTGCGGGGCTCCGGCTCAGCGGGGAGCCTCGGCGGCCCTTGCAACGCGAGTTCGTACATGAAACGCCGGTGCTCGCGTTCGCATTCTTCGCACCGGCAGCCCCGCGCCCAGGCCAGCACCGTGCCATGCGGCGGCAGCGCGGGCGGCAGGTTGCCCCACACGGTCATACCTCCACCGTAAGACAACAGATTGCCTGGTGCGGTGGGCCTGGTTATCGCGGCGGGTCAGCCGATCAGCGGCAGCCGGTTGTCGCTGGATTCGGCCCGGCCGGACGCCGCCAGGATCCAGTCCAGGTCGTCGGACAGCCCGGCGGGCCTGCGGCCGGTTGTGCGCCGGGCCAGCAGGTCGTCAAGGATCGCCGCGGTCACGACGATGCCGTCGGCGGTGGCGAAGTACGGCGCGCCCAGCGCCTGGGCCAGGTCGATGCCGTGCACCACCGCCTCGACGATGCGGCTGGCGACGAACTCATCGGCCTGCATGGGCGCGAAGTAGCCGGGACCGACCAGGCTGGCCGGGACGGCGCGCGCTTCGGAGATGGTCTTGGTGAAGGTCTCGGCCAGCACCCCGGGCATGTCGGCGGGCGTCTTGCCCTCCACCATGGTGTAGGCGTACGAGTACACGACCGGGCCGGTTTCCGAGCGCGGGTTGATGAAGAAGCTGGTCCGGTCGCGGGCCGGCTGGGCATCTTCCCGCCCGGCGATCAGCATGCGGGTCAGCCCGATGGCAATGTCGAGGTGGCCAGCCAGCTCGAAGACCGTCCACCTGAGCAGCTCGGGATCCACCGGCACCAGCCGCGTCGGCCGCTGCCACTGCTCCGGCGCCAGTCCGCGGAACACGTCCGCCACGGCGGTCAGCTCGGCTTCCAGGATGCTGATCACGGACTCGTACGACGCCACCGCTGATCTCCGTACTATTCGTGGTTTGCTCGCGTGCAAACGATATTTCCCATTCTGGCGTGTTACCGCAGCCGCGACACGATGGTTCTCACCGCCGATCGATGGTCGACGCGCGACGCGCCAAGTTTGCGGAACCAGGACCGCTGCCGTCTTGAGTACGCCCGGATGTGGCCGAGCGCTTCGGCTCGGGCGGCGGCCAGGCCGGCGCCTTCGAGGTCCGCGATGGCCTTCCCGGTCGACGCGGCCACGCCGACGAACTCGCGGTACCCGTGCGTCTGCGACACCACGTTGCGCCGCTCCCCCGGCCGGTGAGCCTGCTCGACGAGCCGGTACCGGCGGTCGAGCTCAGCAATCTCCGCCAGCAGCCCGGCGTGAATCTGGGCGTCCAGCGTCGTCTCGATCCGCCGGTCGGTCTCCGCTCCCCCTCGGTCAACGCCGTAGACCGCGAACGCGAACGGCGCGGCCACCTCGGTGCCCGCCTCGCGGGTCATGCGGCGCACCAAGGCGTTGAGGATCGCCTCGTAATTGTTCGGGTGCACGTGCCGGGCGACCTCGGGCGCCAGCCGCGCGAGCACGTGGTAGGCATCCGCGACCTCGCTGGGCGGGAAGTCGCGTTCGAGCGACCGCCTGAGCGTTCCCGTCCCGGTCAGGTCCCAGCCCTCCAGCACGGACTGGACGTACACGCCCGTGCCGCCGACGAGGACCGGCAGGGCGTCCCCGGACGCGGCCAGTGACGCGAGCTCGTCCCGCGCCAGCTGTGCGTACGCCTCCAGCGACAGCTTGGACGACGGCTCGGCCACGTCAAGCAAGCGGTGCTCGAACCCTCGCATCTGCGACGGCTTGATCTTGCTCGTGCCGATGTCCATGCCGACGTAGACCTGCCTTGAGTCGGCGTTCAGCACGACCGGGCGCAGGCCAAGCTCGGACGCGGCCTCGCAGACGTCGAGCGACAGCGCGGTCTTGCCGGACGACGTGGGACCGTAGATGGCAACAGCACACCGGCGCGCCGGGCGTGGACGAGACACCGCTCCGGACCTGACTTCCGAAATGCGGCAGCAAATGGCAGACCGGCCGGCCTCAATCAGCTTCGGTGTTGATGCCGTCGATGCGGACGATGGCGCGCTTAACGCAAGACGCGCTGGAGGGTACCCCCGGCGGCGCTTGCTGGTCCGGTCAAAGGACGCCTAGGCGCGGTACACGATTGCCCTCCATGGCTCGACAAGCAGGAGGATCGTAGACATGATGACGCAGCTGCCGCCACCCATTTTCTGCCGGAGGGTGCACTAGTGACCGGGCTGGGCTGGGCCAGCGCTGATCAGCTCGCCACGGCAATCCGGCGGCGCGAGGTCTCGGCGGGCAAGGTCCTGGAAGACCAGCTCGACCGGATCCAGCGACACGACACCAGGCTCGGTTCGGTGGTCACCCTGGACGTGGCCGGGGCGCGGCGCCGGGCCGCCGAAGCCGACCAGGCGCTGGCCCGCGGCCAGGTCTGGGGCCCGCTGCACGGGGTCGGGGTCACGATAGAAGACGTGCACGCCACGGCGGGGATGCGGTCGACGTTTGGCGGCTACCGTCCGTTCGCCGATTACGTCCCCGCCGCCGACGCCACGGTGGTGGCCAGGCTGAAGGCAGCCGGGGCGATCATCGTGGGCAAAACGAACGGGCCGTGCCTGTGGGGGCCGGACAGCATCTTCCCGCCAACGCTGAATCCCTGGAACGTCGACCGGGCCCCGGGCGGCTCGTCCACCGGGCCGGCGGTGGCCGTCGCGGCCGGCCTGACCCCGCTGGACATCGCCGGAGACACCAGCGGGTCGATCCAGTGCCCGGCCGCCTTTTGCGGGGTGTTCGGGATGCGGCCGACGGAGCACCGGGTGCCGGTCACCGGCACGCTGTACATCGACCCGATCCGCAAGCTCCGCGTGCTGATCACGGCCGGGCCGATGGCTCGCTCGGTGGCCGACCTGCGGCTCGCCCTGGAGGTGATCAGCGGGCCCGACCCCCACGACCCGGAAGTCCCGCCGGTGCCCTGGCGGCCGGCCGGACCAGCGGGACTGGACGGGCTGCGGGTCGCCTACTCCCCCGGCTACCCGCCGCTGGTGGCCGCGGAGATCCGCGCCGGGGCCGACCGCCTGGCCGCCGAATTGGCCGAACAGGGCGCGGTCGTCGAAGACGCGCTGCCGGATCCCGCGCTGGCCGCAGGCGGGCAACTCGTCGAGGACCTCCTCGCCGTGCTTGAGACCGGTTCGGCGGACGAATACCTGGCCATCCTGGACCGCCGGGACCGGCTCATCGCCAGCTGGGACCGGTTCTTCGCCAGCCATGACGTGTTCCTGGCCCCGGCCATGCCGATGCGCGCCTGGCGCTCAGACGACGAGCCCGCCGACGACAGCCCGGAGAACCAAGCCTTCCTCGCCCTCGAGCTGTCCCAGGCCAGCGGGTGCCCGATGGTCGTCATCCCGGCCGGGACCGACGCCCACGGGGTTCCGTTCGGCCTGCAGGTGATGGGCCCGCGCTGGGCCGATGAGCGGCTCCTGGCCATAGCCGAGGCGATCGCCCCGCTCACCGGCGGATTCCGGCCGCCGCCAGGCTTCTGATACGGGAGGAAGTGTGCAGCAAATACTGGCCCTGTCGCGGTGCGCCGTCATCACGCGGCATTGGTTCGAGATTGACCTAGACGACGCGTCCATGGAGCACGGCGCCCGGATCGAACTGCGTGAGCTGGTTTCGCCGCAGCACCGCGGCAGCGAGTCGGCGGCCCAGATCGTCGCGGCCGACCGTCCGCTGTGGCGGGCCGACCTGTTCGACCGCGTCGGCGACCCGCCCGGCAGCTACGGCGTGGCTCACTTCCACCCCCGGTTCTGGGGCCACGAGCCGTGCCCGAGGGCCTGGGACGCCGCGCTGACCGCGAGCCCCTGGGACTGGCTGCACGACCAGGTGGTCAGCACGGGCGCCGCGTCCGGCCACGGGGCGTGGCCGCTGGACCCGGAAGACGCCAGCGAACTGGGCGGACTGGCGGACATGGTGGTGGCGATGGCCAGGCAGTTCGCGCCGGAAAGCTGCGGCTCGGCGGCCGCCTGCTTTCGGCTGACGCGCGACGCCGCCGAATCGGTCCAGTTGATGATGTCCTATCTGCGCCGACCGGACCTGCTCGACGAAGATTGGGTCGCCCCCTGGCGGCAAGCCGATTAGGACAGATTCCGGCTAGCCGGACGGAGTTCGCGGATGCCGGGGTACGCAGTCCCCTCCTCGCGCCGCCGTCTGCTCGTTCCGGCACCCCGCCTCAGCCACACGCCGCACCTGAGCCCCGCCCACCCCGCCAGTACCGCGCCTCCAGCCACTCGTACTCTATGGTTGTGGCACTCTAGCGGCTCTTTTCGTTAGGGTGCCACAACCATAGAGAAGATATTAGTCAGCGCTCGCTCAAAACATCGAAACTAGGACAACAGATCGCTGCTTGCCGAGTTAGCTCGGCGATGGTGCCGCAGCTCAAGGTCGATCACCGTCTGCAGGTCCTCGTCGGGCTGGAGACCTTCCATGCCAGTGGACGATAGCGGCACCCATCGGGTCGTTTAATGGGTTGCGGACAAAGGACGGGCCGGATAGAAGTGGTGGCCGGAGCAATGCCGGATTATGAGGAAGGAGGGCGGAGCGATGTACGCCATGCACACTGCGCTCGTGTCCTCCCGGGTGACCAGCTGAGCTGATCCCGGGGCGGGCAGGGCGCCTCCAGGTGGAGGATGCCTTGAATCCGAATCAGCACGACCTGACTCTGCGCCCGATCACCGGGCCCGATGAGCTGGACCTGTTCAACCGGCTGCCTTACGTCCTCAACGATGAGGTCGGTGACGACCTGGCGGCCGGCCGCCGCCGCCCGGAATGGCTGTGGCTCGCCCTGCGCGGTGACCGCGTGGTGGCCCGGGCCGGCTGGTGGTCGCGGCCGGGAGACCAGCACCCGCTGGTGATGGACATCTTCGATTTCGACGGCGACGCCGACGACGGCGTGCTGCTGCTGAACACCGCGCTGGCCGCGGTGGTTCCGGTCGGCGCGAAGCCCCCGGAGTGGGGCCGGTTCCTGCCCGCGGACTGGCGCGACCACGTTCCCACCCGGCAGGCGGTCGAGGACCGGATGAGGGCACTCGAGCGCGTGGGCGCCAAGCTGTTCGTCGAACGGCTGCGCCTGGAATGGCGACCGGGTACGCCCGTGGCGGAGCTCAGCGGGCGACTAGCCTTCCGGCCGGTCCGCCAACCCGGCGAGCTCATCGAGCTCATGACGCTGGTGCTGGACGGCACTCTCGACGCGCACGGCCGCGACGACCTGACCCGCATGACCCCAGGTCAGGCCGCACAGCAGCAGTACCACGACGAACTCGAGCGCTACGCGAGCCCGCACGAGTGGTGGCGGATCGCAACGCTGCCGGACGGCGAACCCGTCGGGTTCGTGATCCCCGCGCACAACGGTTACAACCCGATCATCGCCTACCTCGCAGTGGTGCCGGCCCATCGCGGCCACGGCTACATAAACGACATTCTGGCCGCGGGCACGAGCCTGCTCGCCGCTCAGGACGTACCCCACATCCGGGCCTCGACCGACGTCGGTAACGTCCCGATGGCGGCGGCCTTCGCCCGGGCCGGCTACGTCATCTTCGAGCGCCAGATCGACATGACCTGGCGATGACCTGGCCTACCCGCTCAGTAACTGATCAGGGTTGGCGCGGCCAGCAGCCCGCTCGGCTCCGGGTGCTGACGGTAGGGGGTGCCGCTGTAGTACTTGTTGGCGGCGGCGCTGAACACGGTGATCTGGAGTGAGTTGGCTGTTTCCCGCAGTTCCGGCAGTTCGAACTCGAAAGGCTCCCACGCCCTGCTTCCGATGGCGCGGCCGTTGAGGGTGACTTCGACGGCCGCGCTGACCTTGGGCAGGCGTAGCCGCCGCGGCCGGGCTCCGTTCCCGTCGAAGGTGCAGGTGTAGTGGCCGATGCCGGAGTAAGCGGGAAAGCCCTGCTCTTCCCAGCCCCGGTCCACCCGCACCGGCTGCGGTGTGTCGGCCAGGCCGGGGATCCGCAGCGTCCAGCCGGCGGTGAGGGGTTCCTCGACGGCGGGCGGATCAAGCGTTGCCTTGGCGCTAGGCGCGGCCGCCCTGTCGCGCGCCGGCCGCAGCCGCAGCGTGCGCAGTTCCATGGGCATCAACTGGAGGCGGATGCCGCCGGGCTCAGCCTGCGGCGCGGGCTGCCAGGCGCCGGTCTCGCCGGTCTGCGTGTCCCAGACCTGGTGGTCGAAGGCCTCGCCGGGTCCGGTAAGGGTCACGGCTGCAGGTGCGGGACCGTCGTTGAAGATGGCCAGTCGCCACCCGTCTTCGTCCAGCCCGGTCCAGGACCAGAGCCGGGTACCTTCACCGGCCGGTGCGACGTGGAGGCGGCTGGCGAGCAGCGGGGCCAGCGCCTGGCGCGCTTGCTGCCGTGAAGGGATGGCCTCCGAGTGCGTGGCGGTAGTGTCCGCCCACTGCCGCTGGGCCGAGGCGGAATCACCGCGCTGCACCTGCGAGGGGGTACGGCCGGACGAGACGAGGAGGCCGCCCCCCGCGGCGAAGCTGCGGATGACCGACAGGGTGTCCGCGGATTGCAGGGTGGTTACCGACGGGTCGCCGGTGTACGGCGTTCCGCCGGTGTACCGGCCTGCCATGTACTGCTCGACGATGCATCCGCTGCGCCCGTTGGAGCGCGCCACCGAGTCGCCCAGCTTCGCGCTGAGCTGGGGAACGCAGTCTTCCGCGTCGACGCCGGTGATGCCGCGGTAGGAATCGGTGCCGAAGTAGTCCATGCCGAAGTTGACCCGCAGGTCCCAGCCGGCGAAGGCGCGGCCCGGATTCCACGAGCCGACGTGCCCGAGGACCTCATGGCCGGACAGGGCGACGCCGTGGTCTTGGCACCAGGCGGCCAGCGTGCCCAGGTAGCTGGAGCACGCCAGTTCGGTGTAGGCCTGGTAGAAGTCGCAGCGCAGCGCGGCCGTCTCCGGCCCGACGTCCATGACCAGGGCGAGCAGGGCGGTGCCGAACGGCCGTTCGGTCCGCTGACGCACTTCATCGGCGAGCTCTGGCGCGTAAGGGAGGCTGCTGCCCGGGCTGCCCGGGCTGCCTGGGCTGCCGAGGTGGCCGTGGCGCTGCGCCCAGTCGTAGAACGTCGCGTGCGGCTGGTCGAAGAAGAAGTACTTGACCGTGCTGCCGAAGTGCTCGCCGAACGTGGCGAAATAAGGCTGGTAGCCCACCTCGATGAACCGCTGCGCCGATTCGGTCAGCAGGTAGTTCGGCAGCCGTGAGGTGGCGCACCGGGCGGCCGTGAAGATGGTGACCGCGTATCCGGGCGGGCAATCCCGAAGATCAGCGCTGGTCGTGCAGCCGGCTTCAGATGCTGACGTGACCAGGGCCGAGGCGGTCACGTCGATGATCTGGCCGGCGGACTGAACTGCCTCGCGTGGATGGGCGAGCGCGGCGATCACGCGCCAGTCGGTCCAGGCCATCCGGGCGTCGTCGTACTGCCAGGCCATTCCCGCCGGGCCCAGGTCCGCGGCCGAGGAGCTGATCTGGTCTACCTCACAGCGGGCCACCGCGTCGCGGCCGGGCTCTGCGGTGGACCAGAACACGTGGCATTCCCGCAGGTGGTCGGCGCCCCGGACGGTCCGGCCTCCGGCCTGGCCGCTCTGCCAGTTGTAGTCGTCGTAGATGCCGACCGTCATCCCGAGCCTGGCCGCTTCGGCGACCGCAAGCTGGCAGGCGGCGAGATAGTCATCGCCGAGGTAATCGGCGATCGGGTAAGCCAGCCGCGGCTGGATCTGGAAGGACCGGTAGCCGCCCGCGAGCATCTCGGCGACCTGCGACCGGATCTCTTCCGGGGTCGGCAGCCGGTGCCAGAACCAGTACGCCGCGGGGCTGTGGTCGGCATCCGGAGCAGCGAAGGACTGGGTCATGGCGAGGCTCCCCGGGTCGACTGACGGATCACCAGCGAAGGCGCTATCTCGATCCGCTGGGCCGGGGACCGGTCGCCGCGCATTCGCGTCTGGAGCAGCCGCACGGCCTCATCGGCAATGTCCTGGATCGGCTGGCGCACGGTCGTCAGCGGCGGGTCACACAGTTCGGAGAACAGAATCCCGTCGAACCCGGTCACCTTGACCTCATCCGGGATGGACACCCCGCCGGCGCGCAGCTCGCGGACGAGGCCGAGGGCGATCAGGTCGGACCCGCAGACGACCGCGTCCGGGAGCGGAACGTTCTCCATGAGCGTCCTGGCCGCCTTGCCGCCGAAGGCAATGGAGAAGAAGCCAAGCAGTTCCGGGCCGAGCCTCAGGTCGGGCATCCGGGTGATGGTCGCGTGTATCGCCTCGCTCCGGCTTCGCCCTGTCGAGCTGGCCGCGTCATCGGAGACGAAGCCGATGGTCCGGCACCCCTCTTCGGCGAGGTGCTCGAGCACCAGGCTGATCCCCAGGCGGTTGTCGACACCGACGTAGTCGGCCGGGAATCCGTCGACCTGACGGTCGATCTGGACGATCGGCACCGACAGCGCCGCCCGCTGCACGGCCGGAGCGCTGGAATGATGACCAGTCGGGATCAGGATGAGCCCGTCTACCTGCCGATCGACCAGGGTCTGCAGCCGCTGTGCCTCCTCGGTGGGCGGGCCGCCAGAATCACCCAGGATCATGTCCAGGCCCGCCTCGCGCAGCGCGGATTCCAGCGCCTCGGCCAGCTCGGCGAAGAAGGGGTTCCCGATGCCGGGCACGACGATCCCGGCCAGCCCGGTCGAGCGCGACCGCAATCCCCTGGCGACCAGGTTGGGCCGGTAGCCGAGCCGCTCCGATGCGGCGAGGACCGCGGCCACCGCGCTCGGAGAGGTTCGGTCCGAGCCGGACAGGACCCGCGACGCGGTCGATACCGACACGCCGGCCGCGGCCGCCACATCCCGGAGCCGCACCGGTTCTGGGATCGATCCCACGCTCATGGCTACCGATGATGACACAGATTGTGCACGTAACGCTAGGTTTTGCATCGGTCAAGCCGGATCTATTGACAACCTATCGGACAGAGGTGTGGAATCGTTCCCACATCGAGTTGGAGCTGGCTGCACGGCGGCCTGAGCCGCCGTTGCCGAGCCTCGACCGTCTTGAGGGAGGCCTCATGTTCCGATCGAAGCGAGCAGGGTTCGCGGCCGCCATCGCTGTCGTGGCAGGTGCCGTCGCCGGCTATTTCCCTGCAGCCGTTCACGATCGACGGGAAGGTCTGGGTCGTGCCGGTGCAGCCCGAGACTTCCTCCATGTTCTTCTACAACGCGACGCTGTTCCAAAAGCTCGGCCTGACCGCTCCGCAGACGTTCGCGGACCTAGTCCACGACGCGCAGGTCATCAAGGCGAAAACCAACGTCCAGCCGATCATCGAAGGCGGCAGCGACACCTGGGAATGGCCGATGTGGTACATGGCGACCTTCGCCCAGACGTCGGGCAACAACTCCGTCTCCGACACCGAGGCCTTCCTGGAGGGCAAGCAGCAGTTCACCAGCCCGCAGTCGGTGCAGGCACTGGCCGATATCGCCAGCTTCAGCAAGGACGGGCTGCTCCCCCAGAGCTCGCTCGGCACCAACGAGAACGGCGCCATCGCCGCCTTCGTCCAGGGCAAGGCGGCCATGATGTTCGACGGCAGCTGGGACCTGCCGACCTTCCGCTCCGCCAACCCGAAGTTCACGGTCGGCGCGTTCCTGTTCCCGCAGGTAACCGGCAGCCCAGGCGTGGTCGCGCAATCGAACGGCTCGCCCACCGAGGGCCTGGCCATCCCGTCGTTCATCCCCAAGGGCGACCTTAAGATGGCCGATCAGTTCCTGGAGTTCGTCACCTCCCCCGCCGAGGCGGACAAGATCTTCGCGACGCTGGACCCGGTCGTGCCGACCATCGACGGCGTGACCGCAGCCAGCGATGCGCTGTCCCAGCAGCTGCAGGGCTACCTGCCGCGGACCAACGGATGGCTGGACTGGATCTGGCCGACCGACGTGGTGAACTACGTGGAGACGGCCATCGAGAGCGTGCTGTTCAGCGGCCACACTCCGGCCCAGGCCGCGCAGTCGGTCCAGAATGAGCTGAACACGCTGCGCCAGCAGCAGAACTACAACTACGCCTTCTGGACGAACTGGACCCAGGCGAAGTGGAATGCCGTCGAGCCGGCGTCGGTGCCGAATATCAGCGTGAGCTCCTAGCCGGTGATACCGGCTAACGACGCCGTGCCCCGCCGGGCCGGGGGACGCGCCCGCGTGCGTGGCCTGAAGCAGCGCCACCGGGCATGGGTGTTCGGCCTGGCGATGGTGTCCCCCGCCCTGGCGATCTACCTGGTCTTCGTCATCTACCCGCTGATCCGGGGGGCCATCGTCAGCCTGTACCAGTGGGACGGCCTGACCCCGACCATGACGTGGATGGGGCTGCGGAACTACACCGACGCGCTGGATGACCCGATCTTCCGGCTCGCGCTCCGCAATACCTTCCAGTACGCGATCGGCGTCACCATCGCCAAGAACGTCCTCGGCCTGGGCCTCGCGCTGCTGCTGAACAACAAGCTGAGGCTGCGCGCGTTCTTCCGCACCGCGGCGTTCCTCCCCGTGATGTTCTCCTTCGTGGTCTGCGGCGTGCTGTGGTCGTGGATCTTCAATCCGCTGTTCGGCCTGGCCGACCACGCACTGGCGCTGGTCGGCATCCACAGCCCGCCCGGCTGGCTCAGCGACCCGAGTATCGCGCTGTGGTCGGTCATGTGGGTTGACGTATGGAAGTGGACCGGCTTCCACATGGTCCTGTTCCTGGCCGCGCTGCAGGCCGTGCCGCAGGACCTCTACGACGCGGCCGCCATCGACGGGGCGCGCGCCTGGTCCCGGCTGTGGCACGTGACCATCCCGCAGATCCCCCCGTCGTGCGCATGGAAGTGGTCGGCTCGCCCGGTGACGTCCCGCAGGTCCAGAAGGAGTTCCAGGCGGTATGCGAAGCCAGCGAGCGCCGGGCCATCACCATGGGCGGCCTGTCCAGGGAGGACTTCTACGAGCGGACCCGCCACGCGTTCGCCGTGGTCGCCACCACCGAGGCCCGGCCCTATGGCTGCTTCCTGCTGACCAAGGGAGTGATCTTTGAGCCCTAACGGCGGCCTGACGGTCAGGGCAGCGGGGCGTAGGGCGCCAGGTCGAGGGCGGGTGGCAGGCCCAGCGCCGCTTGCGCGGCCAGCGAGCCGGCCAGCGGGCCCATGGTCAGCCCGGTTGCGCCCAGGCCGGTGGCGACGACCAGGCCAGCCAGCCCGGGCACGGGTCCGAGCAGCGGCAGCAGGCCCGGGCCCATCGGGCGGAAGCCGACCCGGGTCTCCAGGTAGGTGCCGCCGGCCAGGCCGGGGGCCACGGCCAGGGCCTGCTCGAGGATCTCGGCCAGGCCGGCCGGGGTGATCCGGTAGTCGAAGCCCGAGCCGGTCTCGCGGGTCGCGCCGGCCACGATCCGGCCGTCGTCGAAGGCCAGCATGTAGTGGCCGCCGGCGCCGGGCAGCACTACCGGCCAGCGGCTGGTGTCCACCTGGCCAAGCCCGATGTGCATGATCTGGCCGCGCTGGGCCTCGACCGGGACCTCCAGGCCGGCCGGCTCCAGGAAGGACCTGGTCCACGCGCCGGTGGCAGCGACGACCGCGTCGCCCCCGATCAACTCGCCGTCGAGCCGCACCGCGGCGACCCGGCCGGAGCCTAGTTCCAGGTGCGCCTCGCCGTCCCTGACCACGGCGCCCTGCCGGACCGCGGCCCTGGCCAGCGCGGCCGCCAGTCTCCGGCCGTCGACCCGGGCCGCGCCGCCGATGTACACCGCGGCGGCGTCCGCCCGCAGCGGCGGGAACAACCGCTGCGCGTCCGCGCCGGACACGTCGGCCACCTCGCCGATCTCCGGTGCGGTGGCCCGGCGCGCCAGCAGTGCCTGGCGGATCTGCTCCTGGTCCTCTGCCCCGGCGGCCAGGGCGAGCGCCCCGACCTGCCGGTAGCCGACGTCGGTTTCGCCGAGCTCGGCCAGGCGGGCGATCAGCGCCGGGTACTCCCGGGCGGCGGGGTAGGCCAGCGCGCACCACGCCGGGTCCGCCACGTGCGCGGACCACGGGCAGATGATGCCCGCTCCGGCCGCGGTAGCCCGGCCCGGCTTTCCGGCGTCCACCAGCACCACCTCGGCGCCAAGCCCGCTAGCCGCGTACGCGCACGAGGCCCCGACGACGCCCGAGCCGACCACGATCAGCCGCATCGTCCTCACCCGCTCAGCGCGGGCCGGAGCGGTCCAGCCAGCCCCCGATGCTGCGCGTCAGGGTCGGCATCGGAAGCGAGCCGTGGTCCAGGACGGCGGCGTGGAAGGCGGGCAGGTCGAAGTCCTGGCCCAGGCGCCGCTGGGCCTCCTCCCGCAGCCGGATGATCTCGAGCTTGCCGGTCAGGTAGGCCAGCGCCTGCCCCGGCATCACCACGTACCTGTCGATCTCGGAGGCCAGGAACTCCCGTGGCATGGGCACGTGCTCGGCCATGAACTCCAGCGCCCGCTCCCGGCTCCAGCCGTAGTAGTGCAGGCCGGTGTCCACCACCAGCCGGACGGCCCGCATCAGCGCCGAGCTGATCGAGCCGAGCAGGCCGCGGTCGTCGGCGTAAAGCCCGGCTTCCTCGGCGAGCTGCTCGGCGTACAGGCCCCAGCCTTCCGAGAACACCGGGAGGCTGCGCTGGCGCTGGAGCGCGGGCAGGTCCTCAAGCAACTGCAGGCGGGAGAGCTGGAGGTGATGCCCGGGTACCGCCTCGTGGAAGGCCACCACCTCGATGTCCCATCCAGTGCCCGCGGTGGGCCGTTCGGTGTTGAACCAGAACGTCCCTGGTCGCCCGCCGTCCAGCCGGGGCGGGGTGTAGTGGGGGGCGGCGCCGCTCACGGCCACCACCTCCGGCATCGGCGTCACCTCGCACGGCGGCGGCAGCGGCTGCGGGAAGAACTCCGGCGCCCGGGCCTCGGCCCGCTTGACCGCCACCGCTGCCTCGCGGATGGCCTCGGCCGGCGGCATCTTCCCGGCCGAGTCCCGCACGGCGGCGAACACCTCGGTCAGCCCGGAAAGGCCCAGGCCCGCGCCCAGCGCCACGGCCCGGGCCTCCAGGGCGGCGATGTGGTCCAGCCCGGTCTGGTGCAGCTCCTCCGGCTGCAGCGGCAGGGTCGTGTAAATCCGGACCGCCCGGGCGTAGTCTTCCGCGCCGCCGGGCAGGTGGACCAGCCCGGCCTGCCCGGACGGCCGGGCGTTGGGCAGCAGGTCGCGGAGGGTGGCCACCCAGCGTTCCAAGGCCGGCTTGACCACCTCGGCGGCGACCGAACGCCGTTCGGACTCCCAGGCCGCGGCCCGGTCCCACCCCTGCGGCGGCCGCGGGGCCAGCAGCGGTCCGGGGACGGGCGCGGCCAGGACATCCTCGGCCCAGGCGATGGCCTGCTCGGTGAGCGGGGCGACCGGGAGCCGCCCCTTACCGGCCCCGGCCCGCAGTCGCTCGCCGGTCTGGTCGAGCCAAACGCCGCTGCGCCGCAGGCGGATCAGGTAGGCCTCGGCCGCCGCCTCGTCGACCAGGACCGTGCGGGCGGCCAGCGCCAGCAAGGCCGGCGGCCCGGTGTACTGCATGGCGGTGACCGTGTACTCGGCCCGCGCCATGTCGATGGTCGTGAGTTCCTGCGCGGCTGCTTCCCTCGTGCAGTCCAGCGTGATGGCATCGGCCAGGGTCAGCGATCCGGGCGCGATCGCGTCCGCCTCCTGCCCGAACCGCGCGACCTCGGCCCGCCAGGCCTGCGCGCCCTCCTCGCTGTCGTCCGGGACCAGGTCGTCATAGCCGGGTATGCCGTAGCTGCTGGCCACGAAGGGGTTAGCCTCAAGCCAGCGCTGATGGAAGCGGTCGGCCAGGTCGCGCGCCAGGTTCATGCTCCTGACCGTACCGTGCCGGACCTGGGCGTGATCGACGGAGCCACGCGGTCGCCGCTACCGTGGCGGCTATGACCGAATCCTGGACCGCTCCGCAGGCGGAGCGCACCGAGCCGGAGCGTATCTCGAGTGAACGACAGGCGCTGGAAGCGTGGCTGGACTTCCATCGCGACACCCTGCTGCAAAAGTGCGCCGGCCTGACCGCAGGCCAGCTCAAGGAGCGGGCGGTACCCCCGTCCCGCCTGTCCCTGCTGGGCCTGGTGCGGCACATGACCGAGGTGGAGCGCTGGTGGTTCAGGATCCACGCGGGGAACACCGACCTGGCGTTCCCTTACGACCCGGACCAGACCGGCCAGGACTTCGAGGCGCTCGAGGACGCGGACGCGGCCGCGAACATCGAGGCCTTCAAGCAGGAGATCGAGCTCGCCCGCGCCGCCCTGGCGGTGAAGCAGCTTGATGACGTCGTGCCCAGCCACGGCGACCACCCGGAACGCACCCGCGATATCCGCTGGATCTACCTGCACATGATCGAGGAGTACGCCCGCCACAACGGCCACGCCGACCTGCTCAGGGAGCGGATCGACGGGGCCACCGGTGACTGACGCCGGAGTAAATAGCCCATGAAAGATGGGATTGATTGGCCCTGGGCGATAGGCCGTTCCGGCCGTAGCGTGGGCCTATCGCACTCCACCGGAGGAACCCATGAGCCACGTGACCTTCGAACCCGCCCGGCCGCTGGACACCGGCGCCATGCCGTGGATCCCGACCGGGCCAGGCAAGTCGTTCCGGCCGCTGCGCTTTGCCGCGGACAGCTGGTCCGAGCTGATGCGGCTCGAGCCGGGCAGCGGCGTGGCTCGGCGCCCATGACGTCCTCGATTACACCGGCCGCTTCGAAGATCACGTCCGCGACGTGGACGTCGTGGTCGACCTGGTCGGCGGCACCACCACCGCACGCTCCTGGCCGGTGCTGCGCAGCGGCGGGATTCTGGTCGCCATCGCCGAGGAACCGGACCCGGGCCAGGGAGACCGCGACGACGTCCGCAGCGTGTTCTTCGTGGTCAGGCCCGATGGCACCCAGCTGCGAGAACTAGCCAGCCTCATCGACCAAGGGCAGCTGCGCCCGGTCGTCTCGGCGGTCTTCGGGCTGGACTCGCTGCCGGATGCCTTCCTGGCCAAGCGCGGCGATCGGCCCCCGGGCAAGGTGGTCATCAGGATTCGGGAGGACATCGGGTGACATCGGATACGGCAGGAATACTGGACGAGGCCTACGAGCGGCTGCACCGGACCGGGCCTGAATTCGACGGCTGGCTGTCCAACCACGGCCCGATGGCCGCCGAGGCGATGGCCCGCCACGGCCACGGGGACGACGTTTCCCCGTGGCTGGATGGCTACATCAGGCAGCTGGAGGACTTCCCGCTCGGCACCGCCCCGGTCGGCGCCGATTGGGAAGAGGCGCTCGGTGACCCGCGGCGCATCGCCGACTGGACGGCTTTCCTCTGCCGGGAGGCGGCCGGGAAGCCGTGGCGGGAGCTCCTGGGTACCTGGTGGCCGCGCCTGCTACCCGGGGTCGCCGCGTCCGCCACCCACGGCGTCATCCGGGTCGGCCACGCGGTCCGGGCGCTGCTGACCGACGGCGAGGACCCGGTTCACGTCGCTGAACTGGCCCACGGCCTGGCCTACTGGGCGGCCCGCTGGCAGCCCGTCCCGGTTCCCCGGCGCCAGCCGGGCCGCCGACAGCAGCCCAGGCTCCCGCGGCGGCGCTGGCCGCGGTGGCGCGGATCCCTGACCAGTCTGGCGGGTTCCGCGATCGCCTCCCCCGGCTGGCCGGGCTCGCGGGCTGGTCCGCCGCGCTCGCCGCACCGCTCAGCGCGGGGTCCCCTGAGCAGGTCAGGGTGTGGCTGGCCGAGCTGGCCGACGCCGCGGTCATCGGGTACCTGGACTACGGCCACGGGAACCCGACCATGCTCGTGCACTCCGCCACGGCTCCTACCGCCATCCTGCGCACCCTGCCCGCCCTGAGCCAGGACCTGTGGGCCCCCAGCGCCGCCGTGGCCTGGGAAGCGGCCGCCATGATAACGGCCATCTACGCCCCGCCCGAGCCCGCGCCGCCTGAGGTACTCCCCGCCGCGCCCGCCGGGCCGGGTGCCGTCGACGACACCTTCGCCCTCGCCGTCGCCACCGGCGACGAGCACGTGATCAAATTCGCCGACACCGCCGCCGACGTGCACGCCCGCACCGGGACCGCGGCCGCCCTGGCCGCCGCGGTCCACGCCGCCACGCTCATCCCCCTGCAAGCCTGAAGGACGGGGACGGTGATCGATGTACCACGTGAACGCCGATAACTTGCCGGGCAACGAGGTTTCCCGCACGTTCGAAGGTGGCAGGCACGGCCCCTGCTCGGTGTCGTTCTTCCTGGTGAACAACCAGCCCGGCCAGGGACCGCGGCTGCACCACCATCCCTACGACGAGACCTTTGTCATCCTCGAGGGCAGCGTCCGGGTCACCGTCGGGGACGAGGTCCTCGACGGCGGCCCGGGCGACATCGTCGTAGGCCCGGCCGGGCAGCCGCACGGGTTCACCAACACCGGACCCGGCCCAGCCAGGCTGGTGTGCATCCATGCGGCACCCGCGATGACGACTCAGTGGGATGACTGAGGCCGCGGCAGATCAGGCGCGGAGGTAGGTGACCGGGCCGAGGCTGGCGGGTGAGACCGGTGGCGGGTTTGGGCTGAGGCCGGAGTCAAGTACCTGGAAGGTCTTGGCGTTCACGACGATCGACAGGTACCGGCCGGTCGGCGGGGCCGCTCCCGGCGGCCCCGAAGCGCCGTAGGCCGTGAAGTTCCCCCGCATGGTCACCAGGAACACCGGCACATCGCCGGCGCCCGGGACGAAATCGCCGGGCGTCGCCGAGGTCAGCGCCTTCGCGTGCGTCGTCAGTACGGCCGTCACCCACGACGGGGCGGAGTCGCCGTTAGCTTCAGCGGCGCGGTCGGCTATCGCGGTCAGCCGGGAGATCACCGACGCCGTCAGCGGTGATCGAGCCGAGACCGGCGATGCCGTCGAAACCGGCGATGCCGTCGAGAGCGACGATCCGGTCGCGGCCGTTGATCCAGTCGAGGCCGGCGATGCAGAACATCCCGCGACCGCCAGCCCCGACACCACGGCCACGGCCCAGGCCAGCGCCGCGGCCCTACGGGCCAGCGGGCCGGCGGCCGTTACTGTCTGCATGACGCCTCCCACCTTGATGCCAGTTGGACGGCCGCCGCGCGCTCACGGTTGCATACTTGCGCCTATGGCAGCGTGGAGGGACATGGAGCAGGCAGAGCCCGAGTTCGCGGCGCGGGTGCGGCGGCTGTTCGACGCGGGCAGGCACAAGACGATCGCGACGCTGCGGGCCGACGGCTCGCCGCGGATCTCCGGCATCGAGTGCGAGTTCGCCGACGGTGACCTCAGGTTCGGGTCGATGGCGGGGGCGCGCAAGGGCGCGGACCTGCGGCGGGATCCGAGATTCGCCCTGCACGGCCCGACGTTCCACCCGCAGGACGGCCAAGAGGCGCAGTGGCCGGGCGAGGCGAAGATCGCCGGGCGGGCGGTCCCGGCCGGCCCGGTTGACGAGCCCGACGGGGACCTGTTCCTGGCCGACATTTCCGAGGTCGTCATCACCCGGCTGAACCCGGAGGCGACGTTGCTGGTCATCGAGTCGTGGACGCCGA
>JBOHCK010000058.1:0-23941 GCA_050698755.1 Streptosporangiaceae bacterium | reverse complement strand
GGTTCGACCTGATCGGCAAGGAGACGACGCCGTACCTGTGGGGCCTCGGGCGGGCCGGGTTCCTGGCGCCGGTCATCATCGACGAGACCACGCCGACCTGGTCCGGCCCGTCCTGGGCGACGATCGTCACCGGCACCGGGGTGGACGGGCACGGGATCACCGCGAACGACCTGACCGGGCACCGGCTGGCCGAGCACCCGGACTTCGTGACCGTGGCCACCCGGGCCGGGCTGTCCACGCTCCTGGTCGTCAGCGGCTGGCCGCCGCTGGCCCTGGCCGAGGGCGGCGGGCCGCTGTTCGCCGAGGCCACCCGGCGGGAGTTCGTGGCCCTCAAGGAGGTCAGCCTGGAGGCCTGGGACGCCGCCGACGAGGCCGCCACCGAGCTGACCGAAGGGATCCTGGCCGGCGAGGCCCCCCGGCTGTCGTTCGTCTACCTGGGTGCCGTGGACATCTACGGGCACGTGACCGGTTCCGGCCGGCGGTACCGCGCCCAGGCGCTGGCCGCCGACGCCCGGGTGGGGCAGCTGCTCGCGGCGGTGCGGTCCCGGCCGGGTTACGACACGGAGGACTGGACGATCGTGGCGGTCACCGATCATGGTCACCTCGACCGGGGCGGGCACGGCGGCCGCGAACCCGAGGTCGCGACGGCCTGGGCCGCCGCCGCCGGGCCGGGCCTCCGCCCGGGCGACCCGGCGCCTGTCACCCGCCAGGTCGACATCGCCCCGCTCGTCCTCGGGGCCCTCGGCAAGGTCAGGGCAGGGTCAGGACCTGGGGGCCGTCCGGGGTGATCGCGACGGTGTGCTCGGCGTGGGCGGCGCGGCTGCCGTCGGCGCTACGGATGGTCCACCCGTCGTCGTCGATCAGGTACCGGTCCTGGCCGCCGGACAAGAACCACGGCTCGATCGCGATGACCAGCCCGGGGACCAGCCTGCGGCCGCGGCCGGCCGGGCCCTCGTTGGCCACGTGCGGGTCCTCGTGCATGGCCCGGCCGACGCCATGGCCGCCGAAGTCGGTGCAGATCCCGTAGCCCGCCGCGCGCCCGGCCGCGCCGATCACGGCCGAGATGTCGCCGACGCGGCCGCCGGCCACCGCCACGGCGATCCCGGCCCGCAGGGCGAGTTCGGTGGTCCTGATCAGGCGCGCGTCCGCCGGCCGCGCCGGCCCGATCGTGAAGGAGATCGCGGCGTCGGCCGCCCACCCGTCCAGCACCGCCCCGCAGTCCACGCTGAGCAGGTCGCCGTCGGCCAGCCGGTACCGGCCGGGGATGCCGTGCAGCGCGGCATCGTTGACGGACGTGCAGATGACGGCGGGGAACGGGACGGGGGCGAACGACGGCCGATAGCCGAGGAACGGGGAGGTAGCGGCGGCCTCCGAGAGCACGGTGCGAGCCGCCTCGTCCAGTTCGGTCAGCCGGGTCCCGGCCTTCGCCTCGGCGCGGACGGTGGCCAGGATTCGCGCGACGACCTGCCCAGCGGCGCGCATGGCCTGAATCTCGGCGGGCGTCTTGAGCTCGACCACGTGGCTCGCACCTCCCTTTGCGGTATAACTATACCGGTATTACTATCACGGTATGGTCCGACCGCCCCTCAGTCATGACGAGCACGCCCGCGGCGAGAGGCTGGGCCTGCTGCTCCGGGAAGCGCGCGGGCCGCGGCGCATGGCCGAGATCGCCGCCCGGTCCGGCGTTCCCGCCGAGACGCTGCGCAAGATCGAGACCGGCCGGATCGCCACGCCCGCCTTCTTCACCGTCGCCGCCCTCGCCGCGGCTCTCGGCCTGTCGCTGGAAGAGATCGTCCAGGGCTGCGCGGACCCGGGAGACACCCTCGACGCCCGCGCTGGGTAGCCGCCGAGAACATTGCGTCAAATGAGGCAGTGAGGTTGTCTCGCGCCGCGCAGCACGCCGAAGCCGCCGTTGCTTTCCTTAACTCAAGGGTTAAGGAGGCGTGAGATGGCCGCAGCGAGGACCCCCGGTCCGTCCTGGCCGTCGGGACCGGGTGAGGGGTACTACCAAGACGACTATGCCGTCCAGGATCGGACTCTGCCTGGCCAGGCTCTGTCCGAGCAGGGAGAGGTCATGGGCGTCATCACCGAGCTGGCGGCCCTGCTGCGCGACACGCGCGTCAACCTGGCCATCAGCGCGGGGACGCTGGCTGCGATCACGATCGGCCTCGCGCTGGAGGCGGCGTTCTCGGCTCGGGCGCTGCCGCCCGGCGCGCTCCGCTTCGTCAACTTCGCCTTGCTGTGCCTCTTGCTCGCCTGCTGGCTGCGGGCGGTGCTCCTGCTCGCCACGTCGGGCAGGCCGGTCGTCAATGCGCTGAGCGAGCTCCGCTGGCGAACCGGAACTCCGCTTGACCCCCGGGCCAGGTGGCTGACGCTGCCGCCGGCGGGGACCAATCCCGAGGAATGGACCTGGATCCGGGCGCACCTCCTGGTGGGTGCGGCACGCCTGTCGCGGTACCGCCTCCTGCGCGCGGATACCTGGACCTACATCACCGCCGGCGGCTTCCTGGTCTGGACCGCATTCCTCCTCCTCGGCCTGTGAGGGGAGCCGAGGAGGACCAGGAAGGGGAGGCGAGATGCAAGTTGTCAACGCGCCCCGGGATGGCTCATCGTTGATCCTGGATTGGCTGGTAACCACTGGCCGACCAGTCAGGGATTCCGACGGTGACGCGACCATGCAGGGGATCGGACCTGGCCAGGGCTTCTGGCATTTGCTTACCCCCGACAACCGCGCGGCCCTTTCGGCGCGCGGCTCGAGCAAGAAGTACCAGCCGGGTGCGACCATATGCGTGCAAGGAGACCCGGCCACGCATGTGTTCGTGCTGGTGGACGGCTGGGTGAAGGTCCTTTCCGTGACCGATGAAGGCCACGAGACGGTCCTCGCGCTGCGCGGCGACGGCGACGTCGTCGGAGAATCCTCGGGCGAGACCACCGGGCACCGCAACGCCACCATCAAAGCCATCACCCCGGTGGAGGCGCTGCTCATCACCTTTGACAACTTCACCGGATTCCTCGACACCGACCGTGCGGCCGATCGTGCGTTCCGGCGCATGATGACCCGGCGCTGGGCCGACACCGACATGCTGCTGCGCCTGCGGGCGGTGACCGTCGGCGCGCAACGGCTCGCCAGGCTCCTGGTCGAACTCGCCGGGCGGTTTGGTATCGGAGAAGACGGCGCCATCGGGATCGTTCTGCCGTTGTCCCAGGAAGAACTGGCTAGCCTGGCCGGCACCTCACGTTCGACCGCTACCCGCGCATTCGACGACTGGCGCCAGCGCGGCCTCATCGGCACCAGCCAGCGCCAGCGCCACATTATTATCACTAATCTGCCAGGGCTGAAGCAGCTTGCGGGCCCCGCAATATAATTCAAGCCTGCTTACGCAGGCCATCAAAGCACGCCTGTCCTACAGCGAGTCGGGGAAACCCGCGCAATGGCATCCGGATTAGCAGACACGAATCCGCCCGCAGCGGCCGGGGACTCGCTGAAACGTCGTTCGGGAAAATGAATTTCCTCCTGACGGCAAATGATGGGACGTAGGGAGGGGTCGTGAGCGGAGACTGCTCCGAGTCGGGCGCAGACGTTCCTGTCATCGCGGGAAACCTGCGGTGGGAGCGTCCTACCGCGCGGAGTTTCTGGAACGCGCTGGCCGACCCCGAGCGGGAGGCGCTCGCGGCGGCGGGAGCGGAAGAGGTATTCCGGGCGGGATCGGTCCTGTGCCGCGAGGGTGACGAATCCACGCAGGTGATCATCATCGACTCGGGGTGGGTCAAGGTCAGCGTCAGGTCCTCCGGCGACGGCCATGAGCAGATCCTCGCCCTCCGGGGCCAGGGTGACGTGGTCGGGGAACGGGCGGCGCTGACCACCCAGGTCCGGTCGGCCACCGTGACCGCCCTGGATGAAGTCTCCGCCATGGTGGTGCCCGCCGAGCGATTCACCGAGTTCCTGCGCTGTCATCCGCGAGCGGCCGAGGAGTTGGAACGCCAGGTCCGGGGGCGCGGGAGAGAAGGCAGGATGCGGTTTACCCCGAACGAGCGGAGCAGCGCGGAGCAGCGCCTGGCCTGGCTCCTGCTCGAGCTGGCCCGGCGCAGGGGTGGCCATCAGCACCCGTCATCGGCCGCGTTCACGTTGCCGGTGTCGCAGGCCGAACTCGCGGACTGGGCCGGCACCACCTCCGATGTGGTGAGCCGGTTCCTGAAGTCCTGGCGTGAGCTCGGGATCATCGACCGCCACCAGCGGCCCCGGCGGCTGACCGTGGTCGACATCGACGGGCTGGCGGCGATCTGTGACCCCGCGCGGCTCGCCGAAGGCCTGCCCGGTACGCCAGGCGGCCAGCGGCACGGTGCCACGGCCACCGTCGGCGATCACGAAACGCCGGGCGCAACCGGGCGCTGGCCCAGCCCGGGAGGCGAGCAGCTGAACTGCTCGGTCTTGCTCACCGACATCGCAGGTTTCGGGGATCCGAAGCGGACCGACGGTGACCGGCAATTCATGCGTGATGCTTTGTACGCGATCCTGCAGTCCGCCCTCGCGGTGTCGGGCGTGCCGTGGACGGCCTGCTATCACGAGGATCGCGGCGACGGCGTGCTTCTCATCCTGCCGCCCACGTTTGCCACGATGCGCCTGATCGACCCGCTGATCCCCGAGCTGGCCGACCGGCTGCGGCAGCACAACCGCCGGGCCAGCGAGGTGGTGCAGATCCGCCTGCGAGCCGCGCTGCACATCCCGACACCCTGGCGCATGGTGGAGCATGTCTTTGCCCTTCGCGAGCCGCTATAACTAGGCGATCCGCTCCTTCAGCTCGCCGATCACGACGATCGGGCCGGGATCGACGCCGATCGCGATACCCAGGTAGACGGTGGCGTAGTCGATCAGCTGGATCAGGCCCGCCAGCCGCTCCAGGGCCGTCGCGCCATCCGCAGCGATCTGCGTCACGCTAATCCCGCGCTGTTCAGCGAGCTGTGCGGACACCTCGCGCCTGCGGGTGACCTGGGGATGTTCCTGATTATCGCGAAGGATGACCAGATGCAGCGGCACCGTGAGGCCCAGGCCTTCCCGGTCCAGCACTACCGCCCCGCCCGCAGGCCGCGGCGCGAACGGGCCGTCGAACGCTACGACCTGGTTGTGATTGGCCTCCGGCAGGACCCCGGGCACCCCCACATACTTGGCGTTCTCGTTGAGCTGCGTGGCGAACCTGATGGCCGCCACCCCGGTCAGCGGCGAACTGCCCCAGATCATCGGCAGCTTCCCGGCTAGCTCAAGGGCCAGCGTCTTGGCCGGGTTGGCGAAGGATTCGCCGGCTGGGCGACACAGCTGGGACACCCGCTCGAGTTCCAAGGCGGCGGCCTCGAGCGTGCGCCCCGGGATCTCCGCCACCCCGAGACGATCCGCGATGACCATCAGCGGCGCGGACAGGCCCCAGAGCGTGGCCCGCGGCATCCCGGCTGGCTGAACCGGGATGAACGGGGCCCCGGCTTGCGCGGCCAGCCGGGCCAGCGATGTCCCGGCGCCGCCCACCCCGACCAGCGGACAGCCCCGGCTGGCCGCCGCCCCGGCGGTGCTCAGGGTCTCCTCCGTCATTCCCGAGCAGGACACCGCGATGACCAGGTCCTCCTGGCCGACCCAGCCAGGCAGCCGGTAATCGTGCAGGGCGATCACCTGCGTGGGCGAGTTGGGCCCGCAGACGGCGGAAAGCACGTCACCGGCCACCCCGGAACCGCCCATCCCGGTGACCACGATCGTCCGCGGATGACTACCGGACAGAGCCGGACCCAGATCGGTCTCGGCGGCGGTCCGGGCCGCGGCGCGGAGCTGGGCGGCCGATGTATCCACCATACGAAGCACGTGGCCCGGATCTGCGGATTCCAGCACGCCCAGGTCGTCTAGGCGCTCTTGGGCGGTCAGGGTCACGATGAGTCCTCCAGGATGCCGCGGAGCGGTGGCACGGGCCGACCAGTGGACGATAACCCAAGTTGAACCTACGTTACTGTAAGTTTGCGGTTGGCCGTCCAGATCGCGACGTTACGGAGCACTCGGACGAAGACACTAGACGTAACTGGAGTGATCAGTGACATCCCGGGCCGTGCTCATCACGGGAGCCTCGCGTGGAATTGGAGCAGCTACGGCCAGGGTGTCTGCCGATAACGGAGATCGCGTTGTCGTTCATTACCACCAGAATAAAGACCGCGCAAACGAAGTTTTCGATTCGCTGACGGGCTCGGGCCATATAGCACTACCTGCGGGTCTCGACGATACTCTTCTACGCGGAGTTGTAAACCGCGGGAATGGGTAATGCGCCGACCGGTATATCCGTCCACCGATGGCGGCTACCGGGTCACGCCAAACCTGCCAGCCGGACGCTGGCTACACGGCGTGACTATCCGCGCGATGAAGATTGCGCGACCCCTGATCGGGCCTGGGTCCCGCACTGCTGGACCAGCGCCTGTTACTACGAAACGTAGTAACATATAGCCCGTGAACGGCGCCGTCCCCACGACGATCATTGTCGCTGGTCTCGCGCTGGCCGGGTACGCGCTGCTGACGACCGCCCGGAACCGGCGAATGGGCGTTGGCCTGCTCGCCGGACTCGGCGTCCTTGAGATCCTCCTGCTGGTCGAGGATGGCCTTATCGTGGCCAGACTCGCCAGCGGTCCACACCCGGCGGGGCTGGCTACCCTCATCGGATACCTGATCGCGATGCCGATCGTCCCTCTGGCTGCGGCCTTCTGGGGGCTGCTGGAGCGATCACGCTGGGGCGCGGCGGTCGTCGCCGTGGCCGGGCTCGTCGCGCCCGTGCTGATGGTCCGGCTGCATCAGATCTGGCCCGTCATCCGTGTCTGAACCCACGGCACCGCCTGAGCCCGCAGGATCGCCTCAGCCCGCAGGATCGCGTGAGCCCGCAGGATCGCCGCCGGGTTCGACCAGGACGGGCCCGGGCCGGCTGCTGGTCGCCGTCTACGCGCTGTTTGCGCTCTCCGCTTCCGCACGGGCCGGGGTACAGATCGCGACGAAATTCCATCACGCCCCGGTCGCCTATCTGCTGTCGGCCTTCGCCGCCCTGTTCTACATCGTCGCCACGGTCACCCTCGCCAACGGCGGTCCAACCGCGCGCAGGATCGCCGTCCTGTCCTGCTCGGTCGAACTCGCCGGCGTCCTGGCCGTCGGCACGTGGAGCCTCGCCGACCCGGCCACCTTCCCCGACGCCACAGTGTGGTCCAGTTACGGCAGCGGCTACGGCTTCGTCCCGCTCGTCCTTCCCGTGTTCGGCCTGCTCTGGCTGAGCCGCTGGAGCCGACGGGCTAGAACCCGGCGACCGATCGTGACGTCAGCGGAAGAGGCGAGCCAGACGGCACGCGTCGGCGTGGACCATGGTGAGGGCGGCGACCCAGGTCAGAGTACGGAGGATGTCGTCGCCGACGGCAGGGCCTAGGCCGGCAGGCTCAGGCTCAGGCTCAGATGTGCATGACCGGTGCCCTGCTGGCCTGCTGAGCGGCCGTCTCGGCCGGGTCGGCCGCTGACGGCGCGGCGAGGCGGAGCGGGCCGGAACGGAACAGCGTGCCGCAGATCACCGCGCCGGCGCCGAAGATGGCTGCCGCGACCCAGAACCCGGTCGTGTAGCCGTGGATCAGCGACATCCCGATCAGGGACGGCGCAGGGTGGCCGTGGACCATGGTGGCCGGGCTCAGGTGACTGGTCACGTAGTGCGCCACCGCGCTGGCGAAGATGGTGTTGAGTAGCGAGGTGCCGATCGAGCCGCCGATCTGCTGGCCGGTGTTGAGCGTGGCGGAGGCCACACCCGCGTCCTGCGGCGCCACCCCGAACGTCCCGGTGTTCATCGACGGCGCGATCGTGAAGCCGAAGCCCAGGCCGGTCACCAGCAGAGGTCCGAGCACCGCTGATGCGTACCCCGAATGCGCGCCGATCCTGGTCAGCCACACCAGGCTGCCCGCGGCGAGCAGCAGGCCGACGATGACCAGTGGCTTCGGGCCGAATCTGGGCATCAGCACCACGTTGGACAGGTTGGCGCTGACCACCACCATCGCGATGATCGGCAGGAAGGCGACGCCGGTGACGACGGGAGAGTAATGCAGGCTCTGCTGCAGGTAATAGGTGAGGAACAGGAAGATGCCGAACATCCCTGCGCCTGCGACCAGCACCGCTAGGTAGGCTGCGCCCCGGTTGCGGTCAAGGATGACGCGGGGCGGCAGCAGCGGGCTGGCCGCGCGGGACTGCCGGAGCGCGAAAGCGGCCAGCAGCACGACACCCGCGGCCAGGAAGCCGTAGGTGGACGGCGTGTGCCAGTTGTGGGTCGCCGCGTTGGAGAACCCGTAGACCAGGCAGAACATCGAGGCCGAGACGAGCGCGACGCCGGGCAGGTCCAGGCGTGTCCTGGTCCTGCCGCGCTGCTGCTTGAGCAGCAGGACCGCTCCGGTCACGGCGAGGCCCGCGAAGATCAGGTTCACGTACAGGCACCAGCGCCAGGACAGGTACTCGGTCAGGACCCCGCCGAGCACCAGGCCGATCGCGCCGCCGGCACCCACGATCGCGCCGTAAACGCCGAACGCCTTGCCGCGCTCCTTCGGGTCGCTGAACGTCGTGGACAGGATCGACAGGGCCGCCGGCGCGAGCAGCGCGCCGAAGGCGCCCTGGGCGGTGCGCGCCGCAACCAGCGTGCCGAAGCTGGTCGCCGCGCCGCCGACGGCCGACGCGGCCGCGAAGCCGAGCGCGCCGGTCAGGAAGGTGATCTTGCGCCCGATCAGGTCGCCGAGCCGCCCGCCGAACAACAGCAGGCTGCCGAACGCGAGCGCGTAGGCGGTCACCACCCACTGCCGGTCCACGGTGGAAAAGCCCAGGGCCCGCTGCGCCGACGGCAGCGCGATGTTCACGATCGTGGCGTCCAGCACGACCATGAGCTGGGCGAGGCCGACGGTGCCCAGGATGAGCCACCGGCGGGGGTCTTGGGTAGCGCTGCCCAGCGCGGCAGGCAGATGGGACTCGCGGCCGGCGCTGGCACTGATTTCGCTCATGACTATCGCCTGCCTGGAGCTATTAGGTGCAGTCTCGCTGCACTGGTCGCCCCCGTAATAAAAGCTCGCATGATATTTCCTTCCCCGTAGATGCCTTCACCCCTGAAGACGCGGCAGCGCACCGAGATGTGACAACTGGCTCGGAACCCCGAAAGCACGGGAAGGCGCACACTACGGCGTTCGGACAATATTTGTTACGTACTGGCGGGGTGCACCGTTGGGCGGTCAGAAGTGGCGCGGGTCTAGCCCAGTGACATGCCGTGCTCTTGGAGTGCCGCCTGAAGGAGCCGCAACGCCTTCGGCCCGACGCCATGGAGCTTGGCCAGCTCGGCGGCGGGGACATTCGCGAGCTGGCTGAGCCGCGTATACCCGGCCGCCGTCAGTGCCCGGGTGGCAGGCGCGCCGATATTCCCGGGCAGGCCTGCATCCGGTGACGTCATGGAGTGGATGGTACCGGGCTGGCCTGACGGGCCACCGGTGTCATCGATGCGGGTCCAGGAGGGTGATCGAGAGTTGCGGGCTCTGGACGTGTGCGTTGTGGCCTAGGCCGGGGAGCGTGACCGTGGGGACGCCCAGCCGCGAAAGTTGCTCGTCGGTGTTCATGGCGTCGTGTTCCCCGCGGGCCAGGGTCACCGGGGCCTGAGATCGGGCCAGCAACTGCGCCATGTCGGGCGCCCCGACGGCGAACGCGGCAGGATCCAGGGCCAGCCGCCATCGCCCGTTGTGCTCCCGCAGCCCGGCATCCACGGCCGGGTCTGCGGCGGACAGCAGGCCGGCCAGGCCCGAGATGCGCAGGTAGCGGGCGGCCGCCTCGTCGCGCGAGTCGAACCAGGGCGGTGACCGGTGCGCCCAGGCCTGCGCACGGTCCAGATCCTCCCCGGTCCAGACGACCTTGATCCCTAGGCCGATGACTGCCTGTACCGACACGGGGAACCCGCCGCCGGCCAGGGCCAGGCCGACGACGCCGCCCAGCGAATGTCCCAGCACGACGGTGCGGGTACCGGCGCCGAGGAGGCCGGCGACCGCGGCGGCGAGGGTGTCGAAGGTGTAGCCGGACAGCGGCGGCGAGCCACCGTGGCCGGGCAGGTCAGGCGCCAGCCAGCGCCCTGGCCACCGCCGGGCGAGCAACGGCCGCCAGCCCTCCCACACATCCCCCGTCGCACCGAGGCCATGCAACAGCAACAGCACCGGCTCCCCGCTGCCGCCGGCGTGAACCCGAAGACCGGCTTCCATGGCCGCAGTCTGCCACGGGCGCCGCAGTCAGGCGGCCCAGGCGACCGGTAGTCGCTTGACGCCACGCTGGAAGTTCGATCGCAGGTAAGACGGCTGGTCCGCGTACCTGAGGGAGGATGTGCGGGCCAGGACCTCATGGAAGAGCGCGCGCATCTGGGTGCGGGCCAGATGAGCGCCCAGGCAGAAGTGCGGGCCGTGGCCGAACACCAGGTGCGGGTTGGGCTGGCGGCGGAGGTCGAAACGGTCGGGATCGGCGAAGACGGCCTCATCGCGATTGGCCGAGGTGAACGAAACGACGACCTTGGCTCCTTCGCCGATGTGCTGTCCGCCTAGTTCGCAGTCGTAGGCCGCGGTCCGGCGGAACGTCATGACCGGCGTCCACCAGCGCAGCATCTCCTCCACCGCCGTGGGCATAAGGGTTGGATCTTTGCGTAGGTCGTCCTGCGCCTGCGTGTCCTCCAGCAGCGCGATGCACCCGCCCGGCAGGCCATTGCGCAAGGTCTCGTTCCCGGCCACCGCGAACAGCCAGAACATGTTCTCGAACTCCGCCGCCGACACCCTTTCTCCGTCGTCGTCTGCCTGAGCCAGCAGGATCGACATCACGTCATCCCCTGGCCGTCGGCGTTTCTCCTCGGCCAGCAGGTGGGCGTACGCGTACAGGTCCGGCATTCCCTCCCGGGTCCGCGGGTCGGGCATCCGGCCGTCCTCGTCCGGCAACGGCCGCAGCGCGAGCGCCTCCCTGGCCATGGGCGTGCCCGCGGCCTGGTCAAACTCGGCCGAGGAGGCGTAGTCGGGGTCCTGGTAGCCGATCACCCGGTTGGACCAGTCAAAGAGCAGCCAGCGGTCCTGCTCCGGCACGCCGAGGACGTCGGCCAGGGTGAGCAACGGCAGATCCGCGGCCACATCCTTGGCGAAGTCGCATTCACCCCGCGGGCCGGTGAACACCCGGTCGCAGATGGCCTGCGCGTGACCGCGGATCCGGTCCTCAAGCCGGGAGACCGCCCGTGGCGTGAACGACCGGCTCAGCAGCCGCCGCAGCCTGGAGTGATCCGGCGGGTCCATGTTGAGCATCATCTTGCGGACATAGCCGAGCGCCTGTGGCGTCGCCGGATCGCGGATCTGCGTAGCCCCGAGCGAGGAAGAGAACAAGTGCGGCCTCGTCAGCACCGATTCGACATCCTCGTGCCGGAGCACCAGCCAGAATCCCGGACCCGCCGGCCAGCCCAGGACGGGAATCTCGGCCACCCACGCGACAGGGGCCTGTTTCCGCAGCTGGGCCAGCGCCTCGAAGGGCACTCCGTCGGCGTAGGTGGACGGATCAAATACGACTTCAGTCAGCGGCCGAGCGGACCGGGCCGGTGTCATCGCCGCCACAAGAACCAGCTTATGGTCATCTTCACTGCGCCAAGCCTATGACCTGGCTCTTATTCCTGTAGCGGGCTACGATTCGGTTTGGGAGAAGAGCATGGGGAGCAGGCGGCGTCGGCTCGATCCAGTCGGGCCGTTTGGTAATCCGGATGGATCACGCGCCGACATCGAGGATGTCATCAGCGAGTTCGTCGACTTCGGCGGCAATCCCGCGTACGGCCATCTGGCGACCCGCGCCAACGACTCCATGGTGCGGGTCATCGTCGGGAAGCTCGGCGCCGGCAAGACGGTCTACCTGCGGCGCCTTCAGGAAGTGGCGGACTCGCACTTCGAGAGGGCGACGAACCTCGCCTCCGTCCTGTGGCAGAACGGCTTGCTCGGGTATGCCGACGAGGCCGGGCGGCACCGCTTCTACTCCATGGGCGACGTCGAGCAGTTTCACTTCCCGCCGGACGTAGGTACCTACGTGCTGCACCCGTGCCTGGTGCATGCCGTCGGGGGAATCCGGCACGTGCCGCCGGACTCCGCCGGAGCCGGAACTGGCCGCCACACCCGCCGGCTCACATCTTCCGAGGTTCTCCAGGCCAAGGCGGCTGACTACGCCGTGGGCGACGTCATCGACGGCCGCTTCGAGATTCTCCAGGTAATCGGGCAGGGCGGCTTTTCGAAGGTCTACCGCGTACGCGATGACCTCGAGGGCGAGGAGCGAGCACTCAAGCTGTTCGACAGCCGGGCCGGGCATGAGGCGGTCCGCCGGGAGATCAGCGCCCTGCGGAAGATCGATCATCCCAACGTGGTGAAGGTCTTCTGGGCCGACCAGGCCGACGCCGGCGACTGGTATCTCATCACCGAGTTCATCGACGGGGAATCACTCGATGAGTTCGTCACCGGAGGCAGGCGCCTTCGCGACCGGGAGGCGGTAGACGTTGCCCTCGACCTGCTGGACGCGCTCGCCGCTTTCCATCCTGACGCGGTGCGCCTCAAGCAACTTGAGACTAAACGCCGCGAATGCGACTTGCCGGAAGCAGAGGCGCACGAGTGGATGGAACTGAAAGACGAAGGGCTGGTTCACCGCGACATCAAACCCCGCAACGTGATGCTCACTCGCACCGGAGCGAAACTGCTTGACTTCAACATCGCCTCCCGGGTCGGCGACCCCGTGCGTACGCAGTCAGGCACACCCCCCTACCAGTCACCCGACGCCGAACTCGCCCACTGGGACGTTTCCACCGACCTCTTCGCCGTCGGCGTTCTGCTCTACCAACTGCTCTGCGACGGCCACCACCCATATCCGAATGCGATGCCCACGGTCGCCGGCTCGGTGGCCGATCCGCGAACGATTCGCCCCGAACTCCGCCCTGACCTTGCCGAATTCCTTATCAAGGCATGCGCCTCCGCCGGCGTTGATCGCTTCTGGTCGGCTGCCGAAATGCAGCAAGCTTTGCGTAACATCCGCGCTCACCTTTGAGCGGGCAACTCTGGCACTATCGATGAGTGGCCACCCTTCTTGAACGCCTCGCACAAGCTGCCTACGAAGCCCACCGCGACGCCCTCACCACGCCTCTCCCGCCGTGGGAAGACCTGACCCAGCAGGAGCAACAGGCCTGGAAGGCCGCCGCGTCCGCCGTCGCCGGGCAAACCGGCACCACCATCCCCGAGGGACCTGACACCCCGCCCCTGGTCATCCAGATCGGAGAGCAGCGTCATAGTTTCAGTGCCGACTTCACTGCTGGCCGCGAAGGCCTTCTCGCCGTCGACGACGACTTCGCCTCCGGTCAGCATGCCCGCTTCCACACCGTTCGCGGAGTGTGGTACGTCGACGACCTCGGCTCAACCAACGGCACCGTGCTCAACGGGCGCCGCATCCGCGGATCCCAGTTGCTGAGGAAACGCGACAAGATCAAGATCGGCCACACGGTGATTACCGTCGTTTCGGCCTGACCCTGCGCTCTATCTCCAGTTGGCATGGCGTCATGAAGACGCGAGGACCTCATCGAGGGCCTGGAGGAACAGGTCGGCGTGTTGGTGCTGGAAAACCAGGGGCGGCCGGATCTTGAGCACGTTTCCGGCCGGGCCGGTGGCGCTGATCAGTATGCCCCGATCGCGCATCGCCTCGGTTACCTGGCGGGCGTTCCCGGCTGCTGGCCCGCGCGCCTCATCGATCAGTTCGACGCCGAGCAGGAGGCCTTCGCCCCGGACGTCCCCGATCAGGGGGTGGCGTTCCGCGAGGGTCAGCAGGCCATGGCGGAGGAAGGAGCCAACTTCCGCGGCGTTGGCCACCAGGCCCTCTTCCTCGATGACGGCCAGAACCGCGAGCGCGGCCGCGCAGGCTACCGGGTTGCCGCCGAAGGTGCTGAACAGCTCGACCTCCTCAGGCACGGCCCCGAGCAGCTGGGACCTGACCACTAGGGCGGCGACCGGGAAGCCGTTACCCATCGGCTTGCCTATCACCACCATGTCCGGCGTGATCCCTGACGCCTGGAAGCTCCACAGATGCGTCCCGGACCGGCCGTAACCGGCTTGCACTTCATCGGCCACCACGAGCCCTCCAAGCGCCCGCGCCCGCCGGGCTGCTTCCCGCAGGTAGGCGGGAGGGGGCGACAGGATGCCGTCGGCGGTAAAGGCCGGATCCAGGTATATGGCGGCGAAGCCGCGACCGCCGAGCGTTCGGGCGGCGTCATCGATATGGGCGGCGTACCGCTGCACCCACCCGTCGTCTCCCCGGCGGTACGGGCCGCGGTACCCGTCAGGCGCCGGGATCGTCGCGACGTGGGCAGGTTGCTACCCGTTGGCCCACTCCTCGGGGGACAGGGCGTGGGTGGCCTCGGTCAGCCCGTGGTAGGCGTAGGCGGTCACGACCGCCCCGGCCCGCCCGGTGGCCGCGCGGGCGATCCGCCAAGCCAGGTCGTTGGCCTCGCTGCCAGAGTTCACGACCATGACGGCGTCCAGCTCCGAAGGCAGGGTGGATTGGAGCCGTTCGGCGAGCTCGACGATCGCTTCGTGCAGATAGCGGCTGTGGGTCGCGAGCAGCCGCTGCTGCTGCGTCACCGCCTGCACGACCCTTGGGTGGCTGTGCCCGACCACGGCCACGTTGTTGTAGCAGTCGAGATACCGCCGGTCGTCGGGGTCGAACAGCCAGACGCCCTCGCCGCGGACGAGGTGCACGGGGCGGGAGTAGAACAGCGGGGACCGGGGCAGCACCCGGCGGCGGCGCTCGAGCAGCGTACTGGTGGCAGATCTTCGGTAGGGGAGCCGACAGCAGGCCTCGCGGAAGCGCCGGGCGACAGCGTGTATCCCCATCGCCTCGATGGCGTCGAGGAAAGCGCGGGCCCCCGGCTCGCCGGTCGCGGCGTATGCGGCGTTGTCCGGGTAGAGCCCGCGCCGCCAGGCGGTGACGGTGAGCTCAGTGGCCAGCCTGGCCGCCACCAGGTCCGCGAGCAGCCCGGCCTCCTCGTCTTCGAGCGGCGTCACCGAGACGTAGCCGCCGATTATCTCCTCGGCCGCATCGATGGCGTCGTCACGGCCGTGCAGCACATCGGCGACGGCGACGGCGAGATCGCAGACCAGCGGCGCATAGGTCATATCCCCGAAATCCACGATCCCGCTGACCTGAAGATCATCGCTGTACAGCACGTTGTCCAGGCTCATATCGCCGTGGATCACCTGCGCGCGGAGTCCGGGCAGCACCGGCGCGACCTGGGCCTCGAACCGGTCCAGGACCGACTCCACCTGGACCCGGCGCTGACCGTCGCAGACATGGGCGAGCAGCGGCCGGAGCTTAGGCAAGCGGGTGATGTCCCACAAGATCTCGTAGTCGGCCGCAGGGTGAAAGAAGCCACGCAGCGCCCGCCCCAGCCGGGCCGTGGTCTGCCCATGGGACCAGATCGCCTCGGTGGTGAGCGCCGTGTTAGCGACTGCCCGTCCAGGCAGGAACGTGAAAAGCCGGGCCGGGTAGGTCCGGCTGTCGGGTCCCGGCACCTCGACCCAGGCCTCCCCCGCCGCGGTCGGCAGGGGACGCATCACCGGCAGGACCGGATCCACTCGTTCGATGTGGTGCAGAGCGGCGGCCTGCATGGCCAGGATGGGCCCGTCATCCGCTGGATTAGAGATCTTGAACAAGAAGCGCTGCCCGGCGACCGTGTCCACCCGGAAATTCTGGTCCCGTTCGCCCGCGAGGGGCTTGAGGGACGACGATTCGACACCGAAGCCTTCTCGCAGGATCTGCCTGGCCGCCTGCTCGCCGAACGCCGGCGGCATGCTCTCCAAGGGGTCAGGGCGCTGCACCATAGGCCCGAAGGCTATCTTGCGGCCCGCCGACCGGCCGCGTTCCCCCCTTCCCGCGGGCCGGGGAGCTGGCATCCAGCCCTACTAGGATCGGACAATGCCCATCCCAGCGGCGTTTGACCTGTCCGGCCGGGTCGCGGTGGTAACCGGTGCGGGCGGTCCGGCCGGCATCGGTTTCGCCACCGCCAGGCTGCTCGCCGAACTCGGTGCGGCCGTGATGATCAGCGCCACCACGGCCCGGATCCAGGACCGGGTCAGCGAACTGCGCAGCGCCGGTTTCGACGCGGCGGGAATCATCGGCGATCTAACCGATGCCGACGTGGCGTCCGGGCTCGTGTCGGCCGCGGTGGAGCAATGGGGCCGGCTGGACATCGTCGTAAACAACGCCGGCATGATCTCCGCCGCTGACCCTGTGTTCGAGTCCGGCACCGTGGAGTCCATGAACCTGGCGACCTGGCAGGCTGCGCTCGCCCGCAACCTGACCTCCGCCTTCCTGGTCACCAAGGCGGCGGTGCCGGCCATGACCAGCCGCGGCTGGGGGCGGATCATCATGGTGGCTAGCCTGACCGGCCCGGTGATGGCGATCCGCGCGGACGTCGGCTACGCCAGCGCCAAGGCGGGCATGGTCGGTCTCACCCGCGCAGCCGCCGTCGACACTGCCAGGCACGGAATCACTGTCAATGCTGTCGCACCAGGCTGGATAGCGAGCGGCTCCCAGACCCCGGAAGAGCGCGGCCAAGGGCAGGCCACCCCAGTTGGCCGAAGCGGCTCACCCGACGAGATCGCCGCCGCAATTGCCTGGCTGGCCAGCCCAGGCGCGTCCTACATCACTGGGCAATACCTCGTCGTGGACGGCGGCAACTCAATCGCCGAGCAGCGCGCCACACCAACGTGATCGCGGCACTGAGGCCGTTCACCCATAGCGCGGCCGGGAATTATGCGCTCTCGCACGCGTTAACATTGAGCGGTACCTGAGAACCGAGCCGGTCGTCTAACGATGACTTCGGCGTGCTGTGGTCACTAGCCCACCCGCCGGCGGTTCCGGGTCCGCGCGAGACGCTTGCCGGGGTTCGCCGCGTTGATCCTTAGAGATCCGCAACCCGGCTCAGCGTCTGGAGTACTAGGCCCTGTGCCCGGGACGTTCCCCGCCCCGTCTGCATGACCGTGAGGCATATGCCGCGGCCACCGCGCCCCGGCATTGCGAAGGAGGAGTCTGTGGCTGGAACGGGCCAGCGCCAGGCGCGCGTTCGCCGTACCGCTCCGCGTGAGCAGCGGCGCGTCCGCCACCGCGGCGACGTCGCCTCGGTGCTCTCCCGAACTGTCCGCGAGGTCGAGGAGGCTGCCCGGCGCGGCCGCGTGACGCCCGCCGTGCGCACGAAGTTCCAGGCCGTCGCCCTACTGCTGCGGGACGAGCGCGCCCGCGTCCGGGCTGCGGCCGGAACCGAGCGCCGCCGGGCTGAGCAGCTCAAGCGGCTGGACGGCATCGCGACCATCCTCGCGACGACCGCCGTCCGGGACGCTGGGCTGCTAGCGCTGCTCGCCGAGGATTCCGATGCCTCCGACGCGGCCCGGTCGCTCAAGCTGGAGATGCTGCGGGAACTCGGCATCGAGCCGGCGCCCGAAGAGATCGCGCCCCCGGTGACCGCTCCCTCCGACACGGAGCTGCGGGTCGCGCCGCAGTCAGTGATCTCCCGGCAGCTGGCGAACCCCTTCCTCGCCCCCGACTTCTCCGCCGTTCCTCAGCGCGGCTCACGTCCGCGCCGCCTTACCGGCTGGGAGCTGCTCGGCCCGCTGCTGAGTTCCTTCGAGCGCGCCGATGGGGGATCCCCGGCGTGCATGGCGCTCCCGGCGCCGACGGCACGGTTCACCCCGGCGGGCCTGGAACTCATGCCGCACCAGGGGCAGCTGGTCGCCGCGGCCGCCGCTGGTCACCGGACGTTCCTGCTCGCCGATGAGCCGGGTCTGGGCAAAACGGCCCAGGCGCTAATCGCCGCGGAAGCGGCGAACGCCTACCCGCTGCTGGTTGTCGTGCCGAACGTCGTCAAGACCAACTGGGCGCGTGAGGCGGCCCACTGGACGCCCCGCCGCTCGGCCACCGTGGTGCAGGGCGACGGCTTGACTATCGATGGCTTCGCCGACATCGTCGTGATCAACTACGAGGTGCTCGACCGCCACATCGGGTGGCTCGGTGGCTTCGGCTTCCGTGGCATGGTCGTGGACGAGGCTCACTTCATCAAGAACAAGACCTCACAGCGTTCGCAGCACGTCCTCGCGCTTTCGGACCGAATCCGGTCCCGTACGGCGCGGCCCCTGCTGATGGCGCTGACCGGCACCCCGCTGATCAACGACATCGAGGACTTCCGGGCGATCTGGCAGTTCCTCGGCTGGATCGACGACAGCAAGCCCCTCGACGAGCTGGAGGGCACGCTCGAGGACACCGGCCTGACGCCCGCCGACCGGGGCTTCTACGCAGCGGCGCGCCAGTGCGTGATCGACATGGGCATCGTGCGCCGCCGCAAGCTGGACGTGGCCGCCGACATACCCGCCCGCCGCATCGCCGACCTTCCCGTCGAGCTGGACGGGCCGACCGGCCGGTCAATCCGGGCGGCAGAGCGGGACCTCGCCAACCGGATGGTGGCGCGGTACCAGACCGCGCTCGCGAACCGGTCCTCCGATGCCGACCCGGGAAGCATCGATCACGACCTCGTCCGCCAGGTGGCCCGGTGGGAGCTGAAGGATGCGACGGCCGCGCAGTCCGGCGACAACGTGTTCACCATGATGCGGCGCATCGGCCAGGCCAAGGCCGAACTGGCCGCGGACTACACGGCGCAGCTGGCCCGCAGCGCCGGCAAAGTCGTCTTCTTCGCCAAGCACATCGACGTGATGGACGCCGCCGAAGAGGCCTTCGCCCGGAACGGCGTGCGCTTCTCATCCATCCGCGGTGACCAGACGCGCACGGTGCGGCAGGCGAACATCGACGCCTTCGTGAACGACCCGGACGTCGCGGTCGCGGTGTGCTCGCTGACCACGGCTGGGGTGGGCATAAATCTACAGGTTGCCTCGAACATCGTGCTGGCCGAGCTGTCCTGGACCGACGCAGAGCAGACCCAGGCCATCGACCGCAGCCACCGCATCGGGCAGGCCGAGCCTGTCACCGCCTGGCGCATCATCGCCGCCCAGACCATCGACGCCCGGGTCGCTGAGCTGATCGGCAGCAAGGCCGGACTTGCCGCCCGGGCCCTGGACGGGTCGGACCAAGAGGTCTCCTCGCCGGCCGATGTGCAGCTCGATACGCTGGTCGCGTTGCTGACCGATGCGCTGCGGGCATCTTCAGGGCACGGCGACGCCCCGGGTTCCTGACTGTCAGGATTCCCCAGGCGAGACCTGTGCCCGAGGTTCTGGGCCCGCGCTGGTTCTATCGTCCTGGCCAGGACCACTGTTCTTGGTGGTGCCCGGCGATGGCGGCTGACGGGGTCACCAGGTGGACCACCGCAGGCGCCGTAACCGGCGTAGCGGCGATGGCGTCCCTTTTGAGCCTGAGCCCTGAGGGCAGCCCCCCGCGAGACGCATGACCCGCGGTCACGAGTGCGCGCTGCACCCTTGACGGGCCAGGATGCTTTGCCGTGATCCGCATTAAGGCACCTCGAGAACCGAGGCATCGGGGCGCCGGGTCCTGTCATCGCGTGGCCTGGTAGCGGCGTGCCAGAATGCTGCGGTGGGTTTCGACCTGGTTATACGCGGCGCGACCATAGTCACGCCGGGTCATCGGGAAGCCGCTGACATCGGCATAACCGACGGCCGGATCGCCCAGCTCGGCGGCACGATGACGGGCGCGGAGGAACTCGCCGCCGACGGCCTGCTCGCGATTCCCGGCGGAGTCGACGCGCACACGCACCTGATGCACCGGGGGCTTGGCGACAGGCTTAGGTTCCCGGTCTGGGTAGACGACTTCTGGTCCGGTTCGAGGGCGGCGATCGCCGGCGGCATCACCGCGATCGGCAACATGACCCATCCGGTGCCCGATGAGACAGGCGCGGAGGAGACGCCGCGCGCCGCGATCACCCGGGAGATGGCCGGTGCCGCACCTGAGGCTGCGGTCGACTGGTTCCTGCACCCGATCCTGCTGCACCCCGGCGCGCTGCCAGAAGGCGAGGTCGCCGCTCTCGCAGGAGGAGGGCACGCGAGCATCAAGATGTTCCTGTCCGACCCGGACGTGGCGGTCGATGAGGCCGCCCTACTCGCGGCGGCCAGCGCCGCGCAGGCGGCCGGCTCGGTGACGCTGCTGCACTGCGAGGACGGCGCGATGCTCAGGCAGGCGGGAGAGACGCTAATCGCGGAGGGCCGCGGCGCGGTCGCGAACTTCCCGGACGCCCGCCCGGTCGCCGCCGAGGTGGCCGCGGTCGACCAGGCCATCGGCATCGCCAGCCGCACCGGCGCTCGCGTCTATATCGTGCACCTGTCATCCGCCGCCGCACTTGACCGCTGCCGCCGGGCTAAGGCTGCCGGCCTGCCGGTCTATGTCGAGACCCGGCCTCTGTACCTGCACCTGACCAGGGAACGCTTCGCCGAGCCTGACGCGGCGAAGTACGTCGGGGCCCCGCCGCTGCGCGAGCAGTCCGACCGCGAGGCGCTGTGGGAGGGACTGGCTGGCGGGGACGTCGACACCGTGTGCAGCGACCATGCGCCGTGGACGCTGGAGGCCAAGCTCGATCCCGCGCTCGACGTGGTGACCGCCCGGCAGGGAGTCGCCGACCTAGAGACGCTGATGCCCATGCTGTACTCCGAAGGCGTGATCGGCGGCCGCATCTCGCTCGACCGGTTCGTGGCCCTGACCTCGGCGAACGCCGCCCGCATCTTCGGCCTGTACCCGCGCAAAGGCGCGATCGCCGTCGGCTCTGACGCGGACATCGCGCTGTGGGACCCGGGGTGCCGCCGCACGATCGACGGCGCGCGCATGCAATCGCTCTCCGGCTATTCGGTGTACGACGGCTGGCAGGTCCAGGGCTGGCCGCGCTTCGTCGTCCGCCGCGGCCAGCTCGTGCTCGCCGACGGCCAGATCACGGCCCGCCCCGGCGACGGGGAATGGCTCCGGCGCACCCCAACGGCCAGGGCGTTACCCTCCCGGCCCAGGCACCGCCCCATCGCCTGGCCTGGCCTCACCTAGGTTCCGCCATCTCGCATACGCCAGCCAAGCGGCTTGTGGCTGTGACAACTGCTGCGACAACTGCGAGCAGTGGGTGACTGTCACTTGGTGAGTCGCTGGATCATAAAACCAGAGGTCGGGAAACCGCGCTGAGCTGGAGGCCGCTACGGAATCGAACCGTCGGCCGTTGCCTGACGTCGTTGTCACTTGGTTTGTCACTTGCTCCAGGGCTGTCGCCTGCCTTCAATGGACGATCGGGCTTCACCCTAGATTAGGTAGCGGGGATCGCGCGGCTCGCGTGGCCGCGGCCCGCCAGGCGTAAGGAGGAGAACAGTGAAGGCCACCGAGACGCTTCATGAGCGGGGGCAGAGCCTGTGGCTCGACAACATCACCCGCAGCCTGCTCGACAACGGCACGATCCAGAGATACATCGACTCCTACTCGGTGACCGGGCTGACTTCGAACCCCTCCATCTTCGACAAGGCGATCGGATCGGGCGACTATGACGATGCCATCCGGTCCAGGGCAGGCCAGGGGCTGTCGGCTGAGGATCTGTTCTTCGAGCTGGCCACTGAGGATCTGCGCCGCGCCGCGGACCTGTTCCTGGGTATCCACGAGCGGACGGACGGAGTTGACGGGTGGGTATCCCTTGAGGTCTCGCCCTTGCTCGCCTACGACACCGCCCGGACCGTGGAGGCGGCCAAGGCTGTGCACGCGCAGGCGGGGCGGTCCAACCTGTTCATCAAGATCCCCGGTACTCCCGAGGGCTTGCCGGCCATTACCCAGGCGATCGCGGCCGGCGTCCCGGTGAACGTGACGCTGCTGTTTTCCGCCGATCACTACCTCGCTGCGGCGGACGCGTATATCCAGGGCGTGGAGCGCCGCATCGCCGACGGCCTGGACCCGGCCGTGGGTTCGGTCGCCTCTGTCTTCATGTCGCGCTGGGACGTGGCGGTGGCCAAGGAGGTGCCGGCGGACCTGGCGGACAAGCTCGCCCTGGCGGTCGGGCTCGATGTCTACCGCGCCTACCGGCGGCTGATGAGCTCCGACCGGGTCCAGCGGCTGGAGAACGACGGGGCCCGGGTGCAGCGGCTGCTGTGGGCCAGCACGAGCACCAAGGATCCGGCCGCCCCGGACACCTTGTATGTGCACGGGCTGGCTGCCCCGTTCACGGTCAACACGATGCCTGACAGCACCCTGGAGGCCTTCTTCGACCACGGTGAGGTGGGGGATCCGCTGCCGGCTGATGGCGGCAACGCGGACGCGATACTCGGCCGGTTCACCCAGGCTGGCGTCGACCTGAGCGAGGTCGCGGCCCAGCTGCAGCGCGACGGGGCCAAGTCCTTCGTCGACGACTGGAACCAGCTTCTAGACCGGATCAGGGCCCAGACCTCCGCGGTCACCTGACCGTCCACCGCTGATCTCGCCAGGAAACCAGGACAGAAGCCAGGACGTGCCGATTCCACCATGCTGGCGGCGACGATCATCCCCAAAACATGGCGCTACGCGCCCACTTCCTGACCCGGGAAACCCCCAAAGTCCGTTTCCCCCCGGACCCCCTTCCCCAGCCCGAGGGTCGCTCCGCTCCCAGGGCGAAAGTCCAGCCCGCAGGAAAAGGAGCGCTCCGCGCGCTCACCGTCAAAACGGGCGACACTCGGTTACGCGCTGTCGCGCGTAAAGGCCGCGGCGCGAAAACCCAGCGCCGCGGCCTTTACCTGGTCACCGGGCACCCCCCGCGCGGCTGGCCGCCCGTTGGGTCACCGGGGTGGCGGTGAATCCGAAGGCTTCCCTCCAGCCTTCCAGTCATTGGTCGGTCGTCACCTTGACGAGCAGCGAGTCCACCGCGGCCAGGTCCTTCGGCCCCCAGACGGAGGCCGCGGCGACATGACCTGGCTTGAACGGAATGCGCAGCGGAAACGCTCATCGTTGGCTCCTCAGCCGCCGGTTCGCGTGTCACTGGCCTATCGCGTCGACAATGGCTCAGCCGTTTCGCGGGTCGTCTTCCGGGTCCAGGTATTCCAGGCTGATCGGCCCGATCGCCGTCACCTGGGTGACGTACTCGCCAGATCTGGCCCAGTGGAAGTGCGGGGTGCCGCCGGGCAGGACGACGACGGCACCGGGTGGATAGGCCTCGAGCTTCCCGGCATCGAACTGTTCGCCCCGGCCGATGTAGAAGACACCGGACATGACCGTGTAGACGCGGTCCTCCTGGTGCCGGTGCGGCATCAGTTTGACCCCCGACGGCACCTTGACCCTGACCACGTAGGGCCCGGGCCCGGCCGGCTGGCCGACCAAGACCGCGAGGCGGGCCGGCGGCGGGAACGCCGGGAACGGCTCCCAATCGATGTCCTCGGGCAGGGCCGAGCTGAAGTCGGCCTGCCCTGGCTGGTGGGTGCGCATCGTCAGTAACCCCCGGACTCGGTGATGGCGGACCTGACGCCACTAGAACCATCATCACATTCCGGTGCGGCCGGCCGTACTGGTGAATACCCTGGCCGGTGCACTGGTCTGCCCGCAACGGTCCGGAACCCAGATCCGTCACAGGAGGTGAATGCCCAAAAGCGGTCCCACGCGCCGGAACCGCCGTTCGGTGCCGCGAAGGCCTCATAGGGCATGATGGCGAACGCCACGCAGAAGAATCAATCTGCAGCACGTGGCGCTTGCACCGGTTGGCAAGCTTGATCGTGCCCGATAGCCGCCCAGATCGGGGACTCGCCCTGTCTCATACCTGTTCAGACGCGGCTGATCAGCCGCCTGTTAGTCCGAACTTCCCCCTGAGCCTGCCGGCCGATCGCCCCCTTGCGCCTGCGACCAGGTGAAACGTGCTCGCACGACCATCATACGTAGTCATGTATACTGGCGTGCCTTAGCTGCTTAAGTCCCGATTAA
>JBOHCK010000057.1:0-23958 GCA_050698755.1 Streptosporangiaceae bacterium | reverse complement strand
CGGCGGACCTGCGCCGGATCGCGGCGCTGGCCGACCGGCACGGTGTCATCGTGGTGGCCGACGAGATCCACGCCCCGCTCACGCTGCCCGGCGCGCGGCACACGCCGTACGTCGCGGCCGGCGGGCCAGCGGCCGAGCACGGCGTCACGCTCGCCTCCGCCTCCAAGGCGTTCAACGTCGCCGGGCTCAAGGCCGCCGTCGCGGTGGCGGCCTCCCCGGCCATGCAGGCCCTGCTCGACCGGCTGCCCGCAGCCAGCCAGTACGGGGCCGGGCTGTTCGGGGTGCTCGGCTCGCTGGCGGCCTGGGACGCGGGAGACGAGTGGCTGGACGCGCTGATCGCCCAGCTCGACCACGCCCGCACGGAGTTCGGCGCCCTGCTGGCCCAGCGCCTGCCCGAGGCGGAGTACCACCCGCCCGAGGCGAGCTACCTGGCCTGGGTGGACGTTGGGCGGCTGGACCTCGGCCCGGAGCCCGCGCAGGTCTTCCTGGACCGCGGACGCGTAGCCCTCGGCCACGGACTCAACTTCGGCGCGCCGGGTGCGGGACACGTCCGCGTCACGATCGGCACGAGCAGCGCGCTGCTGGCCGACATCGTGGACCGGATGGCCGCCGCCGTGGCCGGCTAGGAGCGCAAGAAAGACCCGGCAGGTGGTCCGGCCCGCAGCGTCGAGCCCGGTGAGCGGTAGGCCGGCTCCTCGGTTAGGAGCTCAGGTAGACCGGCAGGTGGTCCGGCCCGGCAGGGTCGAGCCCGGTGGGCGGCAGGCCGGCTCCTCGGTTAGGAGCTCAGGTAGACCGGCAGGTGGTCCAGGCCGCGCAGGGTCGAGCCCGGTGCGCGGTAGACCGGCTCCCCGGCCAGCCGTAGCCCCGGGTAACGGCGCAGCAGCCGCGGGAACAGGACCTCGCCCTGCAGGCCGGCCAGGTGGGCGCCCAGGCAGTAGTGCGGGCCCGCGCCGAAGCTGAGCGTGGGGACCTGATCGCGGGTCACGTCGAACGCCTCGGGTTCCTTGACCTGAGCCGGATCTCGGTTCGCCGCGGCGATCAGGCCGAAGACCAGGCTGCCCGCGCCGATCTGGTGGCCGCCCAGCTCGGCCGCGCGCAGCGCGGTCCTGGCTACCAGCTGCACCGGCGGCTCGTAGCGCAGGATCTCGGCCACCGCCCGCGGCGCGGCGTCGGCCTGCCCGGCCATCAGGGCGGCCTGCTCGGGGTGCTCGAGCAGCAGCCTGGTGCCCAGCCCGACCATGCTCGCAGGCGAGTCGAGCCCGGGAGGCGGATGGGCAGGAACGGGGCCAGGTCGCGCAGCCTGGTGTACAGCGGGTACGGGTCGGCCAGCGGCTGCGGCCTGACCAGCCGGAGGAAGATCCGCAGCGCTTCGGCGTCCGGTCGGCTCATACTCATCCCGCCACCCGCACGGGCCCGTCGTCAGGGCTGCAGCTGCCGTCGCGCGCGCCCGTCCCCCAGAAGTCCAGCAGCACGGCTGCGGTGCGCCCGGGCTGTTCCATGTTCGGGCTGTGCGAGGCCCGCTCGATGATCACCCGGTCGGCTCCGAGCCGGGAGGCCATGCCGGCGTACTCGTCGGACGACCACACGCGGCGGTCGCGCTTGCCGTGCACGACGAGCGACGGGATACGGGCCGCGATGAGCTCGGCGCAGCGGTCCGGCTCGGCGGCCATCGACTCGGCGGCGCCGGTTACCCAGCGCGGGTTCATCGTGGCCAGCTTGTCGTGCCAGAACTTGCGCATGATCGTGTCGTCGGCGGCGATCAGCGCCTTCACCAGCGGCCAGAGCGCGATCGCGCCGCCGTTGGCGTGGAGCTGGGCCAGCCCCTCGAGCATGGCCTTGTGCTTGCGCTCGCGCATGCTGGGACCGCACCCGAGCAGGGTCAGGCTCCGCACGCGGGCCGGGTCGGCCAGGACCGCCGACCTGGCCACGAACCCGCCGAGGCAGTGCCCGATGACGTGCGCAGGCCGGCCGCCGGTGGCCGCCTGCATCACGTCGCGCAACTCGCCGGCCATCCGGGCGATCGTGAACTCGTCGTCCTCGTGCTCCGGGTCGAGCTGGCCCGCGTAGTCGTAGGACCAGCCGCGCAGGCCGGCCTCGGCCAGCAGCGAGATCAGCTCGCGGAAGTCCTCCTTGGTGCCGAAGAACCCGCTCACCATCACCACGTCGATCCCGGTGTCGGCGTCGGGGCGGGGGCGGCCGCACAGCACGGGCACCTGTCGCCGGGCGGTCTGGATCACCCGCCGCTCCACGCGGGCGGGCAGCGGAAGCTCGATCATGCGGGGACCGCCAGCGGGGTAACCGCCGTGACTCCCGCCAGGAGGTCGACCGCCCGGCCGCAGCCGTCCTCCGCGCGGACGCGGCGCCCGAGCTCGGCGGCCCGGGCCCGCATCTGCTCGTCGCCGAGGACCCGGCCGAGCGCCGCCCCGAGCGTAGCGCCGGTCAGCGCGCCGACCGGGCGGGCGGGGGGCGCGACCCCCAGGCCGGCCATCCGCCGGGCCCAGAAGGGCTGGTCGACGCCGAACGGCCAGATGACCTGCGGCCGCCCGGCCGCCACGGCGGCTCCGGTCGTGCCCGCGCCGCCGTGGTGCACGATGGCCTGCACGCGCGGGAACAGCCAGTGGTGCGGCGCGTGCCTGATGACCAGGAACCGGCCCGCCGGGAGCAGGCGGCGCAGGTCGGGGCTGACCGAGGAGACCACGACGCGGACGGCGGCCTGGCGCGCCGCGGCCATGATCGCGTCCGCCAGGCGCCCGGGATCGGGGCCTGGCATACTGCCGAACCCGAGGTAGACCACGGGTTCCGCGGCGTCGAGGAACTCGGCCAGCCGGCGCGGAGGCGCCCAGTCGGGAGCCGGCGGTAGCGTCCAGTACCCGGTGACGTGAGCGGTGGCGGGCCAGTCGGCGGGCCGCGGGACGACGAGGGGGCTGTACGCCTGCAGCACCGTGACGGGCGCGCCGCCGGAGGACCGCAGCGGATCGTGCCGACCGGGGCGGGCGGGCAGCGCCAGCACGTCCCGGCGCCAGCGGTCGATATCCCGGCGGCACCACGCGCCGGCCAGCACCCTCACCGCGCGGTAGGACGGCCCGTTCAGCGGTCCTGGCACCGGGCCCGGCCACGCCGCCGAGGCGAACTGCCTGGTCGGCTGCAGCGCGGGCAGCGGCTGGGCGACCACCGCAGGCACGCCGAGCAGTTCGGCGCAATGCTGGCCGAGGGGCAGCACCGGGTGATGCACGACGACATCGGCGCCCAGCCGGGCGGCCTGCATCACCCCGGGCAGCACACCAGGCGCCTGGCGCCCCATGGCCCGGCAGAACGTCGCCAGGTGCGCAGCCCGCGCTTTCCGGCCAGCGCCTCGCCGACCTGGCCCACGTCGAGGTCAAGCGGCACGAACGGCACGCCGAACGCCGCGGCCAGGCCGCCGAACAGGGCGGGCGCGGCGAGGACGGCGTCGTGCCCGCAGGCGGTGAGCCTGGCCGCGAGCGCGGCGAACGGCTGGACATCGCCCTGCGAGCCCACGGACAGCAGCAGCGCTCTCATCGTCAGCCTGGCCCTCCAAGGACTCCCGGATCGGGGACGTCACTCAACGGAGCACAAGTATTACGGAAGGTGACGACGGGCGGCGCGGGAAACCGAACTTCCCGCATCCGTGTCGGGCGCTAGCTCACCGGCAGAAGCAGCCCGCCAGGTGATCGTTGACGATGCCGCAGGCCTGCATGGTCGCGTAGGCGGTCACGGGCCCGGTGAAGGTGAAGCCGTGCCTGCGCAGTTCCTTGCTGAGCGCCTTGGAGGCTGGCGTGGCGGCCGGCAGGTCGGCCAAGACCCGCGGAGCCGCGCCCGGCTCGCCCTCGTACTTCCAGACCAGCGCGCTGAGCCCGCCGGGCAGGTCGAGCGCCGCCCGCGCGTTGCCGATCGTGGCGTTGATCTTCGCCCGGTTCCGCACGATGCCGGCGTCGGCCATCAGCCGCGCCACGTCGGCGTCGTCGAAGGCGGCCACCGTGGCCAGGTCGAATCCCGCGAAGGCGGCGCGGAAGTTCTCCCGCTTACGCAGGATCGTCAGCCAGGACAGCCCAGACTGGAACCCCTCCAGGCACAACCGCTCGAAGACCGGGATGTCGCCGCGGAGCGGGCGGCCCCACTCCTCGTCGTGGTAGGGGATGTACTCAGGGGAACTGACGCCCCAGGGGCAGCGCAGCTTCCCGTCAGGGCCGGGGACCGCGCCGAGCTCTCGCAGCCCGGCGCGCGAATCGCCGGGCGGGGGCTGGTCACTCACCAGGCCTGCTCCTGGCCGGGGTCTTCGTCCGCCGGGCCGGGCAGGGCCTGCGGTTCCGGCAGGGTCGGCCCTGCTATGGAACTCGGGGCCACGGGGCCCGGGGCGGTCGCAGCGGAGGTCACTTCCCGCCCCGCGAGCTGCTCCTGCAGGTACGCGACCTCCAGGTCGCGCTCCCGCACGGCGCGCGCGATAAGGTCCAGCGCCTCGTCCGTCACGTCCACGTTGTAGCCCCACATGGCGGTGGGGGGCCGCATCATGGCGATGTCGGCGGCCGAGACCGAGCCGAGTTCGAGCGGGGCGTAATCGGCGTGCTCGGTGGACAGCTCGCCCCCCCGTCCCGTGGCCACGAAGAACACGGCGACGAGAACGGCGACGATGGCGAGCAACATGACGACGGGCACAAGCCAATCGTGCCACGTCCGGCCGCGTGATGTCGCCGGCTCCGGCGACGCCTGGCGGCCTAGCGGTCCATGGCCATGCCGGTGTGCGCCTGGCAGATGATCTCGATCACCTCGCCGGGCTCGTCCACCACGCTGATCAGGCCGAACTCGGCAGGTCCGATGTTGGCCCTGGCCAGCACCGTGTCCTGGAGCCAGGCCAGCAGCCCGGACCAGTAGGACCGGCCGACCAGGACGATCGGGAACTTGGTGATCTTGCCGGTCGCGACCAGGGTCAGCGCCTCGAACAGCTCGTCCATCGTGCCGAAGCCGCCGGGCAGGACCACGAACGCCTGCGAGTACTTGACGAAGACCGTCTTCCTGACGAAGAAATACCTGAACTCGAGCCCGATCTCCACGTAGTCGTTCAGGCCCATCTCGGTCGGCAGCTCGATGCCCAGGCCGACGGAGACCCCGCCGCCATCCATCGCGCCCTTGTTGGCCGCCTCCATGATCCCGGGGCCGCCGCCGGTGATGACCGCGTAGCCGGCCTTGACCAGGCCGCAGGCGATCTGCTCGGCGGCCAGGTACTCCAGGCTGCCGCGCGAGGTACGCGCCGAACCGAAGACCGTGACCGCGGGCCCGAGCTCGGCCAGCAGGCCGAACCCCTCCACGAACTCGGCCTGGATCCGCATGACCCGCCACGGGTCGGTGTGCACCCAGTCGGCGGCACCGCGCCGGTCGAGCAGCCGCTGATCGGTCGTGGTCGCCGGTATCTGCTTACCGCGCAGCGTGACGGGCCCCTGGCGACGGACCCGCCGGTGCGGCTCTGAATTAACGCTCATGTTGCTACCTAAGCTAATCGCCCAGGCCGGCTGGTCCGCGCAGGCACGCTCAGGCGTCGACGCCGTGGTCGCGGAGGATCTGGTTCAGGGCCGATTTGTCGTGCCGGACGCCCTCAGGCTGCCGTTTGAGTACGAGCAGGCACGGCATGCCGAAGGTACCGCCGGGGAAGGTCCGCGGGCGGGTCCCGCTCACGCAGACCGACCAGGGCGGCGCCTCGCCCATGGGCAGCTCGTCCCCGGTTTCCACGTCGATGACGTGCGTCGTCTTGGTGAGGATCGCCCCCGCCCCGAGGAAGGCGCCCTCGCGCACCCGGGCCCCGCCGACCACCATGCACCGGGAGCCGATCATCGCCTCATCCTCCACCACCACGGGCACCGCGCTCGGCGGCTCGAGCACGCCGCCGATCCCGGCGCCGCCCGAGAGGTGCACGTTCTTGCCGATCTGGGCGCCGGAGCCGACCGTGGCCCAGGTGTCGACCATCGTCCCGGTGTCCACGTAGGCGCCGATGTTGACGAACGACGGCATCAGGACCGCGCCGGGGGCCACGTAGGCGCCCCACCGCACGATGGCTCCCGGCAGCACGCGCACGCCGTCCAGCCGGGTGGTCAGCGGGACCCGGTCGTCGTACCTGAAGTCGCCCACCTCAGACCTGACCATCGGCATCAGCCGGAAGGCCAGCAAGATGGCCCGCTTGGCCCGCTCGTCCACGACGACCTCGTCGGTGGCCGGGTCGACGAACGCGACCCGGGCCTGGCCGGCGTCGATCGCGTCGACCGCGCCGATCACCGCCGCGCGCGCCTGCTCGTCCGAAGGGGACAGCTCGGTGCGGCGCTCCCACAGCTCGTCGACCACCTCTTCCAGAGGGGACCGGCGTTGGGTGTCGCTCATGTTGGGCGAGCTTAGCGGTACCTTCTGATGGTGTGCCGCCCCATCGTCGCCGGCTGTGGACCCTGGCCCTGGTCGGGTCCGCCCTGGTGCTGCTGATCGCGGCGGGTTACGCGCTGTTCGGCCGCCCGCGGCACGTGGCCGCGCCCTACGTCCCGCCGGCGCCCGGCTGCCAGGCGGGCACCGGGGTGCAGGCCATCCCGATGGAGGAGGACCAGGCGGCGATCGCCGCCACCATCGCCGGGGTCGCGGCCCGGCACCGGCTGCCCCGGGAGGCGGTCATCGTCGCCTACGCCGCGGCCCTGCAGGAATCCCAGATGCAGGACCTGGACTACGGCGACCGCGATTCCGTCGGGGTCTTCCAGCAGCGCCCCTCACAGGGCTGGGGCACGACCGCAGAGCTAGAGGACCCCGTGTACGCGACGACCAAGTTCTTCGCCGCCCTGGTCCACGTGCCGCGGTACGCCAAGCTGCCGGTCTACCAGGCGGCGCAGGACGTGCAGCACAGCGCGGACGGCTCAGCCTACGAGCAGTGGGCCGAGGTGGCCACGCTGCTGGCCGGGTACTTCACCGGGGCGCAGCCGCACGGCGTGTCCTGCTGGTTCACGCCCACGAGGCGGACGGACCTGGCCGCGGCGGAGCGCCAGCTCACCGAGACGTTCGGACCTCAGGGCCGGAACGCGGTTATGGTGACAGTCACCACCGCTCGTTCGGGCAAAAAGGGGCGGGACAGAAGCGCCGCGGTCGTGCGCGTCCAGCGGGACGCGGCCTGGACGGTGGCGAGCTGGCTCGTCGCGAACGCCCAGGACTACGGGATCAGCGAAGTACGGTACGCCGGTTATGAGTGGACCGCCGCAGATGGCAGTATGGGCTGGCAGCGCGCCAGCGCACCGCACGGCGCGGCGCGCGCCACAACCAGTATTGTCGCCGGCTGAGGAGGAAGGCAGCCGCACAGTGGCCATACTGTGTATGCAGGACCTGAACGAAGGAGCTCACCCGTGACCTACATCATCGCGCAGCCCTGCGTTGATGTGCTCGACAGAGCGTGCATCGAGGAATGCCCCGTCGACTGCATATACGAGGGCGAGCGCATGCTGTACATCCACCCCGACGAGTGCGTGGACTGCGGCGCGTGCGAGCCCGTCTGCCCGGTCGAGGCGATCTACTACGAGGACGACGTGCCCGACCAGTGGAAGGAATACTACAAGGTCAACGTCGACTTCTTCGCTGACCTCGGGTCCCCTGGCGGCGCCTCGAAGACCGGCAAGACCGGCAAGGACCACCCGGTCGTCGCGGCGCTGCCGCCGCAGGCCCATGAGGAATGACGCTCGCTAGCCGGCTCCCCGCCTACACCTGGGACCGGATCGCGCCGCTCCGCGAGAAGGCCGCGTCTCACCCGGACGGCGCGGTGGACCTGTCCATCGGGACGCCCGTCGATCCGGTACCCGACCTGATCCGTGACGCGCTGGCCGCGGGCTCGAACGCGCCCGGGTACCCGGCTACCTGGGGGACCTCGCAGCTGCGGTCCGCGGCCGCGGGCTGGCTGGCGCGCACGCAGGGCGTTTTTATCTCGCCGAACGACGTGCTCCCGGTCATCGGGACCAAGGAGTTCATCGCCTGGCTCCCGGTCATGCTCGGACTCGGGCCCGGCGACGTGATGGTGCACCCGGAACTGGCCTACCCCACCTACGACATCGGCGCGCGGCTGGCCGGGGCGACGGCCGTGGCGTCGGACAGCCTGCTGTCTGTCGGGCCTGCTCGGGTGGGGATGGTCTGGGTGAACTCGCCGTCGAACCCGACCGGGCGGGTGCTGCCGGTCGAGCACCTGCGCAAGGTGGTGTCGTGGGCGCGCGAGCGCGGGGCGGTGGTGGCCTCCGACGAGTGCTACCTCACGCTCGGGTGGGAGGCCTCGCCGGTCTCGGTGCTGCACCCGTCCGTGTGCGGCGATTCGTTTGACGGCCTGCTGGCCGTCCACTCACTGTCCAAGCGCTCCAACCTGGCCGGGTACCGGGCCGGGTTCGTTTGCGGGGATCCGGGTCTGGTGGCGGGGCTGCTCGAGGTCAGGAAACAGGCCGGGATGTTGGTGCCGGGTCCGGTCCAGGCCGCGATGACGGCGGCCCTGGAGGACGACGCGCACGCGGAGGCGCAGCGGGAGAGGTACGCGGCACGGCGTTCGGCGCTGCGCGAGGCGTTTGCGTCCGGCGGCTGGACGGTCGACCACTCGGAGGCCGGGCTGTACCTGTGGGTGACCCACCCCGGGCACGACTGCTGGTCGGCGGCCTCGGTTCTGGCCGAGCAGGCCGGGATCCTCGTCGCCCCGGGCGAGCTCTACGGGCCGGGCGGTTCCCGGCACGTGCGGGTGGCGCTGACCGCCACCGACTCGCGGACCGCGGCTGCGGTGTCGCGGCTCGCGGCGCTGCGCCCGTGAGGCCTGCTTTCTTTGGGCGCTAGCCTTTGGGTGTCGCGGGGGGCTGTCGAGGAGGTTTCGTTTCGTGGACGACGACGAATTCCCGGTCGCGGCCAGGCCCGAGATCAGGTCCCAGAGCTGGCCCCGGCTCGCTACATCCAGGCCCGTGGTCGGCTCGTCGAGGAACAGCACGCGGGCTCCCCGACCAGGCTCGCGGCCAGGTCCAGCCGGCGTCGCATGCCGCCGGAGTAGGTCCTGACCGTCCGGCCCGCGTCGGCGGAGAGGCCGAACTGGGCCAGCAGCGCGTCGGCTCTACGCCGGGCGGCGCGGCGGCGCAGGCCGAGCAGGCGGCCGATCATGTACAGGGTTTTCCTGCGCCGACAGCAGGTCGTCCACGGCCGCGTACTGGCCGGTCAGCCCGATCAGCGACCGGACCCGCTGCGGTTCGCGCACGACGTCGTGGCCGAGGATGGCGGCGCGCCCGGAGTCCGGGCGCAGGAGCGTGCAGAGGATCCGGACCGCGGTGGTCTTGCCCGCGCCGTTCGGCCCGAGCAGGCCGAGCACCGTTCCCCCGGCCGCGGTGAACCCGATCCCGTCGAGCACCCGGGTCCGGCCGAACCTGCGCTTGGGAAACGAGTTTTACGAAGTGCAGACCAGCAGGATCGAGCAGCTCGCACGGCGTGCCGGGCGCTGAGGCCGGCCGGGACTCGTGGCGTAACGCCGCCCCACGCACTTGCGTCCGGCACAATACGAGGAATGTTGCGCAGACGGCCTACCACCTGCGCAGGCCCGATCAGCTGGCCAGCTGCTTCGACGGGCTCGACCTGGTCGAGCCGGGCGTGGTGCCCTGCTCGCTGTGGAAGCCCGACATGCGGGACGCGAACCCCGCCCCAGCGGACCAGGCGGCCGCCTAGTGCGGCGTGGCGAGAAAGCACTGACACCCGACGGTACCGGGGCGCAACAAAACGCCGTTTGGATAACGTATTACGCAATGAATCTCCGTCAACACGCATGATCGGCGCATGTTTTCCCGTCTCGCCAAGCCCTAACCTGAAGTCATGATCGACATGGACCTGGCTGCAGACGAACCACGCCGACGCCGGGCGGGGGCCCGCAGTTACCTGATGTGCCCGCCGGAGCATTTTGCCGTCACGTACGCGATCAACCCCTGGATGCGGCCGGACCAGCCGACCGACGCGGCCCTCGCGATGCGGCAGTGGGCGCGGCTGCGGCAGGTCTACCTCGACCTCGGCCACGACGTGCGGACGATCGAGCCGGTTCCCGGGCTGCCCGACATGGTGTTCGCGGCCAACGGGGCCACGGTGGTCGACGGGACCGTACTCGGCGTGCGGTTCGCGCACCCGGAGCGCGCCGGAGAAGCCGGTGTCTACCTGGAGTGGTTCCGTACGCACGGCTACGACGACGTGCGCGAGGCCGGGGTCGTCAACGAGGGCGAGGGCGACATCCTGTTCGCCGGGCAGGTCCTGCTGGCCGGGTACGGGTTCCGCAGCGACCGGGCCGCCGCGGGCGAACTGGCCGAGGCGTTCGGCCTGCCGGTGGTGAGCCTGCGCCTGGTCGACCCGCGCTTCTACCACCTGGACACGGCGCTGTGCGTGCTCGACGCCGACACCGCCATGTACTACCCGGCCGCGTTCGACGACGACGGGCGGGCCGCGATCGCGGGGCTGTTCGCCGAATTGATCGAGGCGAAGGACGAGGACGCCGAGGTGCTCGGGCTGAACGCGGTCAGCGACGGCCTGCACGTCGTCCTGCCCGTCCAGGCCCGCAAGCTCGCCGCCCAGCTCCGCGAGCGCGGGTTCGAGCCGATCGGGGTCGACCTGTCCGAGCTGCGAAAGGGCGGCGGCGGACCCAAGTGCTGCACGCTGGAGCTGCGCGGCTAACTCAATTTAATTCCCGCCCTGACCCGAGGGGGATGTGGACATCACATGACCGAGACGATGACCGCCGGCACGACCGACCTGATCAGGCTCAGCCGCGACCACGCCGCGCACAACTACCATCCGCTGCCGGTCGTGGTCGCGGAGGCCGAGGGCGCCTGGGTGACCGACGTTGAAGGCCGCCGCTACCTGGACATGCTCGCCGCGTACTCGGCGCTGAACTTCGGCCACCGGCACCCTCGGCTGTTCGCGGCCGCGCTGGCGCAGCTCGAGCGGCTCACGCTGGTGAGCCGGGCGTTCGACCACGACCAGTTCGGGCCGTTCTGCGCCGAGCTGGCCGAACTCGCCGGCATGGACGTGGTGCTCCCGATGAACACCGGCGCCGAGGCCGTCGAGACCGCGATCAAGGTCGCGCGCAAGTGGGGCTACCGGGTCAAGGGCGTCCCCGCGGACCAGGCCGTGATCATCGCCTTCAGCGGGAACTTCCACGGGCGGACCACCACGATCGTCAGCTTCTCCACCGACCCTGACGCGCGGGGCGACTTCGGGCCGTACACGCCGGGCTTCCGCGTCGTGCCGTACGGCGACCTGGACGCGCTGGCCGCGGCCGTCGCCGAGCTCGGTGACCGCGTGGTGGCCGTGCTGTTCGAGCCGATCCAGGGCGAGGCCGGGGTGGTCGTCCCGCCCCCCGGCTTCCTGGCCGGAATGCGGGAGCTCTGCACCGCGCACGGAATCCTGATGATCGCGGACGAGATCCAGTCCGGGCTCGGCCGGACCGGCGCCACCTTCGCCTGCTCGCACGAGGGGGTCGTCCCCGACGCGTACCTGCTGGGCAAGGCGCTCGGCGGCGGCATCGTCCCGCTGTCCGCGATGGTGTCCACCTGGCCGGTGCTCGGGGTCCTGGAACCGGGGCAGCACGGGTCGACGTTCGGCGGGAACCCGCTGGCCTGCGCCATCGGCCGCGAGGTCGTCGCCATGCTGAGCACCGGTGAGTACCAGGCGCGTGCGGGCGCGCTCGGCGAGCACATGCACGCGCGGCTGGCCGCGCTGCCGCGCGACGCGGTCCGCTCGGTGCGCGGCCGCGGGCTGTGGGCCGGGGTCGAGTTCGCGTCGCTGCCGGGGCGGGAGGCCTGCGAACGGCTGGCGGCCCGCGGCGTCCTGGCCAAGGAGACCCACGGGAACACCGTCAGGCTGGCGCCTCCCCTGGTGATCAGCGAGGCCGACCTCGACTGGGGCCTGGACCAGCTCGAAGCCGTGCTGCGCTAGGCGCTAGGAGGGCGGGTCGAGGCGGCGGTAGGCGCCCGAGTAGTGGACGAGCGGGCCGCCGGGCGTGCGGCCGTCGGTGACGGATACGCCGGTGACCTGGCCGACGACGATGCTGTGATCGCCGCCGTCGTGGATGGCGGTGGTGACGCACTCAAGGACGGCGAGGGCGTCGTCGAGAACCGGGGCACCGGTGACCGGGCCGGGGTGGTGGGCCAGGCCCTCCAGCTGGCCCTCCAGGGGGCGGCCGCGGGTGGCGAGCCAGCGCGCGGTCTTCTCCCCGTCCTCGGCCAGGATGGACACCGCCCAGGACCCCGCCGCGAGGACGGCGTCGTGGAAGCGGGCGATCTTCTCCGCGCAGAACAGCACGAGCGGCGGGTCCAGGGAGACCGACGCGAACGCGCTGACCGTCATGGCGTGCCCGGAGTCGGTGGTGATCACGACGATGCCGCTCGCGAACTGGCCTGCCGCCTGCCGGTAGGCGGCCTGGTCGACGCCGCTCACCGGGGCCGCGCCCGGGCCAGGCCGGCGAACGACAGGGCCACCCCGACCACCGTGCTCAGCGTGCCGCCGTACAGGTACCACTTCCCGGCGGCCGTGTTGGTGATGATCACGCTGCCGTTCGAGGCCGGCATGGACATGACGAAGGAGGCGAGGATCCAGCCGAACGCCGGCATCAGCGCCCCAGTCACCGAGCGGACCGCCCAGCTGGCCAGCAGGCAGGTGGCCAGGATCACGAGGCAGGCGACGAGCGCGGCGAGCGGCACCGGCCCGGCGACGTGGCTGTACTGGAAGCTGCCGATGAGTCCCTCGACCGCGCCGAGCAGGACCAGCGCGCCGTAGACCGCGGCGGCGGCCAGCCACCGCCTTCCCTTCCCGTCGGCCGAGCCCATGGCAGCAGGCTACTGGCCGAACAAGTCTGCTTCGCGGTCCCCCGAACCACGTAGCCCGCGCGGCCCGGCGAGCAGGGTGTAGGACTCCACGCCGCGCGCCAGCCGCGGCACGCCGTCGGAGAGGGCGAAATACGGGGGCGACACGGTGACCTGCGTGGCGTGAGCCCGCATCGCGGCCAGCTTCTGGCCGAACCAGGCCTCGCCGTCGATCTCGGTGGTGACCTGATCGGAGTCGGGGGCGGCCGTCGCGTAGAACTTGTCCGGGCCGCCCGCGCCCGCCAGCTCGAACGCGCGCCAGGCGACCCGGTGCGCCTGGATGTGATCCGGGTGCCCGTAGAAGCCGTTGTCGTCGTAGGTGAGAAGGACCTGCGGCCGCACCTCACCGATGACGTCGAGCAGGGCGCGCGCGGCCTCGTCCAGGTCGGCCCGCCAGAAGCAGCGCGGGTCGTCGTTAGCCGGCGTGCCCATCATGCCCGAGTCACGCCACCGGCCCGGGCCGCCGAGGAACCGGTGATCGGTCACGCCGAGCGCGGCACAGGCGGCGGCCAGCTCGCCGATCCGGTACTCTCCGAGCCGGTCTTCCCGCCCGGCGGCCAGGTGCGCCAACCACGGCGGGATGATCTCCCCCTCCTCGCCCAGCGTGCAGGTGACCAGGGTGACCAGGGCACCCTGCGCCGCGTACTTCGCCATCGTCGCCCCGGTGCCGATCGACTCGTCGTCCGGGTGCGCGTGCACGAGCAGCAGGCGCCGGGCGGCAGCGGGGCTCATGCCGGTGAGCCTACCGGCGGACCGCCGGGCGCCCGGGACTGACACAATTCACCCATGACCGAGAGTTTCCCCCGGCAGGAGGCCAGGACCAGGCGATTCACGCTCGGCGAGCCCCGCGCCTTCCGTGTCTCGCCTGATGGATCCCGGGTGGCCTACCTGCGTTCCGCGGGCGGCGCCGACCCGGTGACGTGCCTGTGGGTCCTGGACGTCGGCAGCGGGCGGGAGCGCCTGGTCGCGGACCCGAGGGCCATGCACGCCGACGCGGAGGACCTGACACCGGCCGAACGGGCCCACCGGGAACGGGTCAGGGAGCAGGCGAGCGGCGTCGTGGCCTACGCGACCGACGCCGCACTCACGGTGGCCGCGTTCGTCCTGTCGGGACGGGTCTACGCGGTTGGCCTGACCGACGGCGGCGCGCCGCCGCGGGAGGTGGCCACGCGCACGCCGGCCCTCGACCCCGGCCTCGACCCGTCCGGGCAACACGTGGCGTACGTCTGCGACGGCGCGCTCCGGGTCGCCAGCCTGGCCGGCGGCGCCGACCGCCAGGTGCTCGGGGATCCGGACGGCGCGCCAGGCGTGTCGTTCGGGCTGCCCGAGTTCATCGCGGATGAGGAGATGGACCGCCACCGCGGGTACTGGTGGTCCCCGGACGGCTCGGCCCTGCTCGTCGCCCGGGTCGACGAAACCCCCGTGACCACGTGGTACATCGCCGATCCCGCCCACCCGGGCTCGGCACCCGCCCGGGTCGCCTACCCCGCGGCCGGCACCGCGAACGCCGAGGTTTCCCTGGTGCTGGCCCGGCTGGACGGTACAGGCACCGTCACCCAGGTCGAGACCGACCCCGCCGCGTTCCCGTACCTGGTGACGGTGTGCTGGCAGCGCGGGCACGACCCGCTGGTGGTGGTGCAGAGCCGGGACCAGCGCCGGATGCGGATTCTGTCGGTCGACCCGGAGGACGGGGCGACCGCGGTGCTGCGCGAGGACACCGACCCGCACTGGCTGGACATCGTGCCCGGCGTCCCGGCCTGGACTCAGGACGGCCGGATCGTCTGGACCGGCGACGTCGGGGACACCTGCCGGCTGCTGGTCGGCGCGCCCGGCCAGGAGGCCGTCCCCGTCACTCCGCCCGGCCTGCAGGTGCGCGGCGTGCTGGACGTCGACGGCGACACTATCCTGTTCCAGGCCTGCGCCGAACCGATCGAGGTGGGGCTCTGGAGCTACGGGCCCCAGGGGCTGACCCAAGTCGGCGAGGGCGACGGCGTCGACGGCGGCACCACGGCCGGGGGCACCACCGTCGTGTGCCGCCGCTCCCTCGGCCAGTACGGCCTGACCGTCCGGGTGCACCGCGACGGCGCGCCGGCGGCGAGCATCGGCTCGCTCGCGGAGACCCCGGCACTGCCCGAGCCCCGCCCCGCGCTGCTGCACGCGGGCCCGGCCGAGATCCGTACCGCCGTGCTGTACCCCTCCTGGCACCAGCCCGGGTCGGGCCGGCTGCCGGTGCTGCTCGACCCCTACGGCGGGCCGGGCGCGCAGCGGGTACTCAGGGCCCGCGGCCAGTACCTGGCCTCGCAGTGGTTCGCCGAGCAGGGCTTCGCGGTGGTCATCGCGGACGGCCGCGGCACCCCGGGCCGCGGCCCGGCCTGGGACCGCTCGGTCGCCGGCGACCTGGCCGGACCGGCCCTGCAGGACCAGATCGAGGCGCTGCACGCCGCCTGCGCCGCGCACCCGGACCTGGACCCCGGCCGGGTGGCCATCCGCGGCTGGTCGTTCGGCGGCTACCTGGCCGCGCTGGCCGTGCTCCGCAGGCCCGACGTGTTCCACGCGGCCGTCTCGGGCGCCCCGGTGACCGACTGGCACCTCTACGACACCCACTACACCGAGCGCTACCTAGGCCGCCCGGACGACGACGATGACGCCTACGAGCGGTCCTCTCTAATCTCTTTGGCCGAACGAGCGATGGTGCGGCGCCCCCTGATGCTGATCCACGGCCTCGCCGACGACAACGTGGTCGTCGCGCACACCCTGCGCCTGTCCGGGGCGCTGCTGGCCGCCGGGTACCCGCACACGGTGCTCCCGCTGACCGGCGCCACGCACATGGCCTCGCAGGAGACCGTGCGGGAGAACATGCTGCTGCTCCAACTCGATTTCCTGCGGCGCAGCATCGGCGCGGACCCAGGTCCCGAACCAGGCGCGTGACACGTTTCCGCAACGACTGCATCGAGACCGAGGTACCCCGGGCGACCAGGATCGGGGATCCGTCCGGCCTGTGGTGGCCCTGCGACACGCTCGGCCGGAAGCTCTACATCCACCGGCGCTTCCACAAGGACGTCAAGGAAGCGGACGCGGCGCTCTACGCGGCGTAAGCGCCGCCCCGACAGACCTCGGCGAGGACCTGGACGCCGAAGGGTTCCGGGTTCGTTATCCGGTCATGCCCAGGGCTGCTCTAAGGCCGGCTTCGACGCGGCGCATCGCCTGGGCCCTGATCGCGCCCACAGCCCAATGCGCTGCACTGCCCTCGTTCGTTCAGCCGGGCAGTGTAGCCAGGGTCACATGCCACGATGAGATCTCGGTTACTGCATTAGCGCCCGGACTGCAATAGGTTCATGGGCATCGGACACGCGCGGGCCGGCGGCTGCCGGCCCGCGGCGCGTGGCGTTACGCTTACCCTCGAAAGCAGCGAGGACGCTGAGTCATGACACAGGCACCGGAAGCGCCGGCGAGGACGCGGGCGCAGATCACCGCACGTACGCTCCGCACTGACCCGTGGTGGAAGCAGCCCGGCATCGTTGCGGTCGGCCTTTCCATCTGGGTGATTTACGCGGTCGTCCACGTTTTCATCGGCAAGTGGTACTACGTGCCGGCGGATCACTACCTGACCCCGTTCTACTCGCCGTGCGTGAGTGGCGAGTGCGTACCGGGCTCGAGCACCCTGGGCCAGTGGATCCCGGCGGTCCCGCCGATCATCCCTTACGCGTTTGTATCGCTGGTGTTCGTGCTCGGCTTCCGGTTCACGTGCTACTACTACCGGGGCGCGTACTACCGGGCGTTCTGGCGGGCGCCCGCCGCCTGCGCGGTGCGCGAGCCGCACGCCAGGGACACCGGCGAGACCAGGTTCCCGCTCATCGGGCAGAACCTGCACCGCTACTTCTTTTACGCGGCCGTGCTCGTCGGCATCCTGCTCACCTACGACGTGGCGCAGGCCTTTCGCGGACCAGACGGGAACTTCGGGTTCGGCATCGGCTCGCTGATCATGCTGGCCAACGTGATCCTGCTGTGGTGCTACGCGCTGGGCTGCCACTCCTGCCGGCACATCACCGGCGGCCGGCTGAAGAATTTCTCCAGGCACCCGGTCCGCTATTGGATCTGGACGCGCGTGTCGTGGCTGAACGCCCGGCACCTGCTCTTCGCCTGGATCACCCTGGGCACGCTGATGCTGACCGACCTGTACATCTGGCTGGTGGCAGCGGGCGTGTTCTCTGATCCGAGAATCTTTAACTGACCGAACGGGCTGTGGTTATGAGCGACGCTGTATCTGCCAGCGACATCGATCGTTTGTCCTACGACGTGGTGGTCGTCGGCGCGGGCGGCTCCGGGCTGCGCGCGGCGATCGAGGCCCGGCTGCACGGGAAGAAGACCGCGATCATCTCCAAGTCCCTGTTCGGCAAGGCGCACACCGTGATGGCCGAGGGTGGCTGCGCCGCCGCCATGGGCAACGTGTACCCGAACGACAACTGGCAGGTCCACTTCCGCGACACGATGCGCGGTGGCAAGTTCCTGAACAACTGGCGGATGGCCGAACTGCACGCCAAGGAGGCCCCGGACCGGGTCTGGGAACTGGAGGCGTGGGGCGCGCTGTTCGACCGGACCAAAGACGGCAAGATCAGCCAGCGGGACTTCGGCGGGCACCAGTACCCGCGCCTGGCGCACGTCGGCGACCGGACCGGGCTGGAGATGATCCGCACCCTGCAGCAGAAGGTCGTCGCGATGCAGCAGCAGGACGCGATCGAGTTCGGTGACCCGGAGGAGATGATCAAGGTCTTCGCCGAGACCACGATCACCGACCTGGTCAAGGACGGCGAGCGGATCGCCGGGGCGTTCGGCTACTTCCGGGACACCGGGCGGTTCGTGGTGTTCGAGGCGCCCGCGGTCGTGCTGGCCACCGGCGGGATCGGTAAGACCTACAAGGTCACGTCGAATTCCTGGGAGTACACCGGCGACGGGCACGCGCTGGCGCTGCGCGCCGGGGCCACGCTGCTGAACATGGAATTCGTCCAGCTGCACCCGACCGGGATGGTGTGGCCGCCCTCGGTGCGCGGGCTGCTGGTCACCGAGTCGGTCCGCGCCGACGGCGGCATCCTGCGCAATTCCGAGGGCAAGCGGTTCATGTTCAACTACGTGCCCGACGTGTTCAGGGCGCAGTACGCCGACACCGAGGCGGAGGCGGACCGCTGGTACGCCGACCATGACCGCAACCTCCGCCCGCCGGAGCTGCTCCCCCGCGACGAGGTGGCCCGTTCGGTCAACGCCGAGGTCAAGGCCGGACGCGGGTCGCCGCACGGCGGCGTGTTCCTTGACGTCTCGTCCCGGCTGTCCGCCGAAGAGATCCTGCGCCGGCTGCCGTCCATGTACCACCAGTTCATGGAGCTGGCCGGCGTCGATATCACCAAGGAGCCGATGGAGGTCGGGCCGACCGCCCATTACGTGATGGGTGGCGTGGAGGTCGACCCGGACACCGGAGAGGCGATCGTGCCCGGCCTGTTCGCGGTCGGCGAGGTGTCAGGCGGCATGCACGGGTCGAACCGGCTCGGCGGCAACTCGCTGTCCGACCTGCTGGTCTTCGGCCGGCGCGCGGGCCTGGGCGCGGCCGAGTACGTGTCCTCGCTGCCCTCGCGGCCCGTCGTCTCGGAGTTGTCGCTGGAATCCGCCGTCGCCACGGCGCTCGAGCCGCTGGAGCGGGCCGAAGGCGAGAACCCCTACGCCATCCACGGCGAGCTGCAGACGATCATGAACGACCTGGTCGGGCTCATCCGGCGGGAGTCGGAGATGAAGACGGCGCTGGTCGAGCTGGACAAGCTGCGGGCCAGGGCCGCGCAGGTGTCCGCGCCCGGCGGCCGGGCCTACAACCCGGGCTGGCACCTGGCGCTGGATCTGCGGAACATGCTGGTCGTGTCGGAGAGCGTGGCCCAGGCCGCGCTGGAGCGGCAGGAATCGCGCGGCGGCCATACCAGGGACGACTACCCGAACATGTCGCCGGAATGGCGCCAGGTGAACCTGATCGTCTCCCTGGACGCCGACGGCGATGTGGGCCTGCGCAAACAGCCGATGGTGCCGATACAGACGGACCTGCTCGAGCTCTTCGACGTCAGCGAGCTGAAGAAGTACATGACCGACGAAGAGCTGGCCGGCCTGCCTGGCGAGGCTGCGACCGCGGCGGAAGGAACCCACTGATGGCGTACAAGGCGGCGCTGCGGGTCTGGCGCGGAGACGCGGGCGCCGGGGCGCTCGCCGACTTCTCGGTCGAGGTCAACGAGGGCGAAGTGGTGCTGGATATCCTGCATAGGCTGCAGGCGACCCAGGCCAGCGACCTGGCCATCAGGTGGAACTGCAAGGCCGGCAAGTGCGGGTCGTGCTCGATGGAGATCAACGGGCGGCCGCGGCTGGCCTGCATGACCCGGATGTCGATCTTCGAACCCGCCGAGGTGCTGACGATCACGCCGCTGCGCACCTTCCCGGTGATCAGGGACCTGGTCACCGACGTGTCCTTCAACTACGCCAAGGCGCGGGAGATCCCGTCGTTCACCCCCGATCCTTCGGTGAAGCCCGGCGAGTTCCGGATGCAGCAGGTGGACGTGAACCGGTCGCAGGAGTTCCGGAAGTGCATCGAGTGCTACTTGTGCCAGAACACCTGCCACGTGATCCGCGATCACCCAGAAAACGAGCGGCCCTTCGCCGGACCCCGGTTCCTGATGCGGATCGCCGAGCTGGAGATGCACCCGGCCGACACGGCCGACCGGCGCGAGATCGCCCAGGACGACTTCGGCCTCGGGTACTGCAACATCACCAAGTGCTGCACCGAGGTGTGCCCGGAGCACATCAAGATCACCGACAACGCGCTGATCCCGATGAAGGAACGCGTGGCCGGGCGCAAGTACGACCCGCTGGTCTGGCTCGGCGACAAGATCACCCGCCGCACCCACGCCGACACCCCGAAGGTGCCGGGAAAGGCATGAAGACGGGATGAAACCGGGCGATGCCGGGTGAGCCTGCGGCTACGATGACTCGTGCCTGGGCCGGGTTCCGCCCGCAGCGCTCCGCCCGAGGACTCATTGGTGACCGACAGTGATACCACCGCCCGTTCGGGATAAATGATTCTCACGCGCGCGCGGCGGGGAGCGAGGAGCTGGGCATGTCGCATCTGACGTACGGGGAGGCCGGGGTCGTCGGGCTGATCCAGGGCATCACCGAGCTGTTCCCGCTGTCCAGCCTGGGCCATAACGTGCTCATCCCGGCGCTGATCGGCGGGTCGTGGGCCAAGGACCTGAACGTGTCCGCGCCGGAGTCGCCGTACCTGGCCATCATCGTCGGGCTGCACGTGGCGACGGCGCTCGCCATGATCGTCTACTTCTGGCGGGACTGGGTGCGGATCATCGTGGCCTTCTTCGCCTCGCTCAAGCACATCGCGGCCCCGGAGCCGGGCACCAACCGGCTTGAGCCGCAGAACATCGACCAGATGCTCGCCTGGATGATCGTCCTGGCCACGATCCCGGTCGGGATCGCGGGCCTCGCGCTTGAGCACCTGTTCCGGGTCGCCTTTAGCAAGCCCATTCCGACCGCGGCGTTCCTGTTCGTGAACGGGCTGATTCTGCTGGGCGGCGAGCGGCTGCGCCGGCGCGGGGCCGACGAGGCGGCGCAGCAGGAGGCGGCCGACCAGCAGAAGGCCGCGGAGCGGCAGAAGGCGGCGGTCGGGGCTGGGAGCCGCGGCGTCCCGGGCGGCGGGCGGCACTCCTCCGGTCAGCGGGCGCTGAAGCAGCAGGAGGCCACGCTCGCGGTCGAATCTGACACCAGGCTGGTCCGGCTGGGGTGGAAGAACGCGTTCGTCCTCGGCGCGCTGCAGATCCTGGCCTTGTTCCCGGGCATCAGCCGGGACGGCGTGGTCATGGTCGGTGGCATGTTCCGCGGGCTGTCCAGGCAAGACGCGGCCCGGTTCTCGTTCCTGCTGTCGGCGCCGGTCATCCTCGCGGCGGGCGCGCTGAAGATCAGCGACCTGACCGGGCCGCTCGGCGACGGGATCCGGGGACAGGTGCTATTCGCCAGCGCCCTGTCCTTCATCGGCGCGTACCTGGCGCTGCGGCTCCTGGTCCGCTGGCTCAGCAACGCCAGCAGGACGCTGACGCCGTTCGCGATCTACTGCCTGATCGTGGGGATGGGCAGCCTCATCTACCTGTCGGTGAAGTGACCCCCACGCGCCGAGGGCGGCCGGGACCTGGCTGGCCCTGTCCCCGATGGCCAGCCCGTGCAGCGCGCCCCCGGCGCGGGTTTTCATGATCACGAAGGGTTTTTAGTCTGCAGAGACCCAAAAGTCTTCGTGATCATGGATCTCAGCGGTTCGCCCGCGCCGAGCGTTGCCACGCGCGCCTGCAGGTCGCGCAGGGCCGCGCGCGCGATCTCGGTGAAGGGCCGCGCGTTGTCCGGGGCGGCCCAGCGCGCGTAGGCGGTGCTGAAGGCGAGCACGCCCACCTCGGCGGCCAGGCGCGCGGTGGCGGGCTGATCGTCCTCGACAACCCGACGTCCACCGCGACCACCCGGCGGATCCTCGGGTGGAAGCCGACCCACCCCGGCCTCCTCGCCGACTTCGAGGACGGCGACTATCTGTAGGTATCGCCTGGCGCTTCCGGCCCTGCTATCTTCTCAGCCCTCTGAGCACCTCGTTAAGGATGCGCGCCCCGAGCGCTGTGGCCGCCCCGCCAACTATCCCCTTCGTGATGGTCTCGCCGTGCCTGGACCCGAAGCCCTTGGCCGCGGCCATGATCGGTTCGGCCGCGGCATAGAATCCTTCATCGAAGCGCCGGGTGCCACTGGCCGCATCGTAGGAACCCCTAACGACTCCAGCGGTTATCGCGACCGGGGAGACAGCCACGGCGCTGACATTCGCCCAGAACGGATTCGTTTGTTCCATCCTTAACTCCTCTCCCATGAGTTAACAGAGGAGGTCTTCCCCGTCTTTAGCCATGCTTGGCCATTCATGTCTAGTGTGGCATTTCCCTGGGACGGTGGGAACGAAGATTTACCTCACGTCTGCTGGGCCCACGGCTGGGTGAACCCGACTGGATCACGGCCGGTGTAGCTGGCGATGCGGATGGGGAAGCCGGTCGCGTACGCCTCGATCATCTGGCCGTTCCCGATGACCAGGCCGACGTGGCCGGGCGAGGTGATAGTGCCGTCCGCGCCGGCGAAGAACACCAGGTCGCCGGGCTGCACCTGGGAGGCGGGGATCCGCTGTTCGGTCGTCCACTGCACCTGCGAGGTCCGGGCGATATCAATCCCGGCCGCCCGGTAGGCCATCATGACCAGCCCGGAGCAGTCGAAGGCGTCCGGCCCGGTGGCGCCCCACTGGTACGGCTTGCCGAGCTGCTCCTCGGCGTAGGCGATGGCCGTCGCCACGGCCTGGTTCGGCGCCATGACCTGCGGCACCCCTCCGGCCGTCGTGGCGCAGCCCGCCGCCGAACTGCCCGACGGCATGTCGGCCGAGACCACGGCGTAGCGCCCGCCCGCGTAGGCACCCGCGTAGTACAGCACGCTCTGCACGTATGACTGCAGGTGGTTGTAGGCGAAGATGGCCGCCGACGGGTTGGTCGTGACCTGGAACTCGAGCAGGTACTTCGCCGCCCCCGCGATCGCGTCGGCGGGGTCGTACACGCTCGCGTTGGGCCCGCCGTCCTCATCGGTGGCCACGCCGTTGACCGCCTCGCTGGCCGGGTGGACCGGCAGTCCGCCCCAGACGTTCCCGGCCGCGCCGCCAATGCCGATCTGCATCGGCCCGGCCGCGCCGAAGGCGTTCGACCCGCTGTGCACCCCGGGCAGCGTGGTCTGGCCGTTGTCGCTCTCCACCGTCCCGATCCCGGCCAGGATCGTCCAGGGCACGCCGTACTGCTGCCCGACGCGCTTGTACCAGTAGAGGTAGTTGGCCGGGATCGACTTAGCCTGCCCGCCCGCAGGCGGCTGCCCCGCCGTACCCGACTGCTCACCGGAGCACCCGGCGCCCGCCGCGAAGAACATGTTGGTACCGATCAGGGCCGGCACGGCCAGCAGGCCGAGCAGGAGCACGCCCGCAACCCCGATAATGACGATGACGAGGATCCGGTGAGATCCCTGAACCGTGCGCTGCCCTGCGTTCCCCTGCTTTGTCTCCCGGAACAAGAGCCTGGTCGTCATGAATCGCCCGCTGACTCCAATTCGATGTCACTCACCTGCCAGTTGGTGCCGGAACCGGTGACCGTGACCGCGTACTGCGTGCTGCCGCTGGTCGTTCCCTTCGTGCTGACCAGGCGCTGGTCGGCCGTGATGATAAACGTCAGGCTGGAGGGGCCGAACGCGCGCAGCGAGTTGATCAGGGCGGTTCCGGTCGAGACCTGTCGCTGGCCGGTCCTGAGCGTGGCCACCCCGGGGGTGGCGTAGGCGCTCCTGAGGGTGGCGGCCAGCTCACCGGTGACCAGGCCGCCCATCTTGCCGACGTACTCCGAGGGGGTTTGCGCGTATGTGTACGTGTCGTAGTCGACGCTGAACTGGGTCACCACCGAGGCGGCGTCGGCCAGGTCCTGCTGCGTGAAGGGCAGCCAGGAGTAGATGTTCACGCCCTCGGCCGTGGCGGGCGAGGCCGTCACCACCGGGGGCGGGGCGGACGCGGTGGCGGGCTGCGCGGAAGCGCCGGTCCCGGGGGTTGACGTGCCCGCGGCGTGGTTGTGGTTGCGGGAATGGGTCAGGGCCGGGACGACGAGATAGTAGCCGAGCGCGGCCAGGACGACGACGATCAGGAAGAACGCTGCCTTTTGCTGCCCGGGGCTGAGATCCATGGTGACCGCCTGCTATTTGTCCCGCCGTACCGGACGCAGCCAGAACGGCATGGGTGAGGATTCTTCGGAGCGCCCGCCCGCGCCCTGGCCAGACGCCGACGGCTCGGCGGGCGGCGTGGATGGCCTCGGCCTGGGTCCGGAGGAACCGCTGGTCCCGGTGGTGCCCCGGACCGGGGCCCGCTGCCGGGTCGAGGCGCCGGGCCAGCCGGCCGACGGCCAGGCGGGGCTGGGCTGGCCGGACCTCGTGGACCCCGCCGTCCCGCTACCGGACGGTGCGGGGC
>JBOHCK010000056.1:0-24145 GCA_050698755.1 Streptosporangiaceae bacterium | reverse complement strand
GCCGCGAGCGGGTCGGCCCGGGCCCCGGCGGCCACCCCGGCCACGCCCGCTGCGGTTCCGGCTGGTGCCGTGCCCGGCGCGGGCCCGGCTGAGGTGCTGCGGAAGAACTGGGATGCGGTCCTGGAGGCGGTCAGGCGCGAGCGCCGGGTGGCCTGGATCCTGCTCAGCGACACCAGCGTGGTCTCGGTCCAGGACGGGATCCTGACCCTGCGGTTCGCCAAGGAAGGGGACCTGAAGCGCTTCAGCACCAGTGACTACGACGCCGACCTCAAGCGGGTGCTGAGCAACGGGTTCGGGCTCAAAGTCATGGTCAAGGGGGTGGTCGGCGAGGGTGACGCGGCATCAGGCGCCCAGAGCCGCCGGCCTGCCAGCCCGCCGGCCTTCGCCGCACCGCGCGCAGCGCCGCTGGACGACGGGCCGCCTGACGACGGGCCGCCGGACGACGGGCCGCCGGACGAGATGATGCCAGACGACCTGCCGCCTGAGGAGTTCCTGGCAGGCGGCGCTGCTTCCGGGCCGGCGGAACTTACCGGGATGGACCTGATCCAGCGTGAGCTGGGCGGCCAGGTGATCAGCGAGATCGAGGACTGAGCCACGGGGGCCTGATTGGGCTTAATCAGGTCGGGCTGGTCGTAGGCTCTGCGTAGGAGGCCGATGTGGAACCGCAGATAGACATGCAGCAGCTGTTCGCGGCAGCGCAGCAGATGCAGGAACAGCTCATGAGTGCCCAGCAGGCGCTCGCCGACGCCGAGGTGGCGGGGACGGCGGGCGGCGGCCTGGTCAAGGCCGTCGTCAACGGCCAGGGCGAGCTCCTGGACATCACCATCCAGGCGGCCGCGGTGGATACCGCCGACCCGGAGGAGGCGGCGCGGACCATCGCCGACCTCGTCCTGGCCGCCGTGCGCGACGCCTACCGGGCCGCCGAGGCCCTGCAGCAACAGCAGATGGGACCCTTCGCGGCGGCCGTGTCCGGCGCGGGCCTGCCCGGCGGGCTCGGCATGCCAGGCGGCCTCAACCTGCCGAGCGGGCTCGACCTGTCCGGACTCGGAATCGGCGCTCCCGGTCAATACGAGGATGACGAGGACGACAATCCGGATGATGTCGACGACCCGGAAACCTAGGGACCTGGCGTGTACGAAGGCGTCATCCAGAACCTCATCGATGAACTCGGGCGCCTGCCGGGAGTCGGGCCGAAGGGCGCTCAGCGGATTGCCTTTCACCTGCTGGCCGCGGACCAGGCCGACGTCAGGCGGCTCGCGGCTGCGCTGATAGAGGTCACAGAGAAGGTACGGTTCTGCCGGACCTGCGGGAACGTGGCCGAAGCCGACGAGTGCCGGATCTGCCTCGACCCGCGGCGCGACGCGACCGTGATCTGCGTGGTCGAAGAGCCCAAGGATGTCGCGGCCGTGGAAAGGATCCGCGAGTTCCGTGGCCGCTATCATGTGCTCGGGGGAGCGATAAGTCCGATCGACGGGGTTGGACCGGATGAGCTGCGGATCACCGAACTGATGAAGCGGCTGTCCGACGGGGTGGTGACGGAGCTGATCCTGGCTACGGACCCGAACCTCGAGGGTGAGGCGACGGCCACGTACCTTGCTCGGCTGCTCAAGCCGATGGGCTTGCGGGTGACCCGGCCCGCGAGCGGACTGCCAGTCGGGGGCGACCTGGAGTACGCCGACGAGGTGACGCTGGGGCGCGCGTTCGAAGGACGGAGACTGCTTGATGTCTGAACCGCCAGCTCAGGGGGGCGAATGGCGGCCGATTGCGGATCAGATCGCGGCGAACGTCAAGAACTTCATCGACGGCGTGGACGCGCTGGCCCGGGGCGGCGGCGACACGACCGTGCCGATGCTGCTGCTCGAGGTTTCGCAGATCCTCCTCGCGGGCGCGCAGCTGGGGGCCAGCCGCGACGTGATCCTGCCGGGAAACTGGGAGCCCCGGGTGAGCGCCGACCCGGACCTTGACGCGGTGCGCACCGGCCTGGCCCGCAGGCTCGCGGCGTGCGACGAGTACGCCGAGGTGTTCGACCCGTACAAGGACACCTCGTGCCTGCCGTTCAGGATCTCCGACGACATCGCCGCCATCGCCGCCGACCTCATCCACGGGCTCAAGCACTACCAGGCCGGGCGGTCGCTCGAGGCGCTGTGGTGGTGGCAGTACTCGTATTTCAACCACTGGGGAACGCACGCGGGCGCGGCCCTGCGAGCGCTGCACGCCGTGGTCGCGCACGCCAGCCTGGACGTCGCCGAGGAGCAGACGATCCAGTGACGGGGCTCCCGCCAACGCTCGTTCGGGCGATGGAGGCGCTCAGCTGGGACGGCGAGAAAGATTTCGGCGGCGGGGAGCCGCCTGGATAGACTCGCGTCCGTGGCGCTCGTGGTGCAGAAATACGGCGGTTCTTCGGTTTCCGACGCGGATGGCATCAAACGGGTAGCGCAGCGGATCGTGGCCACCCGCAAGGGCGGTGACCAGGTGGTCGTGGTCGTGTCCGCGATGGGTGACTCGACGGATGAGCTCATGGACCTGGCGAGCCAGGTGAGCCCGCTGCCGCCCGCGCGCGAACTCGACATGCTGCTGACCGCCGGCGAGCGGATCTCGATGGCGCTGCTGGCGATGGCGATCGCCACCCTCGGCCTCGAGGCGCGCTCGTTCACCGGGTCGCAGGCGGGCGTGATCACCGACGAGGCGCACGGCCGGGCGCGCATCATCGACATCAAGCCGGGCCGCATCTCCGGCGCGCTCGCCGACGGCGCGATCCCGATCGTGGCCGGCTTCCAGGGCGTGTCGCAGACGACCAAGGACGTCACCACGATGGGCCGCGGCGCGTCGGACACCACCGCCGTCGCGCTGGCTGCGGCGCTGACGGCCGACGTGTGCGAGATCTACACCGACGTGGACGGCGTCTTCACCGCCGACCCGCGCATCGTGCGGTTCGCGAGGCGGATCCCGCGGATCAGCTACGAGGAGATGCTGGAGATGGCCGCCTGCGGCTCGAAGGTGCTGATGCTGCGCTGCGTCGAGTACGCGCGGCGGTACGAGGTGCCCATCCACGTGCGATCGTCCTTCACCAACCGGGAAGGCACCTGGGTCACCGGGAGCATGAACAGGTCATCGGAGGTAACCGGGATGGAGCAGGCCATTATCTCCGGGGTGGCGCACGACACGAGCGAGGCGAAGATCACCGTCGTGGGCGTGCCGGACCGGGTGGGCGAGGCGGCCGGGATCTTCACGGCCATCGCCGAGGCCGGGATCAACATCGACATGATCGTGCAGAACGTCTCCGCCGTGGCGACCGGGCGGACGGACATCTCGTTCACCCTGCCCCGCGACGATGGCCACCGCGCGATGACCACGCTGCAGCGGCTGCAGGACGCCGTGGGGTTCGAGGCCCTGCTCTACGACGACAGGATCGGGAAGGTCTCCCTGATCGGCGCGGGCATGCGCTCGCACCCGGGCGTGAGCGCCAAGTTCTTCACGGCCCTGGCCGAGGCGGGCGTGAACATCGAGATGATCTCCACGTCCGAGATCAGGATTTCGGTGATCGTCGACCAGGACGACGTGGACGTGGCGGTCAACGGGACGCACAAGGCCTTCGAGCTGGACGCCGAGCAGGTCGAGGCGGTCGTGTACGGAGGGACGGGCCGGTGAGCACCGGGGCCGCCCGGTTCAGGCCCGCGCTGGCGGTCGTCGGCGCCACCGGGGCGGTCGGCACGGTCATGCTTGACCTGCTGTCCAGCCGCCAGGACATCTGGGGCGAGATCAGGCTGGTCGCCTCCCCGCGGTCGGCGGGGCGCCGGCTCACGGTCAGGGGGCGCGAGACCGAGGTGATCGCGCTGAGCCGGGACGCGTTCGACGGCATCGACGTGGCCATGTTCGACGTGCCCGACGAGATCTCCGTGGTGTGGGCGCCGGTCGCGGCCGGCCGCGGCGCGGTAGCGGTCGACAACTCGGGGGCGTTCCGCATGGACCCGGAAGTGCCGCTGGTCGTGCCTGAGATCAACCCTGAACAGCTCGCGCACCGGCCGAAGGGCATCATCGCGAACCCGAACTGCACCACGCTGTCGATGATCGTGGCCGTGGGGGCGCTGCATGCGGCGTTCGGGCTCACCGAGCTCGTCGCCGCGTCGTACCAGGCGGCCTCGGGGGCCGGGCAGGCGGGGATCGACACGCTGTACGCGCAGCTCGACAAGGTGGCGGGCACGCGGTCGCTCGGACAGCGCGCGGGTGACGTGCGTTCGGCGGTCGGGGATCTCGGCCCGTTCCCGGCGCCGCTGGCCATGAACGTGGTGCCGTGGGCGGGCTCGCTGAAGGCGGACGGCTGGTCCTCGGAGGAGCTGAAGATCCGGAACGAGACGCGCAAGATCCTCGGCCTGCCTTCGCTGCGCGTCTCGGCCACCTGCGTACGCGTCCCCGTCGTCACCACGCACTCGGTGGCGGTGCACGCCGTGTTCTCCCGGCCGGTCAGCCGCGAGGAGGCGTGGGAGGTGCTGCGCGCGGCGCCGGGGGTCGTGGTGGCCGACGATCCCGAGGCGGAGGAGTTCCCCACCCCGGTCGACGCGGTCGGCACCGACCCGTCCTGGGTCGGCCGGGTCCGCCAGTCGCTGGATGATCCCCGGGCGGTCGAGTTCTTCGTCTGCGGCGACAACCTGCGCAAGGGCGCGGCGCTGAACACCGCGCAGATCGCCGAGCTGGTGGCGGCGGAGCTCGCATCGCGCTCGTGACGGCGGGCGGCCGGGCGCTGCGGTATGCCCGGTTTGGCCGAGACGCCGCGCTCGCCGGAACAGTTCCGTAAGCAGGGAGCTTGCCGGTTTGGCCTATCTGTGGGGGGCGGGGGCGGTATAACAGGCCATGGAGGGCGGGTAGCGCGAAGGAGGACTTGCCGAGATTATCGCCATACCCCTGGTTGCCCGTGTGGTCTCCGGTTCTGGCCGCCTTAGGTCCAGTCTTGTCTCTGCTCCGCGATGACGTGATCCGTTGCCGCGGTGCGTTGGCGCCATCCGCCAACCGGGCCAGCCTCACCGATCTTTTTGACAGATGCCAGTCGGCGTTTCCCTTTGCCGTTGCTAGTTCTCGTCGGTCCTGATTCGACAGGAGGGTTAAAGCGTGCCAACGACCAGCGGCCGTTCTCGCGGTCGCCAGGGTGTGCGTTCGGGAGCGGCGGGACCGGCGGGCGAGCACCTGCCGAAGGTCATGGCGGGCCTGATCACAGCCTCGATCGTGGTCGTTCTCGCGCTGGTCATGACGGAGCCGGGCCGGGATGCCGACGCCGCCACGCAGAATTTCATGCTCTTTTACGCCGGGGTATTCGCGCTGGTCGGACTTACCGCATCGGTGGGCGTCGGGCTGCTGGCTACGGACCGCATCTTCATGACGCCCGGGCACCGGGTAATGGCGCAGGCCGTACACCGGGCCGTGTCATTCGGAGCGCTGGCCTTCCTGGTCATTCATATCGTGTGCGAGATCCTGGCCCAGCGGGTGCACGCCATTGACGCGTTCATCCCCTTCCTTTCGCCGTACCGGACCTTCTATATCGGGCTCGGCACGATCGCCTCGGATCTCATCCTGCTGCTGGTGGTGACCAGCATCCTGCGTAAGCGCTTCACGGCGCACGGCAAGGCGTGGCGCTGGCGGGCCATCCACTACACCGCCTACGCGGCGTTCGTGCTCGGCGTGGTGCACGGGCTCATGGCCGGACGGGACGCCAAGCCGTACGTCGACTGGGCTTACGGATTCGCGATCGCGTTTACGGCCCTGGCCCTCGTGACCAGGTTCCTGGCCATATCGCTGCGGTCGAAGCGGACCCTGAGCGCGCCGGCAGGCGCCGACCAGGCCCCGGGCGGCTCCGGCTCCGTGCCGTTGCGTGCCGCCGCCCTGAGCCTGGCTCATGCGCAACTGGGTGCGACGATCCAGCCGCTGCCCGGCGCCCTGGGCTCCCAGCCGTGGTCGGTGCCCCCGGCGGCACGTGACGGTTTCGCCATCTCGGGCCCGTTCCCCGCCGCGCTGGACGCCCCGCCGGCGAGCTACGCGGCGGGGGCTCACCACGAGGCTTACCGGGATCCCGCGTTCATGCCGCTGGGCGCTCCGGCCTACGGAAACGGCCTGGTGGCGCTCACCGGCCCAGGAGCGCCGGGAGTACCGGGCGCGTCGGCGCGGCAGCCGAGGTATGAGCCAGGGTACGACGGCCCGCCGCGCTTCGAGGGCGCGCCGAGGAAGCACGTGCCCCAGGACGACGTTTCCTCCTACCCGTATGCCCGGCCGAGCCGGCCGGCCGAAGGCCACACCGGCCCGATGCCCCGGGCCGCGACCGGCCCCATGCCGCGGCTCGGCCCGGGCCCGCTGCCGCGGGCGGATACCGGTCCGATGCCCCGGGCAGGCACCGGTCCCATGCCCCGGCCCGCTGTTCATCCCGGCCCGGGTCCGATGCCTCGCGCCAACCCGGGCCCGATGCCGCGCGCCGGGACCGGCCCGCTGCCGCGGGCCGACACGGGTCCCATGCCGCGGGCGGACACGGGTCCGATGCGGCGGGCGGATACGGGTCCGATGCCGCGGGTCGGCACCGGGCCGCAGCCGCGCCCGCCGGCCCACTCGGGGACGGGCCCGCTGCCTCGCGCGGACACCGGTCCGATGCCGCGCGCCGGGACCGGCCCGCTGCCGCGGATCGATTCGGAACCCAGGCTGCGCAGCGAGCGCCCGGACGTGCCTCCCGGGCCGCCCGCCGGACCTGGGACCAGGGCCGCCCGCCGCCCGCGCCGGGCGGATTCCGAACACCCGAGAAGTCGCGACGTACCCGGGCCGACCGGAGGTGACCAGTGGCGATAGGCCAGGTCGAGGGCGTGGGCGCGCCTGCGATCATGAGGATCGGGGCGGCCAGGCTGACTGCGGGCCTGGACCGGCTGCCCAGGCTTGACCTGGAAGCACACCGCGACATCTTCGGTCCCCTGCCCAGGCTGTCTGTCGAGGAGCTGATCTGCCTGGCCGAGCAGGTCGACCTGCGCGGCCAGGGCGGCGCGGCGTTCCCGTTCGCGCGCAAGCTGCGGGCGGTGGTCGAGGCCGCCGAGGCGAGCGGTTCCCCGACGGTCGTGGTCATCAACGCCACCGAGGGCGAGCCGGGCAGCGCCAAGGACAAGATGCTCATGATCCGCTCGCCCTACCTCATCCTCAGCGGCGCGGCCCTCGTGGCCGAGGCCCTCGGCGCGGAGGAGATCGTCGTCGGGGTCGCGGGTGACGAACTGGCCAACAGGTCCATCGAGGCGGCCATCGCGGCGGAGTCCAGCCTGCGGAAGATGGCCAGGGTCGTGCAGGTACCCGATCGGTTCATCTCCGGCGAGTCGGGCGCCCTCATCCGCGGCATCAACGGCAAGCGCCCCGTACCCCCGGGCCGGAAGATCCTGGCCAGCGATGTCGGCGTGGACGACCTGCCCACCCTGCTGTCGAACGCCGCGACCTTCGCCCAGGTCGCCGTGCTCGCCCTGCTCGGGCCCAACCGGTTCGCCGCGGTCGGCGCACCCGAGGAGCCCGGGACGATCCTGCTCAGCGTGGGCGGGTCCGCCGCGCACCCCGCCGTGGTAGAGGTGCCCACGGGCATCCCGCTCGCCGCGGTGCTCGACATCTGCCAGGCTGCCGCGGGTGACGGCGTTCTGGTCGGCGGCTATCACGGCATGTGGCTGCCCGCCGGGACGGCTTACGCGGCGCCGGTCTCGCGTGAGGGTCTGGCCGCGGTCGGCGGCATGCTGGGGGCGGGCGTCGTGCTGCCCCTCGGCGACGGGACGTGCCCGCTGGGCGAGGTGTCCCGGGTGGCGAGCTACCTGGCCGGCGAGTCGGCGGGTCAGTGCGGTCCCTGCAAGCTGGGCCTACCCGCCATCGCGCGCGCCCTGGCCGCGCTCATCGACGGATCGGGCGGAATCGAGGCGCTCGACCTGGCCAGGAGATCCGCGGCAGGCGTCGCCGGGCGGGGAGCCTGCTCGCATCCCGACGGCGTGACCAGGTTCGTGCTGTCCGCGCTGGACGTGTTCACCGAAGACCTCGCGGCTCACGTGTTCCATTCCTCCTGCGGGCGCCCCGTCCGCGGGGTGCTGCCGCTGCCCGCCGGCCCCGAGCAGGAGGCGCGCCAGCGGCTCGTCGTGGACTGGACGCGGTGCCACGGTCACGGGCTCTGCGCTCACCTCATCCCCGAGATGATCCACCTGGACGCGCAGGGCTACCCGGTCATCCTCAACATCCCGGTGCCGGCCTGGCTGGAGCGGGATGCGCAGCAGGCCGTGCACATGTGCCCGCAGCTGGCGCTGCGCCTGACCAGCTCCGAGCCGCCGCCCACCCGGACCGCCCCGGTGCCGATTCCCGCGCCTACCCTGCGGACCGGCCTGATCGGCATCGCCAGCGGCGCCCGCAAGCAGATCACGGGGGGCTAGCCCACCCGTCCCCGGCCCTCACGGGTGCTCTGGCACTCAATGGTTGTGGCAACCTGCTTGTCCATTTGGGCACGTTGCCACAACCACCTAGTACCACCAATGCCTGCCGTCCGGCACTGGCGGGTGTTGTGTCCGGGGTGTCCGGATGAACAATGCGCAGCGACCTCCACCCGGCGCTGGGGTTTCGGTGGCACCGCCACTAGCCTGCCGTTATGGCTGATCGCCGCCTCAAGGCTGTGTGGGACGTCAAGGTCCCGGTTATCCGGGAGCTTGCCGGAGTCCATACCTACGACGGCGTCGTCATGGATCTGTCGCCCAGCGGCTACCAGGCGGCCCTGAAGCGTGTCGGGCCCGCGTCGCCGGGCGAACGCCTGGCCGACCGCCACGATGAGAGTCACCTGCTCGCCGCCGAACAGGCCGTCCACGCCGAGGCCGAGACCGGCATCTTGCAGTGGAACCCGCTTCCCCACATCGAGAACCTGGACCTGTCCTGCTACGACCGCGAGTACGCCCCCGAGCCGCAGCGCCAGCGGGCGCGGGAGGCGCACCTGGCGCAGTGGCCCGAGGCAGTCGACGCCAGCCTAGAGTCGCTGCAGGCCGTTCCGGCGCCGGTGGCCGATGCGCTGGCCCAGTCGGTGAGAGGACTCACCGAGGGGATCATGGGTGCGACCGACGCCGAGGTGGCCGCCCTGCGGGCGCACGGCAGGCTGCTGGCTCGAATCCAGGATGCCGCCGCCTCGGGCAACCCGGATGGCTCGCTCGGCGGCCGGGCACTCGCCCGTCTCCTCGGGCAGGCGGAGTCGATGCCCATCGATCTCGGCCGCCTGGAGGAGCGAGCCGACCAGGAGCGCGACCGGCTTCGCGCCCTGCTCCATGAGGCGTGTACCCGCTTGTCGCCGGGGGTGACGCCGTCACGCCTGGTGCGGGAGCTACTCCGAGACCACCCCGGTGAAGAGGCGATCTATGCCGCCGCCCGGGAGACGATCGACGAGGCCACGGCCTTCGTGATCGACAACGACCTCCTCCCCCCGCCCGGGGGCAGCTGCGAGGTCGGCCCGGCTCCGCCGTCCCGGCGCTGGGCGGCGGCCATGATGTACTGGACGGCGCCCTTTGAGGACGACGCCCCGGCTCGCTATTACGTCAGCCCGCCCGACGAGTCATGGGACGAGGAGGCCAAGCATGAATGGCTGGCCGTGTTCAGCGCCACCATGGGTCCCGCGATCACGGTCCACGAGGTCACGCCCGGTCACTTCGCCCACGGCCGGATGCTCCGCCAGTTCGTCCGCGGGGACGTGAGGCGCAGCCTGTTCTCTGAGGCATTCGTCGAGGGATGGGCCCACTACGCCGAGGAACTGATGGTCGACCAGGGCTTCCGGGCCGACGACCCCCGATTCGCCATCGGCGTCTACCTCGACTCCCTCGTCGGGGTGACCGGGCTCGCCTCCGCCCTCGGCATCCACCGGGGGACCATGACCGTAGACGACGCCACGGCGCGCTTCGAGGCCGACGCCTTCCTGCTCGGCCCGGCCGCCAGGAGCGAAGCGACGCGGGCGCTCTACGACCCCACCTACGGACGCTACACGTGGGGCAAGCTCGAGATCATGTCGCTTCGGGACGAAGCCCTGGCCGCTTGGGGCGCGGAATTCTCGCTCCGGCGTTTCCATGAAGCCCTCCTCGCTCTCGGCGCACCGCCGCTCGGCACGATGGGCGACGCCCTCCGGCTCAAGAGCGCTATGGGCCGTAACGTTCCCGGAACGCTCCGGGCGTAGCGTCTCCTTCGTCAGGGAGGGTGACCGGGTGTCCAGGCAGGGGGGAGTGACGCCGCGGGGCGCTGGCCAGTTGCGCCTGGGCGCGCCCGTGGCCGCGCTGGTGCTTGGCGGCCTGGTGCTGATCCTGGCGGCCGCCGCTGTTCCGCTGGCCCGGCTGGCGCATCAGAGCCTGAACGCCAGCACCGGCTCGACGCCGGTGTGGGTCACGGCCCCGGCCGCCGTGGTGGGTTTCGTAGTGGCCTGGCGCAAGCCGGGTAACTCGCTCGGCTGGATCATCCTCGTCGCGGCGGCCCTCTCCATGCTCACCAAGGACGCCAGTTATTACGCGGTGGCCGACTACCGGCTCCATCATGGCGGGCTGCCGCTGGGCGGGGTGGCGCTGTTGGCCCAGCCCGGCTCGGTGCTGGGGCTCGTGCTGCTAGGGCTGGTCTTCCTGCTGTTCCCCGACGGTCGGCCGCCGTCCCCGCGGTGGCGGTGGGTGCTGTGGGTCTATGCCGGTACTGGCTTGGTATGGACCACCTGGACTGCCGCCATCACGGTGGGCGCGATCATCGGCCACCACACGCAGGTCAATTCCGCCGGCCAGCTGTTCCTGCTGAGCGGCGACGACTCGGCCGAAGACTGGTGGAACGCGGCGCTGTCCGTGTTTATCCTGCTGGTCGTGGTGTGCCTGGTGGCGTCGCTGGCGGGCCAGGTGGCCAGCTGGCGGCGCTCGTCGGGGGAGCGCCGCCAGCAGCTGAAGTGGCTAATGGCCGGGTCGGCGGCGGCCCTGGCAGGCTTCGGGATCGCCATCGTGCCCAGCGCCATCGGCTGCGCCTGCTACCTGGCCGGGTTGTTCGTGTTCTCGCTCTGCGTCGGGGTGGCGGTGCTGAGGTACCGGTTGTTCGATATCGACCGGGTCATCTCCCGGACGCTTGGGTACGCGGTCGTCACCGGCCTGCTGGTGGGGGTGTACGCGGGGATCGTGCTCCTGGCCACCGAGGTCCTCCGGTCCCGCCACAGCACGGTGGCGGTGGCGGTGGCGACCCTGGCCGCGGCCGCGCTGTTCAATCCGCTGCGCCGCCGGGTGCAGAAGATCGTAGACCGGCGGTTCAACCGGGCCCGCTACGACGCCGACCGGATCGTCGCCGCGTTCGCGGCCCGGCTGCAAGACGCGGTCGACCTGGACGTCGTGCGGGCCGACCTAGCCAGTTCGGTGCAGGAGGCGCTGGAGCCTGCCCACGTCTCGGTCTGGATACAGGAAGCCGGAAAGTAGCGACGCGGTCACTTTCCGCCCGGTACGCCCTAGACTCTCCCAGCGCACCGAGGTGCGCCGCTTACCTCCCTGCAGGCGGCAGTATCGCTGCCTATGAAAATGCGCCGTATCGGTCTATCCCCCGGCGGTCGGCTGCAATCCCGCGTGCCTTTGGGACTCGGCCGGGTCGTGGCTACATCCAGCGAGCTGAGCGCGCGGCCGCGAACTCCCGCACACGCAGCGACGAAACCCCTGCAAACACCACCGGCGAGCGTGGCGGCGAGAACGGGACGGCACCGTAAGCGGCTACCCAGCGGTATGGCCCCTCGCGCCAGGCACGCCACAAGGTGACCCCAGTGGTGGGGCAGCCGTAGCGCGCTAATGATGCGTCGCGATGATCAGGCAAATGATCAGGGTGACGGCAGCGGCAGAGATTATCAGGACCACCGCGAGGACGTGCTCGAGGATCCAGTCCCGACGTGCTATCCGTTGCTGGTCCTGCATGGTCATCTTGGGCTGGGGTGGATGATAGCCGGGGGGAGGATCGTGCAGGTAGAGTCCTCGGCGGCCCCGGCCCAGGCGGTCTGCTGGGTCCCGTCGCGGGCCACCAATCCAAACCATCACGCCTCCCTGCCCCCGGTGCGGGCAGTGTAACGCCGTGCAGGTTACTCGAAAAGTCCGCTGCCACCGCGCTCTGGTCGAGTTATCTGGCCGCACGTGATGATGCGACTCAGCGGAGACACTGCTTAGTGGCCCGTAGAGGGGTCAGCCCTCCTGTTCCGCCGTACGAGGCGGTAGCGGCCGATGCTGCCGCTGATGGTAGCGACTGCGAAGGCTGCGTAGAACGTGTCCACCCACCACACGCGGTATCCGTGCATGACAATCAGGGGGCCCAAGACGAAGACAACCAGGAGGACCGCCATGTACGCATTGCTGCTGACTTGCGTGATCTTTTCCGCGGTGCTCACGATGACTCCTTCCGGGAAGGTAATGCTCATGACGCGCTAGGTTGCGACCCGGAGCCGGGAAAGCCGCCGTACAACTATGTGTATTACTTCCACGACAAGTCTAGCGTGGGAGGGAGTACCGGGGCCGTCGATGGTTAGCCGCGCGTCTCGGGCCGGGCCTCTGGCTGGCCCTCGCCGTCAGGCCCGCCGTTATGGTCTACTACCTGGTCGGGGTGGCCGGATTTGAACCGGCGGCCTCTTCGTCCCGAACGAAGCGCGCTGCCAAACTGCGCTACACCCCGCCGCCCATGCCGAGCCTGTAGGCCGGGCGGACCTCAGACAGTCTAGCGGAAGCGGGGATCGGTTCGGACCCGGCTGCGGTCAGCCGGAATCGCGGGCCGTCAGGGTCAGCAGGCTGGCCTCCGGGCGGCATGCGAACCTGGCCGGCGCCCACGGCGAGGTGCCGAGCCCGGCCGACACGTGCAGCCAGGCCGGCCCGTCGGCCGGATGCCGGTGCAGCCCGCGGGCCCGCTGGCGATCCAGCCCGCAGTTGGTCACCAGGGTCCCGTACCACGGCAGGCACAGCTGGCCGCCATGGGTGTGCCCGGCGAGCAGGAGGTCGTAGCCGTCCGCGGTGAACCGGTCGAGCACCCGCGGCTCGGGAGAGTGCATGACGCCGATGCGAACATCGGCGGCCGGATCCGCGGGCCCCGCCACGCGCTCGTAGCGGTCTCGCATGACGTGCGGGTCGTGCACGCCGGCCAGGGCGATGTCGAGTCCGGCGATGGTCAGCTGACCCCGCTGGTTGTTCAGGTCCAGCCAGCCCGCCGCGATCATCCCGTCGCGGAACTTCTCCCAGGGCAGGTTCGGCTCATGCCGCTCGTGCCAGCGATTGCTGGGTCCGAGGGCGTACCGCAGCGGGTTCCTCGGCGTCGGTGCGTAGAGGTCGTTGGCGCCGAAGACGAAGACGCCGGGCCGGTCGAGCAGCGGCCCCAGCGCGTCAAGGAGATACTCCACCGACTGCGGGTGCGCGATCGCATCGCCCGTGTTCACTACCAGGTCCGGGTTGAGGTCGTCGAGTGACCTGATCCACGACATGAGCCGCTTGCGGCCGGGAGTGAGATGCGAGTCGGAGATGTGCAGGATGCGCAGTGGCTGGGCACCCGGAGGGAGCACGGGTACCTCGTACCGGCGCAGGGCGAACCAGTTCCGCTCGATGACCGCCGCGTAGCCGATCGCGGCGGCGCTGGCCACAGCGGTGGCCTGGAGCAGCGTTCGCATTCGCACCCACTCATGGTGCCATGTCCCCGGGCGTGCCAGGGCCACGCGCGGTTGGCGGCTTCCTAGGATGGGCCTCGTGGCTGAACTCAAGGAACGGCTGCGCGCGGACCTGAACGCCGCCATGCGGGCGCGTGACCAGGTGCGGATGCGGACCCTGCGGATGACGCTGACCTCGATCACCAACGAGGAGGTGGCCGGGGCCGCGGCCCGCGACCTGACCGACGACGAGGTCCTGAAGGTGCTTACCCGTGAGGCTCGGAAGCGCAGGGAGGCCGCCGAGGCGTTCTCGGCGGCCGGGCGCGACGACCGGGCGGCGGCCGAGCGGGCCGAGGGTGAGGTCTTGGCCGGCTACCTTCCGGCGCAGCTCAGCGACGACGAACTCGCCGCCCTCGTGGCCGCGGCGATCGCGGAGACCGGGGCCGCCGGCCTGCCGGGCATGGGCCAGGTCATGAAGACCGTAACGCCGCGGGTCGCGGGCCGGGCCGACGGAGCCCGGGTCGCCGCCGAGGTCCGCCGGCGCCTGTCAGGCTAGCTAGGCAGGAGACGCCGCCCTGGCTCAGAGCGCCAGCAGGTCAGAACCCGAATGACGGGGACGGGAACGGTGTCGGCTGCTCGGTCGGGAACGGGAAGGGCGGACCGTTGCCGTTCCCATTTCCGTTCCCGTGGCCGTGGCCGTTGCCGTTGCCGCTGCTCGGCTGCGGGACGGACTGGCCGTTCCCGAGGCGGTTGAGCGGGCTGTTGCCCGGGACGGGCACGAAGTAGGTGACCGGTCCGAGGTTGGCGTGGTCGAAGGTCATGTGCCAGGTGGACGCGGGCGCGTTCGTCCCGAACATCTCACCGGGGCAGGACAGGCCGCCGTACTCCAGCCGGTAGCAACTGGCCGACCCGCCCATGGTGTCGTGGACGGTCGGGGAGATCGGGTTGAACACCGAGACGTAGCCGACCAGGCTGGGCGTGTAGCCGGCGAAGGCGGCGTAGGGGGTGCCGAAGCCGTTCGCCACGTTCGACGTGCCGGTCTTGCCCGCTGCCTGGCGCCCGGGCAGGCCGCCGACGCTCGCCGCCGTACCGGTGGTCAGGACGCCCTGCAGGATGTAGTTGACCGCGTCGGCCACGGTAGAGGAAAGCACCCGGTGGCAGTTCGCCGACGGGACCGATAGCCGGGCGCCGCTGTCCGCGACGATCTTGTCGATCGCGACGGGGGCGCAGTAGACGCCTCTGTCCGCGACGGTGGCGTACGCCGCGGCCATCGAGAGCGGGGAGACGTTGATCGAGCCCAGGGTGAACGCCGGGAAGTTGTCCGCGGACGCCAGCCCGCCGTCCCCCTTGAGCAGCGGCGTGCCGTCGGCCCAGCTCATCCCCAGGCTGACGGCGGTCTTCACCACGTTGCAGAGGCCGACCTTCTTTTCCAGCTCCGCGTAGAACACGTTGACCGACTGGGTGGTCCCCGTGTACAGGGTCTGGGTGGACGCGGACTTCGGGCCCTCGGCGTTCGTCACGTTATAGGCGCCCGGAATGTTCTTGTAGAACCCGGCGGGTCCGCCCTGGCAGTTGGTGTACCCGCGGATGGTCGTGCTGCCGGGCACGTGCAGGCTGAAGCCGAAGGGTACGCCCTGCTTCAGGGCGGTGATCAGCGTGAACAGCTTCGAAGACGATCCTGTCTGGACCCCGGCACTGCCCCCGTACGCCGTGTTCACCGCGTAGTCGATCTCGGTCTGGCCGCGGCCGGTGCCGTACGGGCTGTTCTCGGCGATGGCCCGGACCTGCCCGGTGCCGGGCTGGACCACCGCCTCGGTGTCCGCGTTGCGGCCAGGGTTGTAATAGTGGCTGTTGCCGGGCTCGACGTAGTTCACCGCGTTGTTCGCGGCCCGCTGGTCCTGCGGGTCCAGGGTGGTGTAGATCTCCAGTCCGCCCGTGGACAGCAGCTTGGCCCGGGCCATGGGGGTGGCACCGTAGGCCGGATCGTGCAGGAATACCTCTTCCACGTATTCGCAGAAGAAGCCGGCCGAGCCGACGGAGGCGGACTCGCAGCCGCTCTGCGGGACCGAGACGTGCAGCCCGAGCGGCTGAGCCTCGGCAGCCGCGGCCTGCGCCGCGGTCAGGCCGTTGTCGGTCTGCGCCATGCGGGCCAGCACCGTGTTGCGCCGCAGGAAGGCCTGGCCGGGATTCTCGATGGGGTCGTACTTCGAGGGGTTCTCCACGATCCCGGCCAGCGTGGCGGCCTGGGTCACGGTCAGCTTGGAGACCGTGGTGCCGAAGTAGGTCTCGGCCGCGGCCTCGATCCCGTAAGCGTTGTTGCCGAAGTACGCGTCGTTCAGGTACCCGGCCAGGATGTCCTGCTTGGACTGCTGGTGCTCGATCGCGGTCGCCATCCGCAGCTCGTTCAGCTTGCGGCTCAGCGTGTCGGCGTCCGCCGCCTGCTCGGCCTGGGTGTTGGCCGCCATCTCGGCGGTCAGCAGGAGGACGTTCTTCACGTACTGCTGGGCGATGGTGGAGCCACCCTGGACGGGCTTGTGCTCGATGTCGTTGAGCGCGGCGCGGATGGTCCCGCGCAGGTCGATCGCCCCGTGCTCCCAGTACCTGGAGTCCTCGATGGCCACGATCGCGTTGAGCATGTTCTGGCCGATCTGGCCGTAGCTGACCGGCTGCCTGTCCCAGCCGTAGTACTGGATCACGCTGGCACTGGTGGTGCTGGTGTAGTACGGCATGTCCACGCCGTATACGTAAGCGAGCAGGTTGCCGTCCCGGTCCAGGATCTCCGACCGCTGCGGGAGACCCTGGGCGTCCAGCGACAGCGTGGTGAACTTGTCGGCCTCGTTCCTGACCAGGACTCCGGTCGCCGCTACGAGCGGAACCACGATGGCCGCGGCCAGTACCCCGGCGACGGCCGCGAAGACGATCAGGAGTCCGACCACCCCGGTCCGGGTGAAGAACGTCTCTCCGCGCTGCACGCGACCTAGGGTACGCCGCGTTGCCCAGTAGCCAGGGCCTTCTGCCGCGGGGAATCGGACTCCAGGTCGTAACCCGTAGGGAAGTGCCTAGTGTGCCTGAGTCACCACTGGGGCACGTTTGGTGCCGGTGAGTAACTACTGGTCCGCTGTATATAGCCCATCAGGACTATTTGGTAAATGGCCATGCCGGGGTCTTGGCAGCACGTCCGGACTTCCGTAAGTTGCTGGATCACGAACAGATAACCGTGGCGGTGCGACCGCACGCGCCAGCCCGGAGATCGCAACCTATCGAGACGGCCGTCTGAGCGCTCGTGCTCGACGATCAAGAGGAGTGGGCACATGTGGATCACTGACTGGACCACACGCGCCGCATGCAAGGGAACCGACCCGGACGAGCTGTTCGTCCAGGGGGCAGCGCAGAATCGCGCCAAGCTGATCTGCCGAGGCTGCCCGGTGCGCACGGAGTGCCTTGCGGATGCGCTCGACAACGGAATCGAATTCGGCGTCTGGGGCGGGATGACCGAGCGGGAACGGCGTGCGCTGCTGCGCCGCAGGCCCGAAGTAACCTCCTGGCGCGACCTGCTTGAGCGCGCCCGCGATGAATACGAGCGGCAGTCCATCGACGAGCTCGTCGCCAGCTGACCACGCAGAGCTGACCACGTAGCGGCCCACCGGCCTCGCGCCGGTTAACTCAGCCCGATTATCCAGATCCTGACCGGCTGGCCCGCTCACGAAGCCTGCCCGGACAGCATCGCGGCGATCACGCGGAGCCCGTCGAGGTCGTGAACGTCCTCTGGCTGGGCGCCTACCTCGGCGACCGGGATGGCCGGGTGCGCCGACGTGAAGTGCTCGGCGAGCCGTCGCTCCCGCTTTCCGAGGTGCATCCGCTCCGCGTGCATCCGCAGTGCTGCGGCGGCTATCGCGTAGCGCTGCGGACCCGTCACGGGTTCGCCGTTCGGCCGGTCGCGCATCTCCAGCGTCTCGGCGGCGGCCAGGCTGCGCGCGGCGCTCAGCCGCTCCGCCGGCGAGGTGTGCACCCGGTTCAGGATGAGCCCGGCCAGCGGCATGCGCTCGGAATCGAGGCGCTCGATGAAGTACGACGCCTCCCGCAGCGCGTCCGGTTCCGGAGCGGCGATGACGAGGAACGCGGTTCCCGGGGCCTGCAGGAGCCGGTAGGTCCACTCGGCCCGCTCGCGGAATCCGCCGAACATGGTGTCAAGCGCGGTGACGAACGTCTGCGCGTCCCTCAGCACCTGCGTGCCGAGGATCTTGGTCAGCGTGCCGGTGATCATGGCGAGCCCGGTGTTCAGCACCTTCATGTACGACAGCCCGGCCTTCGCCGGGACCGTCAGCACCCGGATCAGCCTGCCGTCGAGGAACCGGCCAAGCCGCTGCGGAGCGTCGAGGAAATCCAGGGCGGACCGGCTCGGCGGGGTGTCGACCACGATGAGGTCCCACTCGTCCGCGTGCCTGAGCTGGCCGAGCTTCTCCATGGCCATGTATTCCTGCGTCCCGGCGAAGCTGGACGACAGCGACTGGTAGAACGGATTGGCCAGGATCTGAGCGGCGCGGTCCGGGTCGGCGTGAGCCTCCACGATCTCGTCGAAGGTCCGCTTCATGTCTAGCATCATCGCGTGCAGGCTGCCGCCGCCGGAGGTGTCGACGCCGTCCACCTGGCGCGGGGTGTTGTCGAGCGAGGTCAGGCCCATCGACTGGGCCAGGCGCCGGGCCGGGTCGACGGTCAGCACGCAGGTGTGCCGCCCGCGCTCGGCGGCGCGCAGGCCGATCGCCGCCGCGGCCGTGGTCTTGCCGACGCCGCCGGAGCCGCAGCAGACGATGATCCTGGTCCGGCGGTCGTCGATGATCCGGTCCATGTCGAGCCTCACCGGGGCCATGGTTACGCCGCCCCTTGCTGCCTGAGCGCGTCAGCCAGCTGGTACAGGCCCGCCAGGTCGATCCCGTCGGGGATCATCGGCAGCTCGTAGTGCGGGGCGCCCACGGTCAGCAGTTCGTCCCGTTCCCTGTCCTGCAGGGCCACCTGGAGCGCGTGCTCCCTCAGCTCGGTCATGAGGTCGGCGGCGAGCCCGTGATTGTCGCTGATCCCGGCGGCCTTGAGGCCGATGGCGAGTTCCGCCACGTCCAGGGATCCGCTGGCGGCCGCCGCCAGGTCGGCGCTGCTGAGCAAGGCCGGGCGGGCCATGTTCACGATGATGCCACCGGTGCGAATGGCGCCCCCGGTGAGCTCGTGCAACTCGGCGATGCCGTCCAGGGTCTCCTGCACCGGCATCTCCTCCAGGGTCGTGACGAAGTGCACCGCCGTCTGCGGCGACCTGATCACCTTGGCCACCGTGTCCGCGTGCGTCTTGATCGGGCCCACCTTGGCCAGAGCGGAGACTTCCGTGCTGACGTTCAGGAAACGGCCGATCCGGCCCGTCGGCGGGGCATCCATCACGACCGCGTGGTACACATGGTCGCCGCCGCGGGTCACCCGCCGCCTGGTCGCCTCGGTGGCCTTCCCCGTCACGAGGACGTCGGACAGGCCGGGAGCGATGGTGGTCGCGAAGTCCATCACGCCGAGCCTGGTCAGCGCCTTTCCCGTGCGGCGCAGGTTGTAGAACATCTCCAGGTAGTCGAGCAGCGCACCCTCCGGGTCGACCGCGAGCGCGTACACGTCCCCGCCCTGCCCGGTCCCCTGCGCGCCCAGGCCGAGCGCGACCTTCCGCTCCGCGTACGGGAGCGGGGGACGATCGAAGAGCCTGGCGAGGCCCTGCCTGCCCTCGACCTCGATCAGCAGGACCTTGCGGCCCGCCGTGGCCAGGGCCAGCGCCATGGCGGCCGCCACCGTGGTCTTGCCAGTGCCGCCCTTGCCCGTGATGACGTGCAGCCGCACGCCGTCCCAGTCGGTGTCCCTGGTGGTCATGACCGAATAATTCCTCCGGTAGTGCTCTGATACGGAGGCTATCTCCGCGCGGGCACCTAATGGTTCGATAGCGGTAGCTGGCGCGTGATCCGTTAGTCACTACGCTGGTAACCAGGAAGAGAGGTGATCCCGGTGGACGCACTCATTGCCGTCATCGTGATCGTGGTCATACTCGCAATAATCGCCGCCACCCGCTCGATCAAGGTGGTGCAGCAGTTCGAGGAAGGCATCGTCTACCGGTTCGGGCGGGTCTCGCCCGAGCCGCTGCCTCCCGGCTTGCACGTCATCATGCCGATCCGCGACCGGATGCAGAAGGTCAACAAGCAGATCATCGCCATGGCGGTGCCCGCGCAGGAGGGCATCACGAGGGACAACGTGAGCGTCCGGGTGGACGCGGTGGTGTACTTCCGCGTGGTGGACCCGATCAAGGCCGTGGTGAACGTGCAGAACTACATGTTCGCCGTCTCCCAGCAGGCGCAGACCTCGCTGCGGTCGATCATCGGCCAGTCCGAGATGGACCAGCTGCTGGCCGAGCGCGAAGTGGTCAACAGGGAGCTGCGCAGGGTCATCGACAAGCTGACCGACGAGCCGTGGGGCATCTTGGTCGAGCGGGTGGAGATCAAGGACGTGTCGCTGCCCGAGGGCATGAAGCGGTCCATGTCGCGGCAGGCCGAGGCCGAGCGGGAACGGCGCGCCAGGATCATCACGGCCGACGGCGAGTACCAGGCGTCCAAGCGGCTCGCCGCCGCCGCCAGCGTGATGTCGCGCGACCCGGCCGCGCTCCAGCTCCGGCTGCTCCAGACCGTCGTCGAGGTGGCGGGCGAGCGGAACAGCACCCTGGTCATGCCGATCCCGGTCGAGCTGCTCAGGTTCTTCGAGAAGATGGCGCCCGGACCGCCCGCCCCGCCGCCCGCGCCCATCGAGGACCTGGATGACCTCGGCGACGCCGAGGTGGCGGCGGCGGAGGCGGCCATCTCCGGACCCAAGGTGCCCGAGCTCGAGGAGTCGCCCATCCCGCCGGTACCCGAGGTGGAGCCCGTCATGGCGCCCGAGCTCCGGCAGGTGGCCCACGAGCTGGCCGACGGGGATGGGGCGTAAGGGCCTATCGGGACGGGGCGTAGGGTCGGTCCATGCCAAAGTGGGAGTACGTGACGGTGCCGCTGCTCGTGCACGCGACCAAGCAGATCCTGGACAACTGGGGTGACGACGGGTGGGAGCTCGTGGCGGTGATCCCGGGACCCAACCCTGAGCAGCTCGTCGCCTACATGAAGAGGGAGAAGTCGTGACCAGCGCGACCGAACGGCTGGCCGCGCTGGGGCTCACGCTGCCACCGGTCGCGACTCCGCTGGCCGGGTACGTGCCGGCGGTGCGGACCAGCGGGTTTGTCTACGTGTCCGGGCAGGTGCCAGTGGTAGACGGGAAGCTGCTCGCCGCCGGCAAGGTGGGCGGTGCGGTCAGCGCGGCGGAAGCGGCCGGGCTGGCCCGGGCCTGCGCCCTGAACGCGCTCGCCGCCGCGGCGGGCGCCGCCGGCGGCCTCGACCAGATCCGCCGCATCGTGAAGGTCACCGGGTTCGTCGCGAGCGCGCCGGGCTTCAACGGCCAGCCGCAGGTGATCAACGGGGCCAGCGAGCTGCTCATCGAGGTGTTCGGCGAGGACGGAAGGCACGCCCGCAGCGCGGTCGGGGTGGCCGAGCTGCCGCTTGACGCGCCTGTGGAGGTTGAGCTGATCGCCGAAGTCCGCGACTGACCGGCACCGATGGACGAACCCCAGGCGGCGGTGCCGCGGATCGGCGTGCCACGCGGGCTGGCCGAACGCGCGCTTGAGTTCGCGGCGGCGGGCCGGACGCCCGCGGTACCCCGCGACGCCGCGACGGTGATCCTGCTGCGCCAGGCCCCCGGCGTGGAGGCGTTCCTGCTGCGGCGGACCGATGCGCTGGAATTCGCGCCGGGCGCCTGCGTGTTCCCCGGCGGCTCCGTCGACGAACGCGACGGCGACGTGCAGATCGGCTGGGCGGGCCGCTCACCAGCCGAGTTCGCCGAATGGCTCAACACGTCGGCCGAACGCGCGCGCGCCCTGGTCTGCGCGGCCGTCAGGGAAACGTTCGAGGAGTCCGGCGTGCTGCTCGCCGGGCCTTCGCCGGCCGAGCTGGTGCAAGAGAGCGCGGCGCTGGCGCTCGACAGGCGCGCCCTCCTCGGCGGGTCTTGCTCGCTCGCCGAGCTACTCAGCCGCCGCGGCCTGGTCCTGCGCGCCGACTTGCTCACGCCGTGGGCCCGCTGGGTCACGCCCGAGTTCTCCCCGCGCCGCTTCGACACCTGGTTCTTCGCCTCGCCCATGCCACCCGGGCAGGTGACGGCGGTGCCGGGCGGCGCTGACCACGAGCCGGCGGAGTCGGTCTCCGGATCCTGGATGAAGCCGTCCGACGCCCTGGAGGCCGCCCGGGCCGGGCATATCACGCTCCTGCCGCCTACGGCCGTGACCCTGGCTGAGCTCGCGGGGCACGAGGACGTCGCCAGCATCCTGGCCCAGCGGCGGGTGATCACCCCGCTGCTGCCCAGGGTGGTCGTCGAGCAGGAGCGGGCGTGGCTGGCCCTGCCCCAGGCGACGAAGTACCCGCTGTGAGCATCGACGGATACCGGACACCGCGGGCCATGTGCCTGCTGGCGCCCAATCCCTCGCCGATGACCCTGGACGGCACGAATACCTGGATCATCGCCGAGCCGGGCTCGTCATCGGTCGTCGTGATCGACCCCGGGCCCGACGATGAGCAGCACCTGGGCCGGGTGCACGCCGAGGCGGTCGCGGGCGACCGGAGGATCGCCAGGATCCTGCTGACGCACGGGCACCTCGATCACTCCGCCGGGGCGGCCCGGCTGGCCGAGCTGAGCGGGGCACCCATCCAGGCGGCCGACCCGGCGGGCAGGCTGGGCGCCGAGGGATTCGGCGACGGCGACGTCGTCACCGCGGCCGGCTGCGATCTGCGGGTCATCGAGACTCCCGGTCACTCCGCGGATTCCGTCAGCCTGCTGCTGCCCGCAGACGGCGCGCTGTTCACCGGGGATACCGTGCTGGGCCGCGGCACCACGGTCATCGCGCAAGACGGCAACCTGGGCGACTACCTGCGGACGCTCGGGCACTTGCGGGAGCTGGCCGAGGCCATGGATCTCCGGCTGCTCCTGCCCGGGCACGGCCCGATGCTTGCGGACCCCATCGGGACCCTGGACTACTACCTCACGCACCGGGCGGAGCGGCTGGACCAGGTCCGGTCGGCCCTGGCCGCAGGTGCGCGGACGCCCGCGGAGATCGTGGCCATGATCTATACCGACGTGGACAGGGCCGTCTGGCCCGCCGCCGAATGGTCGGTCCGCGCCCAGCTGGACTACCTCGGCGAGGCTTAGCGAGCGCGGTTGCGCAGGCGCTCGGCGTTCAGGATGAGCACGGAGCGAGCAGAGATCTGCAGCCAGCCGCGGGCCGCGAAGTCGGCCAGCGCCTTGTTGACCGTCTCCCTGGAGGCTCCGACGAGCTGGGCCAGCTCCTCCTGGGTCAGGTCATGGTGGACGTGCAGGCCGTCGCTTTCCTGCTCGCCAAACCGGTCGGCCAGATCGAGCAGGTTCTTGGCCACCCGCCCAGGGACGTCGGTGAAGACGAGGTCAGCCGTCACGTCGTTGGCCCGCCGTAGGCGCCTGGCCAGTGCCCGCAGCATGTGCAGGGAGACTTCCGGCCGGTCCCGCAGCCACGGCCGCAGCTCGTCGTGGCCGAGAGCCGCCAGGGCGGCCTCGGTGACGGCGCTCGCCGTCGCCGTCCGCGGCCGCGGGTCGAACAGCGAGAGCTCGCCGAACATCTCACCGGGCCCGAGCACGCTCAGCAGGTTCTCCCGGCCGTCGGGGGCCGCGCGGGTGAGCTTGATCTTGCCGTCCAGCACCACGTAGAGCCGGTCGCCATCCTCGCCCTCGAGGAACAGGTGCTCGCCGCGGGACAACTTGACTTCTGACATCTGCCGCCGCAGCGCACGCGCGCCTTCCTCATCGAGGCCATCAAAAAGCGGTGCCCGCCTGAGCACTGTGTCGGCGTCCTCCACCGGTCCTCCCTGCTGGCGGCCAGCGACGTTTCTGGCCGTGCCTTATAAGTGTGGACCATCGTCCTGGGTGCAATGTGCTCGGGATCACATTCCGTGGTCACCGCGCGGCATCCAGACCAATACCACATCCGGGGATTACCGTAAAGCCCGTCATCGCTTCGAAAGCTCGGGAGAGAAACGCGAGGGAACTGGGGACTAGGCACACTGGGGGTGCTGAGGCATTGAGGAAATCACGGGGACCTCATCGCCTGAGGGAAAGGATCGCGGCCCGGCTGCGCGGCCGGACCAGCCTGCGGGTCGTCATCGCGTGCGGCCTGCTCGCGGTGCTGACCCTGCCCGTCGGGCCGGCCCGGTGGCGGCTGGACAGCAACCCCAATCCGCCGAGCACCGGGCAGATCAGCTCGGCGGAAAACCGGGTCAAGCAGCAGAAGGCGGCCCTCGGAGCCCAGCAGGGGCGGCTTTCCTCCGCCGCCGCGGCGCTCGCGCAACTCGACACCCAGGCCGAGGTGCTGACCGAGCGGTACGACGAGGTCCAGGTCAACGAGCAGCGGGCCGCGGCCGC